>DATFSP010000032.1:0-29048 GCA_035262545.1 Rhizomicrobium sp. | reverse complement strand
TGGTTTCCTTTTCCTGGCGCTTTTTCAGCCGGTCCTCGGCGCTGTCGATCACGAAGTCCAGCAGCTTGCTGGCTTCGGCGGGGCTTTCCGCCAGCCAGTGATCGAAATGGTCGCGCATGATGGTTTCGACCAGGCGCTGGGCGTCGGGGGACGACAGCTTGTCCTTGGTCTGGCCCTGGAATTCCGGTTCGCGGATAAAGACCGACAGCACGGCGCAGGCCGCGTCCATCACATCATCGGCGGTGATCAGCGCGGTCTTGCGGTTGTTGGAGCGTTCGCCATGGGCGCGCAGCGCCTTGGTGAGTGCATTGCGCAGACCCTGTTCATGGGTACCGCCCTGGGGCGTGGGGATGGTGTTGCAATAGGAACGGACGAAGGAATCGACCGCCGGCGTCCAGGCTACCGCCCACTCCACGGCGCCGCGGCCGTCGCGATTCTCCGTGCGGCCGGCGAAGTCGCGCGCGTTCACCACGTTCGACGTTCCGATCTCACTTTTGAGGAAATCGAGCAGGCCGCCGGGAAATTTGAGTGTATCTTCCTTGGGTGTCTCGTCCTTGATCAGCGCGGGATCGCAACTCCAACGTATCTCCACGCCCCGGAACAGGTAGGCCTTCGATTTGGCCATGCGGTAAAGCCGGGCCGGCGAGAAATGCGCGTCGCCAAAAATCTTGGGATCGGGCTTGAAGGTGACGTAGGTACCCCGGCGATTGACCGCGCCCAGCTCCTTGAGCTTGCCCTTGGGCTGGCCGCGCTCGAAGCGCATCTTGTGGCCACGCCTGTCGCGCGCCACCTCGACGTCCATCCATTCAGACAGAGCATTCACTACGGATGCGCCCACACCATGAAGGCCGCCGCTGGTCTCGTAGACCTTGCCGTCGAATTTTCCCCCGGCATGGAGCGTGGTCATGATGACTTCCAGCGCCGACTTGTTCTTGAATTTGGGATGCGGGTCCACGGGAATGCCGCGTCCATTGTCGCGGATGGTGAGCTCATTGCCGGCGGCTAGCTCCAGCTCGATGCGGCTGGCATGACCAGCCACCGCTTCGTCCATTGCGTTGTCCAATATTTCCGCCGCCAGATGATGCATAGCGTGGAAATCGGTTCCGCCGATATACATGCCCGGACGGCGGCGGACAGGCTCCAACCCTTCCAGGACCTCAATGTCTTTCGCGGTATAGCCTTTGGCTGCAGGCCCGGCGTTTGCGAACAAATCTGTTGAATCTTTGGGCATGGGGCGAATCGTCAATTCTTCGAATACGTTAAACAAGCGGACGCTTCTGCGCGACCGGATTCCCGCCGCCATAGAAGGCTGCGATTACCGTCTGTTAATCATCTTAGCGTTGGATTAACAGGGTTATTTGTGGGTGCGATCTAGCCTGGTTCCCAACTCCCATCGGTGGCGCGAGATTAGCTACGTGCAACGCATTATTGCCCTTAGAGAAGAAGACCGCGACGATCCCCGCGTCCTCAAGGCCCAGCTGGATCTCATCGCCCGGTCGGTACAGGCAACGCGAATTACCGCGCCGCTATGGGCGCTCGCGGTGTCGCTTGTCTGTTCCAACCCGATCGGCATTTTCGGTCATCGTCCGCTGGGCCACGTGCTATTTCTTCCGCTCGCCGTGGTGGCAGCCACGGCGACAGCCGCGGCGGCGGCCGCCGTCTATCAGTACGCGACGTCGCACGATCCCGACTGTGATCTCGTCCGCTGGGCCAAGGTACATTGCGCGATGCAGCTTCTGGTAAGCGTGGCCTGGGGGGCGTTGCCCTGGATTTTTTGGGAGAGCGCCAATTCTGTCAACCATGTCTTCATTGCCGTCTGTGCCATCGCCGTGGGTTCTGCACTGGCGGCGGCGCGCGGCAGCAACATGGCGATGTTCATCGCCGGCCTTCTTCCGATCTCTGTGATGACGGCAGTCCGTTTCGCGCTCGGCCATTCCACGCTCGATCACGTGATCGCATTCGCGGCACCATTCTTCACGCTTCACATGTGGTGGGCCGGACGTCCTCTCGTCATACGGATGCAGGAAGATTCCCGCCTGCGTTTTCGGGTGCAGGATCTGGCACGCGAACTGGAGGAGACGCGCGACGATGCGCTCAGGAAACGTTTCGAGGCGGAAGCCGCCAATTCGTCCAAGACTGCCTTCCTGGCGAATATGAGCCATGAATTGCGTACCCCCCTGAACGCCATTCTCGGTTTCTCGGACATCATCGCCCGGGAAAGCTTCGGCCTGGTTGGAACGCCTCGATACAAAGACTATGCCCGCGATATCCATGCTTCGGGCACGCATCTTCTGTCGCTGATCAACGATCTGCTCGATATCGCAAAGATCGAGGCGGGCCGCATGGAAATATCGCCCAATCCGCTGGATGCGAGCGCCCTGTTCGAGGACGCGCTCAAGCTGGTGGCCGCAAAGGCAGCAGAAAAACAGCAAACCCTGACCGTCAGGGTCGACCAATCCTGTCCCGCGCTACACGCGGACGAGCGCGCGCTGAAGCAAATCCTGATCAATCTCGTTTCCAATGCGGTGAAATACACACCCGAAGGCGGGCATATAGAAGTGACGGCAGAACGGGCGCGCGATGGATGCTTCCAACTGATGGTTCGTGATGATGGGCCTGGCATTCCGCGGGAGAAACTGGGGCGGATATTCATGCCCTTCAGCCAGTTGGACAATCACTATAACCGGCACTCGGGCGGTACCGGGTTGGGCCTGGCGCTGGTGAAAGGCCTGGCCGAACTGCATGGCGGGCGTGCCTGGATCGAAAGCGAGCAGGACCAGGGCTGCGCCGCCTTTGTGGCGCTGCCCTGTAAATCCCCGCAGCGGGCGGCAACGGCCGCTTGAAACGGAAAAAGGCGCGGGGGAACCCGCGCCTTTCCGTAGTCCGGCGATCGCCTTAGACCGAATAGTACATCTTGAATTCCACCGGATGTGGCGTGTGTTCGAAGGCATAGACCTCGTTCATCTTCAGCTCGATATAGCTGTCGATGAAATCATCGCTGAACACGCCTCCCTTCTTGAGGAAGGTCCGGTCCTTGTCCAAATTCTCCAGCGCCTCGCGCAGGCTCCCGCAAACCTGTGGCACTTTCGCCAATTCTTCCGGCGGAAGCGCATAAAGGTCCTTGTCCATCGGGCCGCCTGGATGAATCTTGTTCTCGATCCCGTCCAGGCCCGCCATCAGCATCGAGGCATAAGCCAGATAGGGATTGGCGCCGGGATCGGGAAAGCGCACTTCCACCCGTTTGCCATTGGGCGACGGCGAGAATGGGATGCGGCAAGACGCCGATCGGTTACGCGACGAGTAAGCAAGAAGCACCGGCGCCTCGAAGCCCGGGATCAGCCGCTTGTAGGAATTGGTCAGCGGATTGGTGAAGGCGTTGAGTGCCTTGGCGTGCTTGATGATGCCGCCGATGTAATAGAGGCACACGTCTGACAGGTCGGCATAGCCCGAACCCGCGAAGAGCGGTTTGCCCCCTTTCCAGATCGACTGATGGACATGCATGCCCGAACCATTATCGCCATACACCGGCTTGGGCATGAAGGTCGCCGACTTGCCGTATGACTGGGCGACCTGGTGGATCACATATTTGTAGATCTGCATATAGTCGCCACACTTGGTGAGCGTGTTGTACTTGAAGCCAAGCTCATGCTGGGCCGTCGCGACTTCGTGATGGTGCTTTTCCGGATTGATGCCCATGTCGCCCATAATGGCCAGCATCTCTCCACGCATGTCCTGCTCGGAATCGACCGGCGGGACGGGGAAATAGCCGCCCTTGACCTGGGGACGATGGCCGAGATTGCCCTGCTCATATTCGGTGCCCGTATTATACGCGCCTTCCTTGGAGTCGAGATAGTAGAAGCCCTTATTCATGCTCACGTCGAAACGCACATCGTCGAACACGAAGAATTCCGCTTCCGGGCCGAAATAGGTGGTATCGCCCACGCCAGAGGAGTTCACATAGGCCTCGGCGGCCCTGGCGATGGATCGAGGGCAGCGCCCGTAACGCTGGCCGGTGGTGGGCTCGTGCACGTCGCAGACCAGGATCAGCGTGGTCTGAGCGAAGAAGGGATCGATCACTGCGGTATCAAGATCGGGGATCAGCAGCATGTCGGACTCGTTGATCGCTTTCCAGCCGGCGATCGAGGAACCGTCGAACATCGTGCCGTGATTGAGGAAATCCTCGTCGACCATGGAAAGGTCAAAAGTGACATGCTGCCACTTGCCGCGCGGGTCGGTGAAGCGGATGTCCACGAATTTCACTTCTTTGTCCTTGATGAGCTTGAGGATGTCGCTCGCGCTCGTTTTCTTCTCGGCCATGAGTTCGTCTTTCCTTCGATTATTGTCCACTATACCCGGCACCCGCGAAGGGGTGCTTTGCTTCAAATGGCGTCCGGTCCGGTCTCGCCGGTGCGGATGCGGATGGCTTCCTCGACATTGAGGATGAAAATCTTGCCGTCGCCAATGCGCCCCGTGCGCGCGGCTTTCTGGATCGCTTCCACCGAGGCTTCCAGTCGCGATTCCGGCACCACGATCTCGATCTTCACCTTGGGCAGGAAATCCACGACATATTCCGCGCCCCGGTAAAGTTCGGTATGCCCTTTCTGGCGTCCAAACCCCTTGGCTTCGGTCACGGTGATGCCTTGAACGCCCACTTCCTGCAGCGCCTCTTTCACTTCGTCGAGCTTGAAGGGTTTGATGATGGCTTCGATCTTTTTCATGCGTATTTCCACCCGTGCGGGCGTCTCTCACGAACGCGGTTTTAGCGAAATTGCACGATCTGTGTCGGCTTTTTTGCTGCAATTGCTTTGGTTTTCAATGATTTGTGTGGTTTTCCCACAGGTCAGCGCGGGAGTGGTGCCTAGATTCAAGGCAGACTGCTTGCTTTTAGAGCCCCCCGCACGGGTATTTGTCAGCCCTGTTCCCGTCTGCAAAGGTACCACACCATGACATTTTCTCCTGCCTTCAACCCCGTTTTTGCCAGGCAGGGGACCACCATTTTCACAGTGATGTCGGCGCTGGCCACCGAGCACCGGGCGGTCAATCTCGGGCAGGGTTTTCCCGACTTGGACGGGCCGGACGCGATACGTGCCGCCGCAGCCAAAGTGCTGATGGAGGGCCCCAACCAATATCCCCCCATGCAAGGCGTGCCGGAATTGCGCCAGGCACTCACAGATCATGCCAGGCGCTTTTACGGGCTCGATTATGATTCGAAGGATGAAGTGCTCGTAACCTCCGGCGGCACCGAGGCGCTAACCGCGGCTATCATGGGATTGGCGGGACCAGGCGACGAAGTGGTGCTGATTGAGCCGGCCTATGACTCCTATCGTCCCATTGTGGAGGCGGCAGGTGCGGTGGCGAAGTCGGTGACGCTGAGTCCGCCCGGCTGGCGATTGACCAAGGAGGCTATTGCGGCCGCCATCACGCCTAAGACCAAAGCCGTGATGGTCAACACCCCGCTCAATCCCATCGGCCGAGTGTTCGATGCCGGCGAAATGGCGGCGATCGCGAATTGTCTCGACAACAGCAACGCGGTCGCAATCTGTGATGAAGTGTACGAGCACCTCACCTATGACGGACGGCCACATATTCCTTTGGCCAGCCTTCCCGGCATGCGAGAGCGCACGGTCAGAGTAGGGTCGGCAGGAAAGATATTCTCCCTCACCGGATGGAAAGTGGGCTGGCTCACCGGGCCCAGAGCAATGATCTCCGTGATCGCCAAGGCGCACCAGTTCCTCACCTTCACCACCCCGCCGGCGCTGCAGCTGGGGATCGCCTATGGCCTCAGGCATGAGATGGAGTCCGCCATTGCGCTCACCAAACGGCTTCAGGCCAACCGCGATCTTTTGGCATCCGAACTGAAAGAGCTTGGCTTTGCAATCCTGCCGAGTGAAGGCACTTATTTTCTAGCCGCCGGCATCCAAAATCTTACTAATGAGAAAGATCGCGCCTTCTGCGAACGGCTGGTTCGAGAGGCAGGCGTCGCACTGATTCCACTGAGTGAATTCTTTTCCGGGCCCAACAGACCCGATACCTATGTGCGCTTCGCCTTCTGCAAAGAGCGAAGCGTGATCGAGGAAGCGCTGGCGCGCCTCAAAAGGCATTTCAGACATGGCTGAACTTTGGCAATGGAATGCGGCGCGTCTGTCGAATGCCTTTGCCGCGCATGAGGCGTCGCCCGTCGAAGCGGCGCGCGCGCTTCTGGCGCGCATTGCAATGCTCGACAAAAAGACCAATGCCTTCTGCCTGATCGACGAGCCCACGACCCTGGATCAGGCCCGCGCCGCGGAGGCGCGCTGGATCAAGAATGCGCCGCTTTCGCCTTTGGATGGGGTCCCCGTGGCGGTGAAGGATATTTTTCTCACCCGCGGCTGGCCCACCTTGCGCGGCTCGCGCGCAATCGATCCCAAACAGCCCTGGAATGATGACGCGCCAGTGATTGCGCGCCTCAAGGAGGCGGGCGCTGTGCTTTTAGGCAAAGTCACCACGCCCGATCATGGCTGGAAGGGCGTGACCGATTCTCCTCTCACAGGCATTACGCGAAATCCCTGGAATCTGGAAAAGACGCCGGGCGGTTCATCGGGCGGCGCTTCGACGGCGCTGGCGGCAAGACTTGCGCCATTGGCGCTGGGCACCGATGGCGGCGGCTCGATTCGTATTCCTTCCAGTTTTTCGGGGGTGTTCGGCATCAAACCTCAGTTCGGGCGGGTAGCCGCCTGGCCGCCATCGCCCTTCGGCACGTTGGCGCATATCGGCCCGATGAGCCGCGATGTCGAAGGCAGCGCGTTGCTTCTGGACATTATCGCGCGGCCCGATCCGCGCGATTGGCAGTCCCTCCCGCCTGTGGCCAAAAAATTCAGTGAGGGACTGGATCAGGGAGTACGTGGCAAACGCATAGGCTTCAGCGCGACGATGGGATTTGCCAAGAATGTGACGCCTGAAGTGGCCGCGTTGGTCGCCGCAGCCGCCAAGCGTTTTTCCGATCTGGGTGCGCATGTCGAGGAAGTGGACCCCCCTGGCGGCGATCCCGGACCCATCTTCCGTACATTATGGTGGGGTGGCGCGGGTTTCCTGTTCGGCCACGCCGCGCCGGAAAAGAAAGCGCTGCTCGACCCAGGCCTTCTTGCGATGGCGGAGGAGGGCGCGGCTATCCCGCTCTGCGACTATATCGAGGCGAATGTGGCGCGCGGCGCCTATGCCAGCAAAATGCGCGTCTTCATGGAGAAATATGACCTCCTGCTCACGCCGTCGCTGGCAGTAACTGCATTCGACGTGGGCAGGATCACGCCGTATGAGGGCAACGGCTCTTGGCCCAGCTGGACGCCGTTCAGCCTACCGTTCAACCTCACCCAGCAGCCCGCGGCGAGCGTGCCCTGTGGCTATGCGAACGGTTTACCTGTCGGCCTGCAGATCGTGGGCCGGCCGTTCGACGATCGGGGTGTGCTTCAGGCCGCCAAAGCCTTTGAAGATATCGATCCGCATACGGATGATATTCCACCGGGCTTCGCCTGAGGCCCGAATGGCGAACGAGATTCTTACTAATGACGAGATGCGGCGGGCGGACGCCCTTGCGGTTGCAGCAGGCACACTCTCGCTGACCTTGATGGAGAATGCCGGGCGCGCGGTGGCCGAGGCCATCGCCGCCCGTTTTCCGCCCTGCCGCGTCTGTGTGCTGTGCGGCCCCGGCAACAATGGCGGCGACGGTTTCGTGACTGCGCGGCATTTGGCCGGGCGTGGCTTCGATGTGATGATCGCGGCCGGAGATGGGCACAAGGGCGATGCCGCAGCGATGGCGCATAAATGGCGGGGCACGCGGGCCGCGTTGTCGCCGTCGTCACTCGACGGCGCCAGTCTGATCGTGGATGCGCTTTTTGGCGCCGGGCTTTCGCGGCCGATGGAAAAAAGCTACCGCGCGGTAGTGGAAGCCGTAAATCGCGCAGATGCCGCAGTTGTGGCAGTGGATGTGCCCAGCGGCTTGGATGGTGACACCGGGAAAATTCTTGGCATCGCAGTGAAGTCCGACCTCACAGTCACCTTCTTCCGGCGGAAGCCAGGCCATCTGCTCTTGCCGGGCCGCGAACTGTGCGGCGAAACACTGCTCGCCGAAATCGGCATTCCGGAAGCTGCCGCATCTGGCAGCAAGCTTTATGAGAACACGCCCATCCTTTGGGGCGGTCATTATCGTTGGCCGGCAGCCAATGCACACAAATATGCGCGCGGTCATTGCGTGGTAGTGTCGGGGCCCGCACACGCCACCGGCGCCGCGCGGATGGCGGCAAGGGGCGCGCTCAGGATTGGGGCCGGACTTGTCAGCGTGGTGGCGCAAGGCGATGCCGTCGCTGCCAATGCCGGCCTTCTCACTGCAATCATGATCAAGCCCTTCAAAGGTGGAGAAGGGCTCGGCCAGCTTCTATCCGATAAGCGTCTCAATGCTGTGGTGATCGGTCCAGGTCTGGGCGTGGGCAAGGTCACGAGAGGTCTTGTGACGGCAGCGCTGAAAAGCGGTGCGGCCGTGGTTTTGGATGCGGACGCGCTCACCTCTTTTCGCGATGAGCCCAAAAGCCTGTTTGCGAAGATCAAACATCCCGCGGTGCTCACGCCGCACGAGGGAGAATTCGAGCGGGTGTTTCCCGGTCTATTGGCGAAAGCCAAAAGCAAAGCCGAGGCCGCTCGGATAGCGGCGGCGCGGGCCGGTGCGATCGTGCTGCTAAAAGGGAGTGACACCGTGATTGCTGCCCCCGACGGGACAGCGGCGATCAACGCCAACGCGCCGGCGACACTCGCCACGGCGGGAGCGGGCGATGTTCTGTCCGGCTTCATCGCCGGGCTTTTGGCCCAGGGAATACCGGCTTTCGCGGCCGCCTGCGCGGGGGCCTGGCTGCACGGGGATGCCGCCGGCCGCTTTGGTCCGGGCCTGATCGCCGAGGATCTCACCGAAATCCTTCCGGAAAGCCTCTTGGCCCTCAGAGAATTGCTGGTAACCCCCCTCAACACTTGATATAGGGGCCGGCCCAAATACGCGGACATGGCGGAACTGGTAGACGCGCTGGATTTAGGTTCCAGTGACGAAAGTCGTGGGGGTTCAAGTCCCTCTGCCCGCACCAGGTCCCGGCAACGGATTAAGGACTTACAATATGCAGATTACCCAGACGGTTTCCGAGGATCTTCGCCGCCAATATACGGTGACGGTGCCCGCCAGCGAGCTCGATAGCCGGGTCACCAAGCGGCTGGAAGAAATGAAGCCGCGCGTCAATCTCAAGGGATTTCGTCCGGGCAAGGCGCCGGTCTCCTTCCTCAAAAAACAGTTCGGCAAGTCCGTAATGGGTGAGGTGGTCGAGCAGGCCGTCAACGAGGGCAGCCAGAAGGCGATCAGCGACAATCAGCTGAAGCCGGCGCTCCAGCCTCGCGTCGAGCCGGTCGGCGACGTGAGCGAAGTGGTCAACGGCAAGGCCGATCTGCAATTCACCGTGACAGTGGATCTGATGCCGGAATTCGAGACGGCCGACGTCGCAAAGCTGAAGGTCGAGCGGTTGACCTCCGAGGTCACCGACGCCGATGTCGACGAGGCACTCCAGACCTTGGCCAAGCAGAACCGCGGCTATGCAACCCGGCAGGAAGGCGACGCGGCCGAGAAAGAAGATATCGCCAAGATCGATTTCGTCGGCAGCGTGGATGGCGTCGAGTTTCCTGGCGGCAAGGGCGAGGATTTCAATCTTACCCTGGGCTCGGGCCAGTTCATTCCCGGTTTCGAGGATCAGTTGATCGGCGCCAAACTGGGTGAAAAGCGCGACGTGAAAGTGACTTTCCCAGCCGATTATCACGCCGCGGATCTGGCCGGCAAAGAGGCCGTCTTTGCAGTTACCGTGAAAGAGATCAAAGCACCTGAAGAAGCCAAGATCGACGATGAATTGGGCAAGAAGATGGGGCTCGAGGACCTCGCGACCTTGAAGGACCGGGTGCGCGAGCAAGTCAAAGCCGATTTCAATGCCGCGAGCCGGCTGCATCTCAAACGGCGCATCCTGGACGCGCTGGACGAGGCGCATGATTTCCCCCTCCCGCCCGCCATGGTGGAAGCAGAGTTCACTTCCATCTGGGCCCAGGTCGAAGCCGAGCTGAAGCGCGAAGGCAAGACCGCGGCCGACGAGGGCAAGACCGAGGATGAACTCAAGGCGGAATACCGCGCCATCGCCGAGCGGCGGGTGCGGTTGGGACTGGTTCTGGGCAAGCTGGGCGAGCAGAACGGCATCACGATCGCCGGCGAGGAGGTCAATCGCGCCATCATGGCGCGGGCCCGTCAGTTCCCCGGCCAGGAACAGCAGGTCTTTCAGTATTACGCCAGTAATCCCCAGGCCCAGGCCGAGATCCGAGCGCCGTTGTTCGAGGAGAAGGTCGTGGATTTCATCGCCGAGCTGGCGGAGGTCACCAACAAGCCGGTAGACCGCGAGACATTGTTCAAGGACCCGGACGATCTGCCGGAGAGCGTGAAAAGCAGCGCGCGGAGTGGCTGAGCCTGACGTGCCTTGGCCATGGGAACGGGCCGTTCGCAATCGGCATCCGAAACATTATATTGAGTGAACAGGAAGCCCGAATTTTGGAAGAGCGCCATGGCTGATCCGACCGAATTTCACAACAACACGCTGGTGCCAATGGTGGTCGAGCAGACCGCCCGGGGCGAGCGTGCCTTCGACATTTATTCGCGCCTTCTTAAGGAGCGAGTGATCTTCATCACCGGTCCCATCGAGGATTATGGCGCCAGCCTGATTACCGCTCAGCTCCTGTTTCTTGAGGCCGAAAACCCCAAGAAAGAGATACATATGTATATCAACTCGCCGGGCGGGCTGGTGACGGCGGGCCTGGCCATCTACGACACGATGCAATATGTGCGCCCGCCGGTTCAGACCTTTTGCGTCGGGCAGGCGGCCTCTGCGGCGTCGCTGCTCCTCTGCGCCGGAAAAAAAGGAGAACGGTTTGCGCTGCCCAATTCCCGCATCATGGTCCATCAGCCATCGGCCGCCTTTTATGGCCAGGCCGCCGATATCGCCCGCCATGCACAGGAAATTGTGAAGTTGAAACGCCGGCTGAACGAGATTTACGCCAAGCATACGGGCCAGACGCTCGAGGCCATTGAAAAGCTGCTCGACCGGGATACTTATATGAATGCGGAGGAAGCCAAGAATTTTGGGCTATTGGACCAGGTCATGACGCGGCGCCCTGAGGCGGAAAGTAGCACTTGATCCATCTTAAGACACGAAAGTTCCTGGACTTCCGGGCACTTATGCAGGTTTAAACAAATCTTGATCCCGTCGGCTCTAACGTGGTCGAATGTTGGGTATGGGGGTGCTTCGGCTCCTCCGCAGGGTGCAAAGCAGCATAGGGCTTCTTAAAGGCTGCGAAGTGGGCGAAGGCCCCCGGTGGAAGGACCGGATGTGAGATGAGCAAAGCCAGCGGCGGCGATTCCAAAAACACGCTTTACTGCTCTTTTTGCGGCAAGAGTCAGCACGAAGTGCGCAAGCTCATTGCCGGCCCCACTGTGTTCATCTGTGATGAATGCGTCGAACTCTGCATGGAGATCATCCGCGAGGAGAACAAGACCTCCTTCATGAAATCCAAGGAGGGCGTGCCCACCCCTCAAGAAATCTACAAAGTTCTGGACGATTATGTGGTGGGCCAGAGCCATGCCAAGAAGGTATTGTCTGTCGCCGTCCATAATCACTACAAGCGCATCAATTCGACTGGCAAGAATGGCGATGTCGAACTTGCCAAATCCAACATCCTGCTGATCGGGCCGACAGGCTGCGGTAAAACCCTCTTGGCGCAGACATTGGCCCGTATCCTGGACGTGCCTTTCACCATGGCCGACGCCACTACGCTTACCGAGGCGGGTTATGTGGGCGAGGATGTGGAGAACATCATCCTCAAGCTGTTGCAGGCGGCCGACTACAATGTCGAGCGCGCCCAGCGCGGCATCGTCTATATCGATGAAGTCGATAAGATCTCCCGGAAGTCCGACAATCCTTCCATCACCCGCGACGTTTCGGGCGAGGGCGTGCAGCAGGCCTTGCTCAAAATTATGGAAGGCACGGTGGCTTCGGTACCGCCCCAAGGCGGGCGCAAGCATCCCCAGCAGGAATTCCTGCAGGTGGATACCACCAACATCCTCTTCATCTGCGGCGGCGCTTTTGCCGGGTTGGATAAGATCATCTCGGCCCGCACTTCCGGCACCTCGATGGGGTTCGGCGCCAATGTGCGTGGCCCGGATGAGCGCGGCACGGGCGAGATCCTGCGCGAGATCGAGCCGGAGGACTTGCTGAAGTTCGGTCTGATCCCGGAATTCATCGGCCGCCTGCCGGTGCTCGCCACGTTGGGCGATCTCTCCGAACCGGCGCTGATCGAGATTCTCACCCGGCCAAAGAACGCCCTCGCCAAGCAATATATGCGCATGTTCGAGATGGAAGGCGTCAAGCTTCGGTTCCAGGAAGAGGCGCTGCACTCGATTGCCAAGCGGGCGATCTTGCGGAAGACGGGCGCGCGCGGATTGCGTTCGATCCTTGAGGGCATCTTGCTCGAGACCATGTTTGAGCTCCCCACGCTAAACGGGGTCCAAGAGGTTGTGATCACCGCAGATGTGGTCGATGGCAAGGCGCGTCCGCTTTACACCTATTCGGACAAGGGCCAAGCCCGCGAGCAAACCGCTTCCTAGCGGCGACTTTTGGGTGACTCGGCCGGGAAAAAGCGAGTTCCCATGAGTTTTCGGTGCGTCAGTCGGAACTTACAGGCTCCCACTTTCGTCATTGCCTTGAAACCGCATATCAACGGGCCCATTTTAGACTGTCGGGACCGGCCCTTAGGGGCGATTCCTTCGTGTAAACCGTGCCCCGCCCCCGGGGCGGTTCAGTAAAGCCGGCGGGCTGGCCGGCAGGAGTAAGAAATGGCGGATGACGCCGTGAAGAAAGTTGATGAAACAGGCGCCTTGAGCGCGCCAGTGCTGCCTCTGCGCGACATCGTGGTGTTTCCGCACATGATCGTGCCGCTCTTCGTAGGCCGCGAGAAGTCCGTGCGCGCGCTCGAAGAAGTGATGAACGACGAGAAGCAGATATTGCTTCTTACCCAGAAAGTGGCGGCAGAAGACGATCCGGCCCCCGACGGCCTGCATAATGTGGGCACGCTGGCGACGGTGCTGCAGCTTTTGAAGTTGCCGGACCAGACCGTGCGCGTCCTGGTGGAAGGCAAGAGCCGCGCCCGCGTCACCGGCTTCACCGGCCGCAGCGATTTCTTCCAGGCAACGATCGAGAAGATTCCGGAGGACAGTCCGCCCGCGCGCGAGAGCGAGGCCTTGTTGCGCACGGTCAAGACCAATTTCGAGCAGTACATCAAGCTCAACAAGAAGATTCCGTCCGAAACGCTGGCGGCGGTCGCAGCCATCGACGATCCGGCGCGGCTGGCTGACTCCGTGGCGGCACATCTATCGGTGAAGATTTCCGACCGCCAGGCGCTGCTCGAGACACTCTCGACCACCGAAAGGTTGGAGAAGGTGCTTGCCCTAATCGAGGCGGAGATCGGCGTGCTTCAGGTCGAGCGCAAGATACGCTCTCGAGTCAAGCGCCAGATGGAGAAGACGCAGCGCGAATATTATCTCAACGAGCAACTCAAGGCGATCCAGAAAGAACTCGGCGAAGGCGAAGAAGGCCGCGACGAGATGAACGAACTGGAAGAGCGCATCCGCAAGACCAAGCTGTCGAAGGAAGCTCGCGAAAAGGCGATGAGCGAGGTCAAAAAGCTGCGTTCCATGTCGCCGATGAGCGCGGAAGCGACCGTCGTGCGCAATTATCTCGACTGGCTGCTGTCGCTGCCCTGGGGCAAGAAGTCCAAGGTTAAGCGTGACATCGGCCAGGCCGAGAAGGTCCTCAACGACGACCATTATGGGCTCGAGAAGGTCAAAGAGCGGATTTTGGAATATCTTGCGGTGCAAAGCCGCGTTGGCAAGATCAAAGGTCCGATCCTTTGTCTCGTCGGGCCGCCGGGCGTGGGCAAGACCTCGCTGGGCAAATCCATCGCCAAGGCGACGGGGCGCGAATTTGTGCGGATGTCGTTGGGCGGGATGCGCGATGAAGCGGAAATCCGCGGCCACCGGCGGACATATATCGGCTCGATGCCTGGCAAGATCATCCAATCGATGAAGAAGGCAAAGACCGCCAATCCACTCTTCCTGCTAGACGAGATCGATAAGCTAGGCGCGGATTATCGTGGCGATCCGTCTTCGGCGCTGCTGGAGGTGCTCGACCCGGAGCAGAATTCGACCTTCAACGACCATTATCTGGAAGTCGATTTCGACCTGTCGGACGTGATGTTCGTCACGACGGCCAATTCCCTACGCATGCCGCAACCCTTGATGGACCGCATGGAGATCATTCGTATCCCAGGCTACACCGAGGATGAGAAAGTCGAGATTGCCAAGCGGCACCTGATCCCCAAGGAGATGGCTGCGCATGGGCTCAAGGACGATGAGTGGAAAATTACCGACGCGGGCTTGCGCGATCTGATCCGCTATCACTCGCGTGAGGCGGGTGTGCGTAATCTCGAGCGCGAAATCGCTAATTTGGCGCGCAAAGCGGTAAAGGAGATCATGTCCTCCAAGGCCAAGTCGGTCGAGGTGACGCCCGAAAATCTCGAATCTTATGCTGGCGTGCGCAAATACCGTTACGGCGAAGTGGAAGGCGAGGACCAGATCGGCGTCGTCACGGGCTTGGCTTGGACCGAGGTAGGCGGCGAAACGCTCACCATCGAAGCGGTGATGCTGCCCGGCAAGGGCCGCTTCCAGGCCACCGGCAAGCTGGGCGAGGTGATGAAGGAGTCGATTGACGCGGCCAGATCCTATGTCCGCTCCAAAGCGACTACGTTCGGCATCAAGCCGCCAACTTTTGACAAGGTGGACATCCATGTCCACGTGCCTGAAGGCGCCACCCCCAAGGACGGCCCGTCCGCGGGCTTGGCTATGGCCACGTCCATCATTTCGGTCTTGACCGGCATTGCGATCCGCCGCGATGTTGCGATGACGGGCGAAGTCACGCTCAGGGGCCGCGCGCTTCCCATCGGGGGCCTCAAGGAAAAGCTTTTGGCCGCTCTCAGGGCCGGAATCACCACGGTGATCATCCCCAAGGAGAATGAAAAGGACTTGGCCGAGGTGCCCGACAATGTGAAAACGGGGCTCAAGATCATCCCAGTCGCCAACATGGGCGAGGTGCTCAAGGTGGCGCTGGTGAGGGAGCCGGAGGCCATCGATTGGAGCGAGCCCGAAGAGCCGGTGGTTCCCAGGGTTGCACTTGAAGAGGGCGATCCCGACCCTCTGATTACCCATTAGGCTTAGATTCCCAGGGCCCAAATTTCAGTTTGGGCCCTTTCTCTTACGCTGTCTGGGGCAAAAACCCACTGATTCCGCGACTTTTTGCCTTGGCAAGGCTTGTGAGCGCCCCCTAGAATCTCCGCGAGCGGTACGAATCGCCGAAAAGGAGCAACTCGTGAACAAAAACGATCTGATCCAGAAGCTGGCTGACCATACGGGCTTGCCCAAGAATGACGCGGCCAAAGCGGTGGACGGCGTGTTCGACCTGATCGCAGCCTCGCTGAAAACTGGCGAGGAAGTCCGGCTCACCGGCTTCGGCGTATTTGTGGTGGCGACACGCGCCGGCGGAAAGGGACGCAATCCTCAGACCGGCGAGGAAATCATCATCAAGCCATCCAAGCAGCCGCGGTTCCGCGCCGGCAAGCAGCTCAAAGATTCCCTCAACTAAACTCTGAATTTCGTCAATGGCCCCGCCAGGGAGCATGGACGAGGTAAAGGGAAACCGCTGTCGGGCTAGAGCGCTGGCTGGTTACATAACCACGCTTGATTAACCGTCCGAGCGCCGCCTGCACCGAGGATTTCGAGAGGCCGGTTTCCACCGCCAGGCTTGAAAGGCTGATTTGCACCTTGCGACCAGGACCGCCGGCGGCGTGCCAGAGTTTCAGATAGATAAGAAAGGCCGAGGGCGCCCGGTCGTGCCCTACAAGATCGGGCAACAAAGTCTCCATCACGTACGGGTCGAGGGGCGCTATACGAACCATTGCTATAGTAAGCGCCGGGATACTTGCCAGAGCAAGCGGAGGGTTTGCAATCTCCCATTCGGGAGGGCCCTAACGCCCTCGTTGAGCGAAGCGGTAGGGCAAATATGATCACGCATCTCAAATTCATGAGTATTCCCGTCGCCGACCAGGACCGGGCAATGAAATTTTATACCGAAAAGCTGGGCTTCAAGGTTGCGACGGACCAGGAGATGGGACCAGGACGGCGCTGGATTGAACTCCGCCTGGGCAAGGCGGAAAGCAGGCTCGTGCTCTTCACCATGGATGGCGAGGAAGGGCGGGTCGGCACGCGCATGAATTGCTCGTTGGCCTGCGACGATGTTGAGACGACCTGGCGGCAACTGTCCGAACGGGGCGTGGAATTCACCGCGCCGCCTACCAAGCAACCTTGGGGCACCTTCGCGATCATGAAAGACAGCGAAGGCAACCAGTTCGTGTTGAGCTCATCATAAATGGATGGTGGGCGGTGACGGGTTCGAACCGCCGACCCTATCGGTGTAAACGATATGCTCTACCAACTGAGCTAACCGCCCTTGCTCCGCTTATAGCAGCGGGACAGGCTTTTAACACTCGTTGGGACTGATTTGTCTATGGCTTATTCTGCCACCATTTCGCCGGAGCCGCCGAATTCAGCGGGGAAGTCCTTTAATTTAGGAAGCCCGTCTTTGATCTTCAGCACGGTTTCGCCGTAATTCACGTGCACGCCCGGAGCGAAGTCGAGACTGGGTATCGTTGCGGCAAAGACATCGATCAAACCCAGCGTGGGATGGCTGGTCATCAGGTGGCCTCCGCATTTCGCGCAATATTGGCGCTGGCTCAACGGGCCTTTCTGGAAACTGGCGACATATTCACCGCCCTTCGACACCTTGACCGCTTCCGGCTTCCACAGGCTGAATGCATTCACCGGTCCACCCGACCAGGAACGGCAAGACCGGCAATGGCAGTAACCCATTGCCTCCGGTGAGCCGGTGACCTCGATTTCGACCGCGCCGCAAAAACAGCTTCCACGATGACTCATTATGTACCTCCCTCAATCGCTTTTCAGTGACGACGGCGCGGACTGTAGCATGCCGATCCCGACATTGCGGCGAATGCATTCGGCATTTTCCATTATGCCGGATATGGTCTACGGGGTAACTGGGGACTTAAGGCGTTTGCGATATCTGTCCAGTCTTTCTTCTTGCGTTTTGGTTGTTTGCGCCTTGACCTTAGCCGCGTGCGGCTCGTCGGCTTCAGGTCCGCGCTGGAATCCTTATCCGACACCGCCGCCGCGCGACGAGAATTATCATGGCGGCCCCAACGCAATGCTGCTCAAATATGACGCCAACCATGACGGCACGGTCACGCGCGAGGAATTGATCGCAGGCCTGAAGGCTGAATTCGCGGCACTGGACACCCACCACACGGGATGCCTCACGCCGGACCAGGTGGCCGCGATCAACCAGGAGCGCATTGCCGCCGACCAATCCGCCGCCACCCCACTGCAGGATTGGAATCAGGACGGTTGCGTCGATTACCGGGAATTCTCCGCTGCCGCCTATTCGCTGTTCGATCAACTGGACCGCAATGGTGACGGTAAGGTCACGCCGGACGAATTCAATCCCCGCCGCACCGGCACGCAGAACGGCGCGGCGCCCCCGCCCGGCCGCGCCCGGCGTGGCAATCCGGTAGCTGGTTCGAGCCCGCCCCCTCTTCAATAGCGCTTATGGCTAGCTCGGCTTGACTTGGGGGGGAGGCCGCCCTACATCGGCCCCCTTCGCGCGTCCCCGTGGGCGATGCGGGGGCGTAGCTCAGTTGGTTAGAGTGTCGGCCTGTCACGCCGAAGGTCGCGGGTTCGAGCCCCGTCGCTCCCGCCATTTTCCTTGCAGAGAATGGCTACATGTCATGATCCCTCGGTCGTGAAGGGTATCCGCGCCAAATTCGCGATTTCCAGTTGGGAATCATTCGCAAATGCGACCGATTGAGTGCCAAATATCTGCATAATTCCTTGCCCTCGGTCGCCACCGGATCGACCCCGCGCGGATCCGTGATTTGCGCGAAAATTCCTGTTCTACCGCGACGAATCTTCCGCTACACCCGCGTTGCGCGGCGACAGTGCCTGCCTATACTGCGCCGCGAAAACGAACAGGGTCCGGCTTGGTGACGGCACGCGCCGGCCGTTCCCATGCGAAGGCGTTTGGAACGGCATGGAAAAGCTTCTCCTGGAATATCTCCCGATCTTGGTTTTTCTGGGAATCGCCGTCGCCATCAGCGGTGCCCTGGTCGTGCTGCCACTGGTAATCGCCCCTTCCAAGCCCGACCCAGAAAAACTTTCTGCCTATGAATGCGGGTTCCCCGCCTTCGGCGACGCGCGCATGAAATTCGATGTGCGCTTTTATCTGGTTTCCATTCTTTTCATCATTTTCGATCTGGAAGTCGCCTTCCTGTTTCCTTGGGCCATCTCGCTGGGCGCCACCGGGCAATTCGCCTTCTGGTCCATGATGGTGTTTCTGGGGATCCTCACGGTGGGGTTCATCTATGAGTGGAAGAAGGGAGCGCTCGAATGGGAGTGATCGCTTCGCCAATTCCCGCCGGAACCGCGGCACGCGCCGGGGTCGAAGGCGGCGCCCGGATTGCTGATAACGACCCTTATTTCAAGGCACTCCAGCAGGAAATGGCCAACAAGGGCTTTCTGGTCACAAGTGCCGAAACCCTGATCAATTGGGCGCGCACCGGCTCCCTGATGTGGATGACATTTGGCCTTGCCTGCTGCGCGGTCGAGATGATGCAAGCCTCGATGCCGCGCTACGATCTGGAGCGGTTCGGCTTTGCGCCCCGTGCCAGCCCGCGCCAATCCGACGTGATGATCGTGGCCGGCACGCTCACCAACAAGATGGCTCCGGCGCTGCGCAAAGTCTACGACCAGATGCCCGAACCCCGTTATGTGATCTCGATGGGGTCCTGCGCCAATGGGGGCGGCTATTATCATTATAGCTACGCCGTGGTCAGGGGCTGCGACCGTATCGTGCCGGTGGACATATATGTGCCGGGCTGTCCGCCGACGGCCGAAGCCTTGGTCTATGGCATTCTCTTGTTGCAGCGAAAAATCCGCCGCACCGGAACGATCGAACGCTGATGTCGAATCTGAGTCAATTCGCCGAAAAGCTCACGCGCGCGCTCGGGTCCGCGCTGTCCGAGACCAAGCTCGCGACAGGCGAGCTTACCGTGACCGTGGAGACGGGCCGAATCCTGGACGTGCTTTCCCACCTCAGGGACGATCCGGATTGTGAATTCAAGATCCTGGTGGACATTTGCGGCAATGACTGGCCAACGCGCGCCAAGCGCTTCGATGTGGTCTATCACCTCCTGTCGCTGACCAGGAATTCGCGCATTCGCCTCAAGGCGAGCTTAAGCGAGGGCGAGACGATCGCATCTTGTGTGCCACTTTACCCGGCCGCCGGCTGGTTCGAGCGCGAAGCGTTCGACATGTACGGCATTGCCTTCGATGGCAATCCCGATCTTCGGCGCATCCTCACCGATTACGGATTTTCCGGCCATCCGCTGCGCAAAGACTTCCCGCTCACCGGCTATGTCGAGCTGCGCTATGACGAGGAATTAAAGCGCGTCGTCTATCAGCCCGTGCAATTGGTGCAGGAATTCCGCGATTTCGATTTCATGAGCCCCTGGGAAGGTGCGCCGCACATCCTGCCGGGCGACGAGAAAGCCGCGATGGCGCCGAGTGCCACGTCCGGCGACACGGGGAAGAAGCCGTGACCAGCGTTACTTTGGAAAACACCCCTAGCGAAACCAGCAACGGCTCGGCCGAGGAGCCGCAGCTCACGCTCAATTTCGGGCCGCAGCATCCGGCAGCTCATGGCGTGCTGCGCCTGATCCTTGATCTGGACGGTGAGATCGTCAAACGGGTGGACCCCCATATTGGGCTGCTGCACCGCGGCACCGAGAAGTTGATCGAGCACAAGACCTATCTGCAGGCCATCCCGTATTTCGACCGGCTCGACTATGTCGCGCCGATGAACCAGGAGCATGCCTTCTGTCTAGCGATCGAGAAATTGCTGGGGTTGGACGTGCCCAACCGAGGCCAATATATCCGCGTGCTCTATTCGGAGATCGGCCGGCTTCTGAATCACCTCCTGAACGTCACCACCCAGGCATTGGACGTGGGGGCGCTCACCCCCCCGCTATGGGGCTTCGAAGAGCGCGAGAAGCTGATGGTGTTCTATGAACGCATCTCGGGCTCGCGCATGCATGCCAATTTCTTCCGCGCCGGCGGCGTGCATCAGGATCTGCCGCCGGGTCTGGCCGCCGATATCTACAAATTCTGCGAGCATTTCCCCAAGGTGCTGGACGACATCGAGGGCTTGCTGACCGAGAACCGCATCTTCAAGCAGCGCAACGTGGACATCGGCGTGATTACCCGCGCCGATGCCGAAATGTGGGGCATGAGCGGGGTGATGTTGCGCTCGACCGGAGTCAAATGGGACCTGCGCCGTTCCCAGCCTTACGAATGTTACAACGAGCTTGAGTTCAAGATTCCGGTTGGCAAAAACGGCGACAATTACGATCGCTATGTAATGCGTATGGAAGAAATGCGTGAAGCCACCAAGATCATGAAACAGTGTCTGGATAAGATGACCCCAGGACCGGTCATGTCGCTTGACCACAAGGTCGTCCCGCCGCGCCGGGCCGAGATGAAGACGTCGATGGAAGCACTGATCCATCACTTCAAACTCTATACCGAAGGCTTTCATGTGCCGTCCGGTGAGGCCTATGCGGCGGTGGAAGCCCCCAAGGGCGAATTCGGCGTCTATCTGGTGGCGGACGGGACCAACAAGCCGCAGCGCTGCAAGATCCGCGCGCCCAGCTTCGTGCATCTGCAAGCGATGGATTACATGTGCAAGGGTCATATGCTGGCCGATGTTTCAGCGGTCTTGGGTTCGCTTGATATCGTGTTCGGGGAGGTTGATCGGTGAGTTTGCGCCGTTTGGCCCCGCCCGAAATGCAGCCGGCAAGCTTCGCCTTCACGCCGGAGAATGCGGAATGGGTGAGTAAGGAAATCGCCAAATATCCTGAAGGCCGCCAGGCCTCGGCAGTGATCTCGCTCTTGTGGCGGGGCCAGGAGCAGGAAGGCTGGGTCACCCATCCCATGATCGAAAGTGTCGCCAAGATGCTTTCCATGCCTTTCATCCGCGTGCTGGAAGTGGCGACATTCTACACGATGTTCAATCTGGAGCCGGTCGGCACCTATCTGGTTCAAGTGTGCACCACCACGCCATGCTGGCTGGCAGGATCGGATGCGGTGGTGGCAGTTTGCAAAAAGCACATTCATCCCGAGCCCCATAAAACTTCGCCTGACGGCAAATTCACCTGGATGGAAGTCGAATGTCTGGGCGCTTGCGTGAACGCGCCCATGTTGCAGGTCGGCAAGGATTTCTACGAAGACCTTGACGGCCCCTCCACGGAGAAGTTGCTCGAGAACCTGCGCGCGGGGCAGCCTGTCAAATCCGGGCCGCAAAATGCGCGCCACAGCTCCGAACCGATAGGCGACGTTACCACGCTCATCGACAAGGCGCTTTATGACGGTTCAATGATCGGGCATCAAGCGCGCGGACCCGCCAAGGCTCCGGCCGACAAGGATACAAAGTGATGCTTGCCGATCGCGACCGTATCTTCACCAATCTCTACGGCTTCCATGATCCCGGCCTCAAGGGCGCGCGCCAGCGCGGCGCCTGGGACGGCACCAAGGCAATTCTGGAGCGCGGCCCCGAAGCTATCGTCGACGAGATGAAGAAGTCAGGCCTGCGCGGCCGGGGTGGGGCAGGTTTTCCCACCGGCCTCAAATGGTCCTTCATGCCCAAAGAGGTGAAGGAGCGACCCCATTATCTTGTGGTCAATGCCGACGAAAGCGAGCCCGGTACCTGCAAGGATCGCGACATCATGCGGCACGATCCTCATACGCTGGTCGAAGGCTGTCTGATCGCCAGCTTCGCCATGCGCGCGCATGCCTGCTACATTTATGTGCGGGGCGAATTCATCCGCGAGCGTGAAGCCCTACAGCGCGCCGTGAATGAAGCATATGCCGAGAGGCTGATCGGCGAGAGCAACATCCATGGATGGGATTTCGACCTTTACATCCATCATGGCGCCGGCGCCTATATCTGTGGCGAAGAAACGGCGCTGTTGGAAAGCCTTGAAGGCAAGAAGGGTCAGCCCAGACTGAAGCCGCCATTTCCCGCCAATGTGGGTCTCTATGGCTGTCCCACGACCGTCAACAATGTTGAGAGCATCGCGGTCGCGCCCACCATCCTGCGCCGCGGTGCCGACTGGTTCGCGTCTATCGGCCGGCCCAACAACACGGGTACCAAGGTCTTTTGCATTTCCGGCCATGTGAACAAGCCATGCAATGTGGAAGAGGCGATGGGTCTACCCTTGCGCGAATTGATCGAAAAACACGCCGGCGGCGTGCGCGGCGGCTGGGACAATTTGCTGGCGGTGATCCCCGGCGGCGCTTCCGTGCCCCTGATCCCCAAATCCATTTGTGACGACGTGCTGATGGATTTCGACAGCCTCAAGGCGCAGCAGACTGGTCTTGGCACAGCGGCGGTGATCGTGATGGATAAATCCACCGATGTGGTGAAGGCGATCCAGCGGCTGGCCTATTTCTACAAGCATGAAAGCTGCGGCCAATGCACACCCTGCCGCGAAGGTACGGGCTGGATGTGGCGCGTCCTGAGCCGCATGGTCAGAGGCGACGCGCGGGTTGCCGAAATCGACCTGCTGCAGGAAGTCTCCAAGGAGATCGAAGGCCACACGATCTGCGCTTTGGGTGATGCTGCCGCATGGCCGGTCCAAGGCCTGATCCGTCATTTCCGGCCCGAGATCGAGCGCCGGATCGCCGAGCGTTCGGGAATTAGGGAGGCCGCGGAATGATGGCGGCTTGGCTTGATTTCTTGGAAGGCTTCGCTTCGGCCAGTGCGCTGATCGCGGCCATCCTGTCGATTCTTCTGCTGATGGGCCACCGCACCCACTATTCCGTGTTGCATTATATTGGCCAGTGCGACGCGGCGATGCGCGAGCCGCAATTCGCCAATCCCGAACTTGGCAGGCTCAATCTCAGCGACGGGACGTTCGACGGCGAGAAGCGGGAATTCGAGCGCTATGAATGGTATGTGGCGCGGCTGATCTATGTGTTGGACGCTGCGATGTGCTTAACGCCTTGGCAGCAATGGGGCGCGGTGGCGAACACCGAGCTTGCCGGTCATCGTCAATATTTGGCCTCGGACTATTTTGCGCGGCAGAATTATCTCGCCCATTACAGCCCGCGCATGCGCCGGCTAGTTCTGAATCAGAGGGCAGCCTGATGTCGACCCGCAAGCTGATCATTGACGGCAAGGAAATCGAGGTCGAGGACAATCTCACCTTGCTTCAGGCCTGCGAGCAGGCCGGCGCTGAGGTTCCTCGCTTCTGCTATCATGAGCGCCTGTCGGTGGCGGGAAATTGCCGCATGTGCCTTGTGGAATGGGTGGGCGCCCCCAAGCCGCAAGCCTCGTGCGCGCTCCAGGTTAGGGACATATTTCCCAACAAGGACGGCACTCCGGCAAAGATCAACACCACGAGCCCTTACGCGCGGAAGGCGCGCGAAGGCGTGATGGAATTTCTGCTCATCAACCATCCGCTCGATTGCCCGATCTGCGACCAGGGCGGCGAATGCGACCTGCAGGATCAGGCGATGAGCTATGGCCGCGCAGCTTTTCATCGCTTCAACGAGAATAAGCGCGCTGTGGAAGACAAATATATGGGGCCGTTGGTCAAGACCATCATGACCCGCTGCATCCAGTGCACGCGCTGCGTGCGTTTCGCCACAGAAGTGGCGGGCGTGCCCGATCTCGGCGCTACCGGCCGCGGTGAGGACATGGAGATCACCACCTATCTGGAAAAGGCCTTTGCCTCGGAATTGTCCGGCAATGTCGTGGACCTTTGCCCGGTCGGCGCCTTGACGTCCAAGCCCTATGCGTTCAACGCCCGTCCCTGGGAATTGCGCAAGACAGAATCCATCGACGTGATGGATGCGCAGGGGTGCAACATTCGCGTGGACACGCGCGGGCCGCAAGTGATGCGGGTGCTGCCCCGTCTCAACGAGGACGTCAACGAAGAATGGATTTCGGATAAGGCGCGTCATGCCTGCGATGGCCTGACTCGTCAGCGTCTGGACCGTCCCTATGTGCGGGTGAATGGCAAGCTTAAACCCGCGAGCTGGGCTGAAGCTTTCGGCGCTATCGCCGCCCGGGTTCGCGCGACGACGCCTGCCAGAATGGCCGCTGTTGTCGGTGATCTTGCCGCCGCCGAAGAGATCAAGGCGCTGAAGGACCTGATGACAGGGCTGGGCGTTCAGAATCTGGATTGCCGCCAGGACGGCGCCAAGATTAGTGCGGGCCCGCGCCAGACATATCTGTTCAATTCCACCATAGCGGGCGTAGAGGTGGCAGATGCAATTCTTCTAGTGGGCGCCAATCCGCGCTGGGAGGCGCCGGTCCTGAATGCTCGCATCCGCAAAGCCTGGCTGGCGGGTCCGCTGAAGGTGGCCAATATCGGCCCGGCGGTGGATCTGACCTATCCCGTCGAGCAACTGGGCACCGATATCGGTGTGCTGGAGGCAATAGCTGGTGGCGGCCATCCCTTTGCCAAAGTGCTGAAGGACGCCAAGCGTCCCATGATCATCCTGGGCGCGGGAGCTCTCAACCGTGCCGACGGTGCAGAAATCCTGAGATCTGCTGCCCGCATCGCCGGCGATACCGGCATGATTGGTCCGGCCGGCACCCACGCCGAAGGCGGCTGGAACGGCTTCAACCTTCTTCACGCTGCCGCTTCGCGGGTGGCAGCGCTCGATCTGGGTTTTCTCCCGGGACCAGATGGCCGCGATCTGGCAGGTATCGTCGAGGGCGCACAGAGGGGCGAGATCGACTTTATCTACATTCTTGGCGCGGATGAATTCGATCTGGCGCATCTGGGCCGTGCCTTCGTAGTCTACCAAGGCAGCCATGGCGATGACGGTGCCCATCATGCCGACGTGATCCTGCCCGGCGCTGCCTACACGGAAAAGGAAGGCACCTATGTGAATTTCGAGGGCAGGGTGCAACGGGCGGAACGTGCCGCCTTCCCGCCCGGCGAAGCCAAGGCGGACTGGACAATTTTGCGGGCTCTGTCCGAACAATTGGGCCATAGGCTGCCTTATGACGATATTGGGACGCTTCGCGCCGCCATTGTGAAGCAGGCGCCGCATTTCGCCCAAATCGCCAAAGCCCCTGTTCATAG
The DNA here is from genome assembly GCA_035262545.1 of Rhizomicrobium sp. Taxonomy (GTDB): domain Bacteria; phylum Pseudomonadota; class Alphaproteobacteria; order Micropepsales; family Micropepsaceae; genus Rhizomicrobium. The sequence goes on along the minus strand of DATFSP010000032.1, from coordinate 3,623 downwards.
CGACACGGCTGCTTCGACCTGGACTGGCATCGGGGTCGAAGGCCGGCTGAACCGCTCCATCCCGGTCATGGCAACGATCAGCGATTATTATCTCACCAACCCGATCGCGCGTGCGAGCAAAACCATGGCCCAGTGCAGCCGGGAGTTCGTTACCGGCACAGGCAAGATGGCGGCTGAATAACATGGCGCTGATCCAATTCTGGACCTGGCTGTTCGAAAAACTTGGCGTCGCGCTACCCTTTGGCTGGGGCTGGTTCCTCAGCCAGGCCACCTTCATCGTGCTGCTTTGCCTGGTTCTGATGCTGTCGGTCGCCGTGGTGATCCTGGCCGATCGCAAAATCTGGGCGGCGGTTCAAATGCGGCGTGGCCCCAACGTCGTGGGGCCGTTCGGCATTCTGCAGACCATCGCTGATGCGCTTAAATTCTTCTTCAAGGAGTTGATCATCCCGGCCGGCGCCAACAAGGTGCTGTTCCTTCTGGCGCCGGTGGTGAGTGTGGCGCTCGCCTTCATCGCCTGGGCAGTGATCCCGTTCGACAAAAGCTGGGTGATTTCCGACATCAATGTCGGCATCCTTTATCTTTTCGCCATTTCGTCGTTGGGCGTTTATGGCGTGATCATGGCGGGCTGGGCCTCCAATTCCAAATATGCCTTCCTTTCGGCGCTGCGCGGCGCGGCCCAGATGGTGTCTTACGAAGTCTCGATCGGCTTCGTGATAATCACCGTTCTGTTGTTCGCGGGCTCGCTCAATCTCTCCCAGATTGTTGCGGCGCAGCAGACCACCAGCGTGCTGGCTTTCGCGCATTGGAATTTCTTCTCCATTCTATTCCCCATGCTGGTGATCTTCTTCGTCTCGTCGCTCGCGGAGACTCAGCGCCCGCCCTTTGACCTTCTGGAAGCGGAATCCGAGCTGGTGGCGGGTTTCTTCGTGGAATATTCCTCCACGCCATTCCTGCTATTCTTCCTGGGCGAGTACATGAACATCATCATGCTTTGCGGCCTAATGAGCGTGCTGTTCCTGGGCGGATGGCTGCCACCCCTCAACATCGCGCCCTTCACCATGGTCCCCGGCGTGATCTGGTTCCTGCTCAAACTCGCCTTCCTGTTCTTCATGATGTCGATGGTGAAGGCGATCGTGCCGCGCTACCGCTATGACCAGCTGATGCGGCTGGGCTGGAAAATCTTCCTTCCGACTTCACTTCTATGGGTGGTTTTGACGGCGGCCTGGGTGCTCGTCTTCCGCCATCACGCTTGAGGCAGACCCATGGCAAATTTCGATCGCACTGCGCGCCAGATTTTCTTCATGGAATTCATCAAGAGCTTCCTGCTCTCGATGCGCTATTTCTTCTCGCCCAAGGCGACACTCAACTATCCTTTCGAGAAGGGCCCTCTGAGCCCGCGCTTCCGTGGCGAGCATGCGCTAAGGCGCTATCCCAACGGCGAGGAACGCTGCATCGCCTGCAAGCTGTGCGAAGCGATCTGTCCTGCCCAGGCCATCACTATCGAAGCGGAGCCACGTGAAGACGGGTCCCGCCGGACCACCCGCTACGACATCGACATGGTGAAATGCATCTATTGCGGCCTGTGCCAGGAGGCCTGTCCTGTGGACGCGATCGTCGAAGGCCCCAATTTCGAATTCTCCACCGAGACGCGTGAAGAGCTTTACTACAGCAAGGAGAGATTGCTGGCGAATGGCGACCGCTGGGAGCAGGAAATCGCCCGCAATCTCGAGCTGGATGCGCCTTATCGCTAGGACAATAGGAAACACATGTTGCAGGCCCTGGCATTCTATCTCTTCTCGACGATCCTGATCGCTTCAGCGCTCATGGTGATCGCGTCCAGGAATCCCGTACATTCGGTGCTTTTCCTCATCCTGGCTTTCTTCAATGCCGCCGGGCTGTTCGTGCTTTTGGGCGCGGAATTCCTCGGCATGATCCTGGTGGTGGTCTATGTGGGCGCTGTTGCGGTGCTTTTCCTGTTCGTGGTGATGATGCTGGACATCGATTTCGCCGAACTTAAACGGGGAGCATTGCAATATATGCCGTTCGGCGGACTGATCGGGCTAGTTCTGGTGGGCGAATTGGTGATGGCAGACAGGATCTGGACGATCCAGCCCGCAGCCCGGACGGCCGAGGCGCACGTCATGCCTGCCGGTGTCACCAATACCGAAGCCCTGGGACGTATTCTCTACACGGACTATATCTACTACTTCCAGACCGCGGGCTTGATCCTTCTAGTCGCGATGATTGGCGCCATCGTGCTGACCTTACGCAAGCGGCCCGGCGTGCGCCGACAGGTGATCGCGGTACAGAATGCTCGCACCGCCGCGATGGCGGTCGAATTGGTCGATATCAGACCGGGCGAGGGGGCGTAAGAGTGACTATTGGGCTTTCTCACTATCTGGCTGTTGCGGCCGTCCTATTCACCATCGGGATAGTAGGCATTTTCCTAAACCGTAAGAATATCATCATCATCCTGATGTCGGTCGAACTGATCCTGCTGTCCGTCAATCTCAACTTTGTGGCTTTTTCCGCCTATCTCGGTGATCTGGTGGGGCAGGTGTTCGCCCTGTTCGTGCTCACCGTGGCGGCCGCCGAAGCCGCGATCGGACTCGCCATCCTGGTAGTCTATTTCCGCAACCGCGGCACCATCGCGGTTGAAGACGTCAATGTGATGAAGGGTTAGGCCTTGATGTACGCGGCGATCGTCTTCCTTCCCATCATCGGTTCAGCCATCGCGGGTCTTCTGGGACGCGTTATCGGCACGCGGGCGAGCGAAATTATCACGACCGGGCTTCTGTTTATCTCCGCGGCTCTGTCAATAATCGCCTTCAACGATGTGGCGCTCGAAGGCCATAAATACATCGTCCCCATACTGCCCTGGATCCATTCCGGCGACTTCACGGCGGATTGGACTATCCGGGTGGATGGCATCACTGCTGTGATGCTGGTGGTTGTGACCGGGGTCTCCAGCCTGGTCCATCTCTACTCCATCGGATACATGAGCGACGACCCGCACCGGCCGCGGTTCTTCTCCTTTCTTTCGCTCTTCACCTTCGCAATGCTGGCGCTGGTGACGGCCAACAATTTCCTCCAACTCTTCTTCGGTTGGGAGGGCGTGGGGCTCGCCTCCTATCTTCTAATCGGCTTCTGGTACACGCGGCCATCCGCCAACGCCGCAGCAATCAAGGCTTTCATCGTCAACAGAGTGGGTGATTTCGGTTTCGCACTGGGCATTTTCGGCGTCTATGCCGTTTTCAAGACGCTGGATTTCGACGCGGTATTCCATGCGGCGCCGGCATTTGCGGGCAAGCAATTCATCTTTGCCGGACACAGCGTAGACATTCTCACCACTCTTTGCCTGCTCCTGTTCGTGGGCGCGATGGGCAAGTCTGCGCAGATCGGGCTTCACACCTGGCTTCCGGACGCGATGGAAGGTCCAACCCCGGTGTCGGCCCTGATCCATGCCGCCACCATGGTCACGGCGGGCGTGTTCTTGGTCTGCCGCTGCTCGCCGCTGTTTCAGCTCGCGCCCTCTGCGGCGGCGTTCGTGACGTTTATCGGCGCCACCACCGCGTTCTTCGCAGCGTCAGTGGGCCTGTTCCAGAATGACATCAAGCGGGTGA
>DATFSP010000031.1:0-3422 GCA_035262545.1 Rhizomicrobium sp. | reverse complement strand
TCATCGGTTTGGCGCAATGGAATCACAACTTCATCGAAGGGCTGACCGGTAGCACTGAGCGCCAGATAGGCGCGCAACGACCAACTCGACCAATCCTTGGTGCCGACGATAATTCTGTACATGGCTTCTCCCAGCGATTTGCGTCATGGCGGCGATTTGATTCATAAACTGGGATGCGCCCTCCGATGAAGAGCCCGTCATGCATCCGAGCTTTGTGAAAAGTGCCAAGAATGCGATCCCGTTGCACGCCATTCTAGCGAAGGATGCCCGCCACTGGACCCGAAAACTCACATACCTCAAAGCCTCCGGCTTCGCCGGAAAGGAAGGCGAATTGCGTCTGGTGCCGAGCCGCGGCGGTATTTCCGCCGCCGTGTTGGGTCTGGGTAAGGGCCAAGACCCGCTGGCGCTGGCGGCCTTCGCTGAGCAATTGCCCGACGGCATATATCGCCTAGGCGAGATACCGGAACTTTGCGGCGGCGCCCATGCGGCCCTCGCCTGGCGGTTGGGTCTCTACACGTTCGACCGCTACAAGAAGCCAAAAGATCGCCGGCTCAAACTAATGTTGCCCAGCGGCGTGGACGCTGAGGAAGTTTCGCGCATCGCCGATGGCGTCATCTTCGCCCGCGACCTTGTCAATACGCCGTCGAATGACATGGGTCCAAAGGAATTGGCCGATGCAGCGCGCAGCGTTGCGCGCACACACGGCGCCAAATTTCGCACCGTCAAGGGCCAATCGCTCGCCCGAGATTATCCGCTGGTCGCCGCTGTCGGGCAGGGCTCGGCGCGCGCGCCGCGCGTGATCGAATTTGTTTGGGGCGATGCGAATGCTCCAAAAGTCACTCTGGTGGGCAAGGGCGTGTGCTTCGACACAGGCGGATATAATCTCAAGCCCACTTCGGGCATGGCCACTATGAAAAAGGACATGGGCGGCGCGGCAGTGGTGTTGGGCCTGGCCCAAATGCTAATGGCGGCAAAATTCAAGCTGCGCCTGCGTGTCCTGATCCCGGCGGTGGAGAATTCCGTGTCGGGCTCGGCCTACCGCCCCGGCGATGTGTTCAGAAGCCGCAAAGGGCTGACGGTCGAAATCGGCAATACCGACGCCGAAGGCCGCTTGGTGCTGGCGGATGCGTTGGCCGATGCCGATGCGGAAAAGCCCGAGTTGCTGATAGATTGCGCTACGCTGACGGGCGCAGCGCGCATGGCGACGGGCATGGAGCTGCCGCCATTCTTCACTGATGACGAAATACTGGCGGCAGATCTATCTCGCCTCGCAAAGGCCGCCGCCGATCCGGTATGGCGGCTGCCCCTGTGGCGCGGCTATGAATCGACGCTGAATAGTCCGGTCGCCGATCTCACCAACAATCCGAGCTATAATCTTGCGGGTGCCATCACCGCCGCCCTGTTCCTCAACCGTTTTGTCGAAGAGGCAAAAAGCTGGCTTCACATCGACATTCCCGCCTGGGTAGACCGGCCCAAACCCGGGCGCCGCGTGGGCGCAGAGGCCAATGGCGCGCGCCTCCTCTATGCCCTGCTGAAGGAACGCTATGGCCGATAAAAGGCTCAGGCCCGCGCGGCCCGATTTGGCGGCAGCGCACTTGAAAGGACAAGTCGAGGCGACCCGCTTCGTGGATGGCAATGACGCGGCCGTCCAGATGGGGCGCGTCTCGTTGCGGGCGAGTCCATCAGATGGCACGGCACAGGTGAGCGAGTTGCTGTTCGGCGAAATCGTCACTGTGTATGAGCGCGAAAACGGTTGGGCCTGGTTGCAGGCCAAGACTGATTCATATGTGGGCTATGCACGGGAGGATGGCTTGGGCCAATCTTTCGCAGCCGATGCGCGCGTAATCCTGCCTCTTACGCCGCTGCTCTCCGCGCCGGATGTGAAATCACCTTTGCTCGACCTCCTTCCGCTCAATGCCGTGGTCAAACAGGGCAAGCAGCACGGCAATTTCGTGCAGGTCGCAAGCGGATTCGTCCATAGGCGCGCCCTGGCGGCGATGAACCAGGCCGCGCTGGATTTCGTCGCTGTGGCCGAGCAATTCATCGGCGTGCCCTATGTCTGGGGCGGCAGGACTTTTCAGGGCGTGGATTGCTCGGGCCTGATTCAGACCGCGCTGCAGGCTGCCGCCCTCGCCTGCCCTCGCGACACCGATATGATGGAGCAGGGTCTCGGCCGGGCGATCGCGCGCGATCGGTTGCGGCGCGGCGATTTGGTTTTCTGGAAAGGGCATATGGGCGTGATGCGCGATATCAGGACATTGCTGCACGCCAACGCTTTTCACATGCAGGTGACGAGCGAGCCATTGGACACCGCCATCGCGCGGATCGCGACGCCCATCACTTCGATCAAGCGGCTTTAATAGCCTTTGCTGAGATCGACGACATTCTCGAGCGGCCGCCCACTCTCGCACCGCGCCACGCAGTCATCGACATAGGCCAGCGCCATCTTGGGATCTGTGATTCCGGCGATATGCGGCGTGGCGGTGATTTTGGGATGGTGCCAGATCGGACTCGTTTCCGGCAAAGGTTCGGTCTGGAAAACATCCAGCACCGCACCCGACAGATGCCCGGAGTCCAACGCTGCGATCAGGTCTTGCTCGATCAAATGACCCCCGCGGGCTACATTGATGACAAAGGCGTCCTTGGGAAGTTTGGCGAAGAAATCCGCGTTCATGATGCCACGCGTGTCATCCGTCAGAGGAAGCACGCAGACGCAGTAGTCGCATTCCGCGAGAAATCGCGGCAATCCTTCTTCGCCCGCGAAGCTCTTCACGCCGGGCACAGTCTTCCGGGAACGGCTCCAGCCGGAAAGTCGGAAATCGAAGGGCAAAAGGCTCGTAGCAATGGTTGCGCCGATGTCGCCCAGGCCCAATATGCCGATCCGCGTATCGCGTGATGGTTTCGCCAGCATGCGCTGTTGCCATTGGCTCTGGCGCTGCATTGTGTCGAAAAAGCGCTGGCTGCGATGAGCGATCAGCACATGCATGGTCACATACTGCGCCATCTCATGCATCAGCGTGGGATCGACGAAGCGCACCAAGGGCAGGTGCTTGGGGAATTCCGGATCGCGCAAGAAGCCATCCACGCCTGCCCCCAGCGAGAACACGGCGCGCAATCGCGGCAAGGTCTTTAGGAAACCTGGCGGGGGACGAAAGCCGGCGACATAACGGATCTCGTCCGGCTGATAGGAATCGCGGCCCGCCAGCACCGCTTCAAAGCCTGGTCCACTGAGCCCGCTTTTGACCAGGGCATCCCAGCCCGGCGGCAGCGTGAATAGGACTTTTGGCTTTTCCAGCTTGCGCCCTTATTTCTTTGGCGGCGGGGACGTTGCGGCCGAGTTCGCGCCGGGCGCCGGTGTTGCGGGATTTGCTGTCGTGCCGGTGTTGGCCGCGCCGGATGCGGCCGTGTTGGCTCCGGCCGGA
>DATFSP010000030.1:0-5376 GCA_035262545.1 Rhizomicrobium sp. | reverse complement strand
CCGCGTATAACTCGCTCTGTCAGACGGCCGGGTGACCGCGGCATCGCAAGGTGTCGAGGAAAGTCCGGGCTCCACGGAAAGACGGTGCCGGTAACGGCCGGCGGGGGCGACCCCAGGGATAGCGCCACAGAAATGACACCGCCTAAGACCCTAAAGGTCCGGCAAGGTTGAAATGGTGCGGTAAGAGCGCACCGCGGTCCTGGCAACAGGAACGGCACGGCAAGCCCCACCGGGAGCAAGACCAAATAGGGACGGCACTTGATGTTTTCCGCATCGCCGTCCGGGTCGGTCGCGTGAGGTGTGTGGCGACACACATCCCAGAGGAATGGTCATCGCTGCGCTTCTTTGATGAGAAGAGGGGCAGTACAGAACCCGGCTTACAGGCCGTCTGATACTTTCTTTTTTTACCCGATCTGTCTCGACCAAGCGTCACTGCCCTAATTACCGCGCAATTTCGACAGCGTGAGCGGATCGGGCTTGCCATCGAAATATCTACGGAGAGCTTCGGCGAATATGTCGCCCGGTGCGGCGGCGTCGAAGAGGGTCATGCATGAATGGAATTTGAGATCGTCCGGCGAGCCGAAGATTGCGTGGGCGCTTTTGTTCGATATGTCCAGCACAAGTTGCGTAGCCTCGCGTAAGCGCACGCCCAATAGCGGATGTGCCAGATAGCTACTCGCTTCATCCAAGGAGGTGATCGCGTATATTTGCGCCATGGCGCTATGGCCAAGGCCTGTGATTTGGGGAAACACAAACCACATCCAATGGGTTTGCTTGTGCGACGCGGCCAGCTCCGCCAGCACACGGTGCCAGACCGGCGCCTGCGCCTGAACGAAACGGTCGAGATGAAAAGAATCTTTCAGAGACCGGCCTTCTCCAGCGATAATTGCGCGATGCAGGCCCAGTCCTTCTCGCTCCAGCCCTTCTGCATCGCCGCCTCATATTGCGCGCGGACCAGATCCAGCACCGGCATTGGCACTGAAAGCTCCTTGGCCGCATCGCGCACCAATGTGGCGTCCTTCAAACCCAGCCAAAGGTAAAAGCCGGCCGGCTCGTAGGTCTCCGTGAGAATCTGCCTGCCGTAATTCTTGTAGATCGGCGCCGCGAACACACCCTCGGTCATCGTATCGAGGAACAGGGTCGCATCCACGCCGCCCTTCTTCAATAACGCAAACGCTTCCCCCATCGTTTCGACTGCGCTCATGATCAAGAAATTGCCGGCGATCTTGAAGAGATTGGCTTTCTCCGGCTCTTCACCGATCCTGACCGTGCGCCGCCCGATCTGCGCCAACAGGGGTTCGATTTTTTTAAAATGGTCATCGGCGCCCGCCGCCAGCACCACCATTTGACCCTTGGTCACGGCATCGGGCCGGGCGAACACGGGCGTCGCCACATAGCCCAGCCCGCGGCTTTCATGCGCCGCAGCCAGCGCGCGTGCGAAGTCCGGCGATATGGTGGCGAGGTTGGCGTGGATAAGCCCCTTCGCGGCCTGGTCCAGTAGCCCCGCATCCAGCCCTACTTCTCGCAACGCTTGATCATTGGCGAGCATGGAGAACAGCACCTGGCCCCACATGGTTTCGGCCGGCGACTTCGCCGCTACGGCTCCCTTGACGGCCAAGGCCTCGACCGGTCCCGGAGAACGGTTCCACGCCGTCACCTCATGCCCTGCTGCAATCAGCCTTTCGGCAATGGCCGTGCCCATCTGGCCCAAGCCGATGAATCCGATCTTCATGGTGCTGTCCCTTTGCTCTTCAACGTGCCGGCCCTCGAATCACCCCCTCGCCAAATCTCTGCGGTGAGCGGCGTATCCGTGGTGGTTAAGACATCCTTTACCGATCTCAACACAAACTTTCCCTGTTTTATATTTGTTCTCATGACCACAACCCATAGTAGGTCATATTCGCGGATGCCTAGACAAGTCCCTCAAAAATATGGGCTTTTTGTTTGACGTGGCGTCTTGTCCCATGATATCCCATGGCATCCCAGGGGTGCTGCGACCCGCCTGTACAACGGCCGACTGACCGGCCGCCCGGGCCCGATGGGATAAGGGGGCATTGCGATCGATGACCGGGCTGGTCCAACCGTTCATTTCGACGGTCATGGGGTCGCTCGATAGCAAGGGGCGGGTCTGCATTCCTGCGCCTTATCGCCATATCCTCGCCGCCCAGAACACTCAGGGCGTCTATATCTGCCCTAGCTTTGCAGAAGCCGCTCTGGAAGCCTTCGGCCAGAATGTGATCGACGCGCTGCATGCGCGGCTTTCCACACAGGACCCGTTTTTTTCGCCCAGCCATGACGACGAAGCGACCGCAGTGATCTCGCGCACCCAGCTCTTGGTCGCAGACGATCAAGGCCGCGTGCGGTTGCCCGACTCCATGATCGAGCATGCCGCCTTGAAGGACCGCATTGCCTTTGTCGGTTTGTCGCAAAAATTCCAGATATGGGATGCTGACGCTTATGCGCCCATCCAGGCCGACACGTTGGCGCGCGTGAAAGCGCGGTTGGAGCGCGCGCGCGCATCCGCCAATGGAGGCGAAGGATGAGCGGCCATCTTCCGGTGATGCTCAAGGAAGTGGTGGCGGCCATCGCGCCCAAAGATGGCGGCCATTATGTGGACGGCACTTTTGGCGGAGGCGGCTATTCACGCGCCATTCTGGAAGCCGCCGATTGCCGCGTGCTGGGAATCGACCGCGATCCCGAGGCCATCGTTCGCGGCCAGGCCCTGGTCGAACATTTTGGCGGCCGGCTCACCCTGGTCGAAGGCGAATTTTCCCGCATGGATGAATTTACCGAAGAGACCGACGGCGTCGTGCTGGATCTGGGCGTCTCGTCCTTCCAGTTCGATACGCCGGCGCGCGGTTTTTCCTTCCGCGAGGAAGGTCCGCTCGACATGCGCATGAGCCTTGCCGGTGAAAGCGCAGCCGATCTTGTCAATGAATCGGAGGAGCGCGACTTGGCACACGTCATTGCGCGCTATGGCGAAGAGAAGAACGCGCGCCGCATCGCGCGCGCCATTATCGCCGCCCGCCCGATCGTCACCACCACGCAACTGGCAAGGATCGTTTCGGACGCCCAGGGGCCAAAGGCGCAGAGCCTTTCTATCCATCCCGCCACGCGCACCTTCCAGGCGCTGCGCATCCGCGTGAATGACGAGTTGGGCGAACTGGAACGCGGGCTAGGCGCGGCGATGAGAATTCTCGCGCCTGAGGGCCGACTGGCCGTGGTGTCGTTTCACAGCCTGGAAGACCGCATCGTCAAGCAATTCCTGTCGCGCCACAGCCAGGCGCGCCCGCGCGCGTCGCGTCACGCTCCCGAACAGCGCCATGACGCGGCCGCGCTCCGGCTTCTCACCAAATCCCCGCAGACCCCGTCGAAGGACGAGATTCAACGCAATCCCCGCGCCCGTTCCGCCAAATTGCGGTTCGCGGAGCGGCTGGCGGCTTAAGGAGAGAGACATGATCCGCGTGCTCAATTTTTTCTGCGTGGCGCTGATGGGATTGTCTATCCTGGCGCTCTACCACGTCTCCGAGCGGACCCGCGTCGCAGAGATGCAGCTTGCCCAGGTGGGCCGCGAGATCGCCGATACCAATAGCGGCATCGGCGTGATGCAGACAGAATGGGAGCGAGTTGCCGGTCCCGCCCGCATCCAGGAACTGGCCCAGCGCGACGGCATGAGCGACACCAGTTCGGTGGAGCTGTCGTCCTTCAATCTTCTGCCTCGCCGCGCCGACGCGCCGTTGAACAATTCGCCCGTCCGCAACGCCAATGCGGAAGCGCCGGCCGCGCCCGTGCCGCAGGTCCGCCCCACGCTTTCGCCGCAGCCGATTTCGGATCGTTCAGGATTCTAGGTTTCATGGGCGAAAAACCGGGGACCTTTCAGCGGCGCATCGTCATCGGAGCGGTTTTCTGCGTCGCCGCTTTTACCCTGGTGGGAATTCGCCTCCTGGACGTGACTTTGATGCGCGGTCATGGAGGAAAAGGCCTCGCCGATCGCGCCGTCACGGCCCGCGCCGATCTGGTGGACCGCAATGGCGAACTGCTGGCCCGCGATCTTCCGGTCAAGGATCTCTATGTGCGTCCGCACGTCTTCTGGGACAAGGATCAGGCGGCGCACGAATTGGCGCGAGCTACTGGCGCGGACGAGATGCGCCTCCGCGAAAGTTTCGATAATGCCAAACATCCCTATGTGCTGATTGCCCGCCAGATCACCCCCGATGCCGAAGATAAGGTGATGCATCTGGGCCTTCCGGGCCTGGAATTCGAGCCCAACGCCAAGCGTTACTATCCTGATGGACGCATCGCCGCCCAACTGCTGGGCGTCACCGATCCCGACAATAATGGCCTATCGGGGTTGGAGCTGGGGCTTGAAGGCCGGCTACGAGCCCAATCCGATGCGCCGCCGCCGGTCGTCACCTCCATCGACATGCGCGTTCAGTATATCCTGTCGCATGAGATCGAGGATCAGCGCGAAACCTTTGGCGCACATGCGGCCGGCGGCCTGGTGATGGATGTGCGGACCGGCGAGATCCTCGCGATGGTCTCGCTGCCCAATTTCGATCCCAACGGGCGCGCGCTGACGGGCAACGACTCCACCCGCAACATGATGGCCCAGGACGTTTATGAACTGGGCTCCGTATTCAAGATCTTCACCTTCGCGCAGGCGATGGAGGATCACACGGTCAATCTGGACGAGGTTTTTTCCATCGGACAGGGCTACAAAATAGGCAAATTCACCATTCACGAAGCCGAACATATGCCGGCGATGCTCGCCGCGCGGGACATCCTGGCGCAATCATCCAATATCGGCACGGCCCAGATCGCGCTACGCGAGGGAGGTTTCCGTCAGAGACAATTCCTGGAACGGATGGGCGTGCTCACGCCCATCCGCTCTGAATTGCCAGAACATGCCCGACCGCTTTTTCCCTCCCAATGGGGCACCATCGAAACCGCCACCATCGCTTTCGGCCAGGGCATTTCGGTGAGTCCATTGCGCTTTGCCGCTTCGGCCGCCGCGGTCGTCAATGGCGGGCGCGAGATCACGCCCACCTTCGTAAAGACCGATGCCGACCGGCGCGGCGCCCAGTTGATTAAGCCGGAGACCGGCGAAATCATGCGCGGTCTACTGCGCTATGTTGTGACCAACGGAACCGGCAAGAGTGCCAATGTCGAAGGTTATGACGTGGGTGGGAAGACGGGCTCGGCTCAGGTGCCCGGCCCCGGCGGCCGCTATATCCCTCATGCGCTGCGCACCTCTTTCTTTGCCGCGTTCCCGATCGAAAATCCGCGCTATATCGTGTTCGTGCTCCTGGACCAGCCCCATGGCATCAAAGCCACCGGAGGCTTCGCGCTGGCCGGTCAAACTGCCGCGCCGCTGGC
>DATFSP010000029.1:0-17326 GCA_035262545.1 Rhizomicrobium sp. | reverse complement strand
ATTGTCTGCCACCGAGATCACGACCCGGCCGTCCAGGTCGCGCGCGGCGCCGAGCGTGATCCTGCCCTCATGCGTATCGCGTAAGGCATCGATGGCGTTGCGCACCAGATTGATCAGGGCCTGATCAACCAATTCGGCATCGGCCTCGATTTCCAGGTTTGCGGGCTCGACCGAAATAGAAAGCTCGATGGCACGGGCGGCCAGATCGGCGGCGAGCAGCCGCCCCAGGCGCGCGAAGATGCGCTCGATCCTCACCCGCTCGATATCGGCCACCATCCGCTTGGTGATGCGCCGGTGGTTTTGCACGAAATGAAGCAGCCCTTCGCTGCGCCGTGCCAGGGTCTCCAGCGCCTCTCCGGCATCGATCATTGCCGGCCGGTTGGGATCGTCCTCGGGCATCTTCTCAGCCACCTGAGCAATCAGGCCCTCGGCGGTCTCGGCCAGCGATGTCACGGGCGTGAGCGAATTCATCACCTCGTGCGCCATCACGCGGATCACGGTCTGCCACGCTACCAGTTCGTGGGCCGACAGCTCATTCTCGATGTTCTGAAGCGAGATCAGGCGGCGCCGCCTTCCCATCAGCGTGAGATCGGTGGCGACGGCTTTCAATTGCAGAACACCCGTGCGCCGCTCCATGCGCAGGATGGCGCCGTCGCCGGGCTTGAGATTCTCGATGCCGGCCGCGAAACCCTCGCCATAGCGCAAGAATTCTCCCTGGTTGACGCATGGTCCCTCGAACAGGCGGCGGGCCGCGAAGTTCAAGAGCTGGACCGCGCCCGAATCCTCCACCGAGAGCAGCGCCACGGGCACGTGATTGATCAGAGCCTGGAGATATTGTCCCTGTTCCTCGCGCTCGGCGCGGCCGCGTGCCAGCCGCTCCATAACCCGCCCCATCGCTATGCCCAGATTCTGGAACGCCCGGTCGCCGGTGATGCTGGAGAAGCGCGCAGTACTGTCGTCGAACGAAACGGCCTCCAGGAAGCGCGTCACTTCGCGCGACCATCTTGTCGCGTATTGCATGAGGAGCAATGTCTCGGCGGCCGCGGCGGCGGCCACAAGCCCCATGCTCACATACCAATCCGTGCGTGAAATCATCCAGGCCAACAGGATGATCGTGAAGATCAGAAGCGCGATGCGCAGCGCTATCCCGATGCGGAAACGGTTGGGGCCTAAACTCAATAGACGCATGGCCGCGACGCTATGGGTTTTGGATTCCGGCTAGGAGCGAGAAGCGATGTGGGCTTGAACAGCCCATGAGTGGCAAGCGGTCCGAAGCCGCAGCGCGCGGACGCCAGAGGCCAAAAGACCCGATCGGGCGGCCGGAAAGATGCGCGGCGCATGGGATTATCGACTTTAGGACCCCAGGCCATATTTCTCCATCCGCCGGTAGAGCGAGGTGCGCGTAAGACCCAGCGCCTGGGCCGCCCGGCTCACATTATTATTGTGGCGGATGAGCGCCCGCGCGATGGTATCTTTCTCCACCTGGTCCAGGCGCGAGGACCCGGAGGCGGCGTCATTCTGGCTCTCCTCCGCGAAAGGAAAATCGGCCTCGGTGAGCATCGGCCCTTCGGACAGGATCACGGCGCGTTCCACCGCGTGGCGGAGCGCGCGCACATTGCCCGGCCAGGCATAGGCCGAAAGCCTGTCCATCAGAGCGGCGCCGACGCGCTTGGCCGGCAGATTGTATTTCTGGGAATAGACGCCGGCGTAATGTTCCAGCAGAAGCGGCACATCTTCCGGCCGCTCGCGCAGCGGGGGAAGGGCGATCTCCACCGTGTTGATGCGGTAGAGAAGGTCGGGCCGGAACAAGTTCTCGTCATTCAGGCGCTCGGCCTTCATGTTGGTGGCGCTGATCAGGCGCACATTGATGGGCTCGGCCTTTTCCGCGCCCACCGGCACGACTTCGCGGCGTTCCAGCGCCGTGAGCAGCTTCGTCTGGAGGTGCAGCGGCACATTACCGATCTCGTCCAGGAACAGCGTGCCGCCGGTGGCGGCGCGGAAATAGCCCACGCGGTCCTGCTTGGCGTCGGTGAACGCGCCGCGGCGATGGCCGAACAATTCGCTTTCGAACAGCGAAGGCGACAGCGCACCTAGATCGACCCGCATGAAAACTTCGCTCGCGCGCCGCGACTGGCGGTGGATTTCGCGCGCCACCAATTCCTTGCCGGTGCCGTTCTCGCCCAGGATCAGCACATTGGCGTCGGTCGGTGCGGAGCGGGCGATGGCGTTGAAGACTTTCAGCATGGCGGGCGAGGTGCCGATGATCTCGCGTCCCGCGTGGGTGGCCGCGGCAAGCCCGCGATTGACCACACGCAGCTCGTTGGCCTCCAGCCGCGAGCGGCGCAGATTGAGCGCCGAGCGCAAAGTCGCCAGCAGCCTCTCATTCTCCCACGGCTTGGTCACGAAATCGGCGGCGCCGCGCTTCATCGCCTCGACCGCCAACTCCACATCGCTGTGCGCGGTCACCGGAATCACCACGGCATTTTTGTCGATCGCCAGAACTTTGGAGAGCGCGCCGAGGCCCTCGCCCCCGTCATCGGCGCCGGGCGAAAAATTCATGTCCAGCAGCAGAACGTCGAATGCGCCGGCTCGCGCCAATTGGGGAAGAGCTGAGGGATCGCTCAAAGTCTCGATCGAGGAGAAATGCCGCTTCAGGAGCAGGCGGGCAGCATTGAGCACATCTTTATCGTCATCCACCACCAGGATACGGCCGGAAAAAGCAGGGCTGTTCATGTGTACGCCAGCGGACAGGTCTCACCAGGACCGTACGCCAGCGGACAGGGTTTTTCGAGCGGAAACCGATAAGGCGTTGAATCAATGAGGTAAAAATATCTGGCACGGACCTTGCGATTAATCATGACAAGCGTTCGTTGGCGCGTAGTTGCTTCTACAAGATAGCTTGCATTACAAGATACCAAGCGATAGATAGAAACCATGGACGTCATCAGACAAAAGCCGGACTGGAAAAGCCGTCTCACGAACTGGACCAAGCGCGAAGAGGCGCGTCCCGCGCTCAGTGGGATGGACCGGATCGTGGCGAAGACGCCGCTGTGGAAGCGGCTGATCTTGCCCGCCGCCGTCTTGGCTGTGGCTGCAGGCGCGGCGGTGTGGGCGCTGTCCGGCCCCGGCGGCAGCGTCTATCGCGTGCCCGTCGACCAACTCACCATCGGCACGGTGACCAAAGGACCGTTCGAGGATTTCATCGCGGTCCGTGGCGCGGTGGCGCCCCTGATCATCGACTATCTGACCACCGCGCAGGGCGGGACGGTGAAACAGGTGCTGGTTGAGGACGGCGCCATGGTGAAGAAGGGCCAGGCTCTGGTGGTCCTCTCCAATCCGGCGCTGCAATTGCAGGTGGCGGCACAGCAGCTCACCTTCGAGCAGACCCGCTTCAAATATCAGCACGATATCCTGGACATCGATCACGAGATCAGCCGGCTCAACAACGATCTGATCCGCGACAAGATCCTGTTGGACGGAAATGCGATCGCGCCCAGCGTCTACAAGCAGGAGCAGGCCGATTACCAATATTATGTGAAGCTGCGCGCGGCCACCATCGCCTCGCGCGACGCCGAGCAGGGCATTCGCGCCTCGCAGGTGACCGGGGGCAATTCCGACAATAGCGCGGCCGTCGCCAGCGCGGGCGTGGAGGCGCTCACCATCCGCGCGCCGATGGACGGCCAGTTGAGCGCGCTGGATGCGGAAGTGGGCCAGAACAAGTCGCCAGGCGCGGTGCTGGGGCAGGTGAATTCCGCCGACCGCTTCAAGCTCACCGCAGACGTGGATGAATTCTATCTGGGCCGGATCAATCTGGGGCAGGAGACTTTGTTCAGCGCGGATGGCGAGAATTTCAAGGCCCAGGTGGCCAAAGTCTATCCGCAGGTGACGAACGGCACCTTCAAGGTGGATTTTCATTTCGCGGGCAAAGCGCCGACCGGCATCCATGTGGGCCAGGCAATGGACATGCGAGTCGAACTGGGTGGCGCGAGCCAGGCGGTGATGCTGCCCAACGGCCCCTTCTATCAGGACACGGGCGGCAATTGGGTGTTTGTCGTCGCCCCGGATGGCCGCTCCGCGAGCAAGCGCAATGTGCGACTGGGCCGGCGCAATCCGCAATTCGTGGAAGTGGTGGATGGCTTGAGCCCCAGCGAGAAGGTGATCGTCTCGGGCTACGAGGCCTATCAGAAAATGGACCGGGTCGAATTCGAGAAGGCAAATTCTGGCGGTTGAAAGGTCGAAGGCACATGATCAGGCTGAAAAATCTGGAAAAAACTTATCGCACCGACGAGGTCGAAACGCTCGCGATCCGCGAGATGAGCCTGGACGTGCATGACGGAGAATTCCTGGCGGTGATGGGACCGTCGGGCTGCGGCAAGTCCACGCTGCTCAACATCGTGGGGATGCTGGATTCGCCCTCGGGCGGCGAATATTGGTTCGGCAACGAGAATATCGCCGGCTATTCCGAAGCCCGGCTTTCGGCCCTGCGCAAACAGGCGATCGGCTTCGTCTTCCAGAGCTTCAACCTGATCGACGAATTGAACGTCTCGGAAAATGTGGAGCTGGCGTTGCTCTATCACGAGGACGTGCCCGCGGGTCAGCGCAAGAAGCGGGTCGGCGAGGCGCTGGAAAGGATGAAGATCTCGCACCGCGCCCGCCACATGCCGTCGCAGCTTTCCGGCGGCCAGCAGCAGCGCGTGGCCATTGCCCGCGCCGTGGTCAAACGGCCCAAGCTGATCCTTGCGGACGAACCCACCGGCAATCTCGACACTGCCAATGGCGAAGAAGTGATGCAACTTCTTACCCAGTTGAACGAAGAGGGCACCACCATCGTGATGGTGACGCACTCTCACTCTCACGCCGAATACGCCCACCGGATCGTCAATCTCCTGGACGGCGCCATCGTCACGGAGAGCATCCGGCAAGTATTGTGAATCAAATGGCCGATCGCTTGGCGACACGCTCACTGTCATGCGCATCGGGCTTGCGGGCCATCCGGGGCCGCACTCGATTTCCAACCGTCGAGGCGAAAGCATCCGGATGGCCCATTTTTTCGCCGCCCTTGGGGAGGTAAAAATGTTCCGCAATTACCTTATCACGGCACTGCGCAGCTTCGCCCGCTACAAGCTCTATAGCTTCATCAATATCGCGGGACTGACGGTGGGGCTGACCTGCGCGATCTTCATCGTCCTTTTGCTTAGGGACGAGCTTTCTTATGACCGCTGGATCCCGGGCACGGATAATTTCTATCGCATCGAGCAGACCTTCCATGTTCCCGGCCAGCCACCGCTCAATAGCACCAGCGCGTCGTTCCCGATGCCGGATGCGATGCAGGCGCAAATCCCCGAGGTGAAGACGGCGGTCCATCTCGAGCCACGGCGGATGACCGTGGCGCTGCGCGACCGCCAGTTCCTCGATCATGTCGATGTCGTGAGTCCGAATTTCTTCCAGAAAATCCGGCTTCCTCTCATACAGGGCAATCCGGCGACCGTGTTCGCCCAGCCGGAATCGGCGGTGATCACCGAAAGCATGGCGAAGAAATATTTCGGGGGCGGCGTGTCCGCGATCGGAAAGACCCTGCATGTGGTGGGCGGCTGCCAATTCGGACCCGGCGTCGAGGGTTGCACCATCCGCCAGGCCGATATGCTTGTGACCGGTCTGATGCGTGATCTTCCGCACAATACCCAGTTGATCGGCGACGTCTTCATTCCCAACACCTCCACCGCCGATCCGATGTCGCAGACAAGGAAGCAGGATTGGCTTTCCAGCAGCGGCTACGGCTATGTGGAACTCGCGCCGGGGGCCGACCCGAAGCTGGTGGAGAAGAAGTTCGTGGCGTTGATCGACCGTTCGGTCGATCTCGCCAAACTGGCCGGCATGCGGATTGCGGCAGATCAGATCATGACGCCCCACCTCACGCCCTTCCGTGACGCGCATCTTACCAGCGACCATTTCGGCGGCATGACGCCTGGCGGAAGCTGGACCATGGTCTATGGCTTCGCCGCCATTGCGGTGCTGATCCTTCTGGTCGCCTGTTTCAATTTCACCAACCTCGCGACCGCGCGGGCGTTGGTCAGGGCACGCGAGATTTCGCTGCGCAAAGTGGTGGGCGCAAGGCGCGGACAATTGGTGGTGCAGTTCCTGAGCGAGTCGGTCTTGATCGCGGTAATCTCGTTCGCACTGGCGCTTCTTCTCACCGCGGCGCTTCTGCCTTTCTTCGACCGCATCGCGGGAAAGCCTATCGCCTTTCACTTTCTCTCGGATTGGCCGCTTATTTTGGCGCTATTGGGCGTCGCGGTCCTGACCGGCCTGGTGGCGGGCGCCTATCCGGCGCTGATACTTTCCGGCTTCCGTCCCGCCTCGGCACTCAGAAACAATGCTGCCGCCACCCACGGTTCCGGGATGGTGCGCACCAGCTTGGTGGTGGTGCAGTTCGCGGTTTCGATCGGCCTGGGCATCGCGGCGCTGGTGGTGTTCGTGCAGATATCGTTTGCCCATGCGATGGATCTTGGCCTCAGCAAGGATGGGATCGTGGTGATCAACGCCAATGCGGCCACGCCCAGCGCGGGCCAGAGCATGGTGC
The DNA here is from genome assembly GCA_035262545.1 of Rhizomicrobium sp. Classification (GTDB taxonomy): domain Bacteria; phylum Pseudomonadota; class Alphaproteobacteria; order Micropepsales; family Micropepsaceae; genus Rhizomicrobium. Next base: position 10,746 of record DATFSP010000029.1, on the reverse strand, counting down.
GCGCGCTTGCCGTCGACCCCGCGCTCAAGGGCGCGACGCTGTCGGGAGACGTGCCATTTTCTGGCAACAACAGCAATGACGTGATCAATGTGCCGGGCGAACCCGCCAGCATCGTGATGCGTACGGTGGGGACCGGACCGGATTTCTTCTCGATCTATGGCGTCAAGGTTCTGAGCGGGCGGGCGTTGACATGGAGGGATATGGCGCACCCGCATTCTCCGTACAATGTCGTCATCAACGAGTCGGCGGCAAGGCGGTTTGGCTTTTCGCCGGAAAGCGCGATAGGCAAGATTTTCTTCGCCAGCGATGCCGGGCGCGACCTTACGCACAAGGTGCGCGCCACCATCGTGGGCGTGGTGTCCGACTTCAAGTTCGAAGGCGACCGCAAATTCGTCGTGCCCACCTTTTTTTCCTTTATCAGCGACGGCTTGGACTGGATCTCGGTGAAGGTGCCGGCATCGGGCGTGCCGCAGGCGCTTGCCGCTATCGACCGCATCTGGCACGCCTTCCAACCCGCAGTTGCCATTAACCGGCATTTCCTGGAAGTCGATTTCGAGAAGCAGTTTCTGGCCGACGAGCAGCAGGGCAAGATCTTCGGCATCTTCGTGGGCATCGCCATCTTCATCGCCTGCCTGGGCCTGTTCGGACTGGCGGCGTTTTCGACCGAGCGGCGGACCAAGGAGATCGGCATCCGCAAGAGCTTCGGCGCCAAGAGCCGCGACATAGTGCTGATGCTGCTTTGGCAGTTCTCGATTCCGGTGCTGGTCGCCAACCTTATCGCCTGGCCGGTGGCTTATTATTATCTGCGCAATTGGCTCGAAGGGTATGCCTACCGTATCAGCCTCAATCCGTTTTATTTCGTAGGCGCGGGCCTGGCTGCGCTGGTGATCGCCTGGGTGACCGTGTTCGCTCATGCCCGACGCGTGGCGCGCGCGAACCCTATCCATGCGCTGAGATATGAGTGAGCCGCTACCCGGCGGGGGGAGGCGTTCATGCGGTTGTCACAAGGGATGTCGGCACTTTTCATTCTTGCATCGGCAAGCGGAGGCACGGCTCAGGATCTTCACACTCCGCCGACGCCCGAGATAAGTGACCCGGGGCCGGCCGGAACGCGAATTTCCGATGGGCGTATCTACGCCAATTATTTCCCTGCTGCCGGAGCCGGGCCGCATCCGGCAATACTTTTGTTGTCCGGTTCGGAGGGCGGGCTTGGTTCGTTGACGAAGAACATGGCGACCGCTTTGGCGGGCGAAGGCTTCAGCGTTCTCCAACTTTGCTATTTCGGCTGCCCAGGATTGCCCCAAAAGCTGGTAGGCGTTCCCCTCGAGACATTTTCCGATGCGCTTGGCTGGATGCGCAGGCAACAGGATATAGACGGTGCGCGAATTGGAATATTGGGCGGGTCAAAGGGTGCTGAGGCGGCCTTGCTCGCGGCCAGCCGGGACATGCGTTTAAAGGCAGTCGTCGCGACCCAACCGACAAGCGTGGTGTGGCCCGGAATTGCCTACACGCGCGAGATGCATCCCGGCTGGCTGGAGCATGGAAAGCCACTGGCTTATTTGCCGTATGCCCGGCACGGCGGTGAAACGAATATTTTTGCTCAATACCGGAATGCGCTTGCTGATGTTGGCCGGCATCCCGGCGCTCAGATTCCCGTGGAACGGATCAAGGCGAAGATCATGCTGGTCTGCGGTGAAGCAGACAGTTTGTGGCCATCCTGCCCGATGGCGGACCAGATTCAGGAACGGTTGGCCGCTCATTCCAGGCCCATAGCCGTGGTCCTCAAATATCCCGATGCGGGGCATGAGGTCTTCGGCCTGCCGATCGATCCGTCCAGTCCGCATTACCAGCACCTGGGATCGTTGGGCGGCACGCCTGCCGGAATAGCTGCCGCCCATGCCGATGCGTGGCCGAAAGTGGTCGCTTTTTTCAGACAAGAGCTCAGCCCCTAGTCACATGCCACGACGATTGCCTTCATTCGCTTGGACAAGGACGAGAGGCTGGATGGGCCAGGCCGGCAACCGTCCGCATCCGGACAGCACTGCACGCGTGCGGACAGGTCGAAAAATTCATGCACGCTAAGCCATTGATTTCATTATCGGTAAAGTAGGTACGCTTTTTGCTGAGAGGAGATTAGCGGCCGCGAAATCTGCGGCGGAAGTGAATGACAGTCTGCTCTCTCGCCCATCATGGCGGGCCGTGGACCAGGTGGACGGCGCGGGGCCGCCCATGGAGGAAACAAGGTGCTCCACAATTATCTGATCACCGCGCTGCGCAACTTCTCCCGCCACAAGCTCTACAGCTTCATCAATATCGCGGGTCTGACGGTGGGGCTCGCCTGCGCGGTTTTCATCATCCTCTTCCTGAGGGACGAGCTGTCCTACGACAAATGGATTCCGGGAACGGAGAATCTTTATCGGGTCGAACAGTCCATCAACCCTCCCGGCCAGCCGCCGTCTTCGATGTCGTACACGGCTTTTCCGGCGCCCGATGCGATGCTGGCCGAGCTTCCGGAAGTCAAAGCAGCCGTCCATCTGGAGCATGATCGGATGACAGTGGCGATGGGAAACCGTCAATTCCTCGACCAAGTGAACGTCGTGAGTCCCAATTTCTTCCGGATCATTCGGCTTCCATTGACCGCCGGCGATCGTCCTACCCTCTTTGCGCAACCCGAATCCGCCGTGATCTCCGAAAGCGCCGCCCGCAAATACTTCGGCTCCAGGCCGCCGCTCGGACAGATGCTCAAAGTAGGAGGGTTGTGCGAATTTGGAAGTCCAGACATTTCCGGCTGTGTGATCAGGGAGGCCACCGTCATGGTGACTGGGGTGATGCGCGATCTTCCTCACAACACCCAGCTTTCCGGCGACATTTTCATTCCCAATACCTCCACCGCCGATCCCATGTCGCAGTACAGAAAGGCAGACTGGACTTCCTCCAGTGGCGGCTGGGGTTATGTAGAGCTTCGGCCCGGAGCCGATGCGCGGGAAGTGGAAGCCAAGCTTCCCGCGTTGATCGACAGAAACTTTGATCCAGAGAAGTCTCAGGGCATTGCGTTGCGGGGAAGCCAGATTGTGGGATATCACCTCACGCCCTTCCGTGACGACCATCTTTCTACCGATAAAAATGGTAGCCTGACACCGCCGGGAAGCTGGGCCACTGTCTATGCCTTCGCGGCCATTGGCGTGCTGATCCTGCTCATCGCCTGTTTCAATTTCACCAACTTGGCCACGGCGAGAGCGATGGTGCGCGCGAGGGAGATTTCGCTCCGCAAGGTGTTGGGCGCCCGGCGCGGCCAGTTGATTGTCCAATTTCTCGGCGAGTCCATCCTGATGGCTCTGATGTCTCTCATCCTGGCTCTGGCGCTGGTGGAGATGCTGCTGCCTGTTTATGCCCGCATGTTGGGCAAGCCTATCCAGCTTCACTATCTGAACGACTGGCCGCTTCTTCTTTCGTTCCTCGGCACGTCCGTCTTGGTCGGCCTGTTGGGCGGATTCTATCCGGCGCTGATACTCTCTGGGTATCGGCCCGCTTCGGCACTCCGCACCAATGCCGCCGGACAAGCGGGGTCGGGGCTCTTGCGCAACTTGCTGGTCGTCTTGCAATTCGCGGTTTCGATCGGGCTCGGCATCGCGGCCCTGGTGGTGTTCGCGCAAATTTCCTTCGCTCGCACGGCGGACCTCGGCCTTAACAAGGACGGTGTCGTGATTATCGCCGCCAGCGGCCTGGACATCTCCACACAGCAAAGCCTGGTTCGTGCGCTTAATACCGACGCGGCGCTCAAGGGCGCGACGCTCTCAGGTTCGGTGCCGTTTGATGGCCAGGACTGGGGCAGCACAATCGAGATACCGGGCGAGCCAGGAACCAGCCAATTCCGCTGGTTCCCGATGCAACCGGATTTTTTCTCGTTATACGGTATTCGTCTTCTGAGCGGCCGCGCCCTCTCCGAATCGCATGGCCAAGATGTCTGGCGCGAAGACTCGACTGCCGTCAATGTGCTTATCAATCGCGCGGCCGCGAAACGCTTCGGCTATTCGCCGCAAAACGCATTGGGCAAGAACTTCTACCACGACAGCTCGACAGGAAAAGTCAATAGAGTCAGGTTCACCATCGTGGGGGTGACCGGCGATTTCGTTTTCGAAGACAACCGCAAAGAGATCGTTCCCACCTATTATGCCTATCGCCCCGATGACACCTATTTGATCTCGGTAAGGGTGCCCGCGGCCGGCGTTTCCCAGGCGCTTTCGGCGATCGACGGCATCTGGCATCGCTTCGCACCTTCGATTGCCATCGACCGGCATTTTCTGGACGCGGATTTCGAGAAACAATTCCTGGCAGATGAACAACAAGGCAGGATTTTCAGCATCTTTGTAGCCATCGCGATCTTCATTGCGTGCCTGGGGCTTTTCGGTCTTGCTGCTTTTTCCACCGAACGGCGCACCAAAGAGATTGGCATACGCAAGACTTTCGGTGCGCGGAGCAGGGACATTGTTCTCCTGCTTCTCTGGCAATTCTCGGTTCCCGTGCTCGTGGCCAATCTCATCGCCTGGCCGGTGGCTTATTATTATTTGCATCATTGGCTGGAGGGTTATGCCAATCGCATCAGCCTCAATCCGCTCTACTTCATCGGGGCCGGAGCGGCTGCCCTCGTCATCGCCTGGCTCACGGTCTATGCCCACGCCGCCCGCGTCGCCCGCGCCAACCCAGTTCATGCGCTTCGCTATGAGTGAGGCAACGATGCCGGCTCAAGGCCGGCCATGGAGGATAAAAAATGCTCTATAACTACCTGATCACCGCGCTGCGCAACGCCATCCGCCACAAGCTCTATAGCTTCATTAACATCGCGGGTCTGGCGGTAGGACTTCTGTGCGCCGTCTTCATCGTCTTGTTCTTGCGATACGAGCTATCCTACGACCGCTGGATTCCGGACAGCGCCGGGCTCTATCGCGTCGAAGTGACGGGCCACAATCCGGGCCAGCCGCCGCTGCATTTTGCCGGCACCTCCTTCCCACTGCCGCACGCAATGCTGCAGCAGCTTCCCGAAATCAAGGCGGCGACCTTGCTCACGCCGGAAAACATGACCGTCACGGTCCGGGATCGTCAGTTCCCGGAAAGCGTGGACGTGGTCGATCCCAATTTCCTCGACGTCGTCAAGCTGCCTTTGGTGGAGGGCATTGCGGCGGCGGCGCTGCACGAGCCGGATTCGATCGTGATCTCCGAGAGCGCGGCCAGAAAATATTTTGGCAGCGCCGACCCGATGGGAAGAACCGTCGAAGTGAGCGGCCTTCCTTGGTATGGCAGCGATCAGTTGCATCGGCAAAGCATGGTCGTCAAAGCGGTGATGCGCGATATTCCCAAGAACAGCCAGCTCTCGGGCGAGATATTGCTGCCCAACAATTCCAAGGCCGATTTGATGCCGGAACCGGAGAAACAGAGCTGGGGCAACATCAACAGCTTCGGTTATGTGGCGCTTCAGCACGGCGCGACCGTCGCCCAGGTGATGCCCAAGATCAATGCCTTGATGGACCGCTCTGTCGATCCCATGAAACTTGTCCATGTGAATCTCAAGGGAAGCCAGATTCTTGAGACGACTCTCACGCCCTTCTGGGACGTACACCTTTCGACCGACCGTTACGGCGGCATGACGCCGGGGGGAAGCTGGGCCACGGTCTATGGCTTTGCCGTCATCGGGATTCTCATTCTCCTGGTCGCCTGCTTCAATTTCACCAATCTCGCCACCGCGCGCGCGATGATCCGCGCCAAGGAGATTTCCTTGCGCAAGGTGATGGGCGCGCGCCGCATTCAGCTGATCCTGCAATTCCTGGCGGAATCGGCAGCGACGGCGCTGGTGTCGCTGGTGCTGGCCCTATCGTTCGCGGAAATATTTCTTCCCGCGTTCAGCAATTTCCTGGGCGCGCCCATAGAGCTTCGCTATTTCAGCGACTGGCGGCTGATCCTGGCGGTGACCGGCGTGGCCGTGCTGGCGGGATTGATCAGCGGCGCCTATCCCGCGCTGGTCTTGTCGAACTTCCGCCCCGCGCTGGTGCTTCGCACCAATCGCAGCGGCCTGTCCGGCTCGGGCATCCTGCGCACCACGCTGGTGGTGCTGCAATTTGCCGTCTCGATCGGCCTGGGCATCGCCGCGCTGGTGGTGTTCGAGCAGGTCTCCTATGCCCGCAACATGGATCTGGGCTTCAACCGGAACAATATCGTGATCGTGAATGCCGGCAATTTGGCCACCGGGGCGCGCGAAAGTTTCGCGCGCGCGTTGCGCACCGATCCCGAGATCCAGGACGCCGCCCTGTCCAGTGCCACCCCTTTCGCCGAGGGACTCAAGAATAATGCCTTCGTGAAGATTCCCGGTCATGCCTTCAATGACAGTTTCCGGGACGTCGCCATGAGTCCCGGTTTCCTCAAGGCTTACGGCATTCCCGTGGTGACGGGCCGGCCGCTTTCGGACGCGTATGGAAGCGACCATTTTGTGAAGGATGGAGTGGCTTATGACGTGCTTATCAATGAGACAGCGGCGCGCCGCCTGGGCTTCACGCCGTTTTCGGTGATCGGCAAGAGCTTCATCCTCGACGATACCAGAGTCACGGTCGTGGGCGTGTCCCGGGACTTCAAGATCGAGGGGGCCAGGGTCGCTCCGGCCGCCACGATCTATCGCAATGTGCCCACGCTGACGCGGTATGTTTCGGTGCGGCTCAAGCCGGGCAGGCTGGGCGAAGGTTTGAGCCATCTCGACCGCGTCTGGCGGGGCTTCGCGCCGTCGGCGGCGATCGAACGGCATTTCCTGGACCGGGATTTCGATCTGCAATACCAGGCGGACCAGAAACAGGATTCCGTTTTCGGCCTGTTCGTCGGCATCGCGATCTTCATTGCCTGCCTGGGGCTTTTCGGGCTGGCGGCTTTCTCGACCGAGCGTCGCACCAAGGAGATCGGCATCAGGAAGAGCTTCGGCGCCGAGGCCAAGGACATCGTGCTGATGCTTCTTTGGCAATTCTCGATGCCGGTGCTCGTAGCGAATCTGATCGCCTGGCCGGTGGCCTATTATTATCTGAGCCATTGGCTGGAGGGCTATGCCTATCGCATTCCCCTAAGCCCGCTTTATTTCCTTGCCGCCGGAGCGGCCGCGCTCGTCATCGCCTGGGCCACGGTTTATGCCCATGCCGCCCGCGTCGCACGCGCCAATCCGGTCCATGCCTTGCGGTACGAGTGAGGTGACCTATGTTCCACAATTATCTGATCACCGCGCTGAGAAATTTCGCCCGCCACAAGCTGTTTGGCTTCATCAACATCGCGGGCCTGACGGTGGGGCTCACATGCGCCATCTTCATCATACTTCTGGTGCGCGACGAGCTTTCTTACGACAAATGGATTCCCGGGACCGACAAAGTTTATCGCATCGAGGAAACCTGGCATCTCCCCGGTGAGGCGCCTTTCGAAGTGACCGGCGCGCCGTTCCCGGCGCCGGATGCGATGGCGGCGCAGATTCCCGAAATCAAGGCGGCGATTCATCTTGAACCTTATCAGATGACGGTCGCCGTCGGTGACCGTCAGTTCCTGGACAATGTGGACGTGGTCAGCCCCAATTTCTTCCAGACGATCCGCTTGCCCCTGGTGCAGGGAGATCCCGCCGCCGTTTTCGCCCAGCCTGAATCGGCGGTGATTTCCGAAAGCATGGCGAAGAAATATTTCGGCGCCGCCCCAGCGGTAGGAAAGACGCTGCATGTAGGCGGGATGTGTGAATTCGGCCGCAATGAGCCCAACTGCAAAATCAGGGAAGCCTCGGTGATCGTGACCGGAATCGTGCGCGACCTGCCCCACAATACCCAGCTCATCGGCAACGTGTTCATTCCCTATACTTCCGCCGCCGATCCCATGTCGCAGGAGCGGAAAAAGCAATGGATGGACAGTCGCGGCTTCGGCTATGTCGAGCTTCAGCCGGGCGCCAATGTGAAGACCGTACTGACCGAATTCGCCGCCCTGATCGACCGCGAGGTGGATCCGAAGAAACGGGCCAACATCCCATTGCGCGGCAGCCAGGTGTTGGTGCCACACCTCACCCCGTTCCGGGACGATCATCTTTCCACCGACCAGTATGGCGGGGCAGGCACTACCCCCGCGGGAAGCTGGACGATGGTCTATGGCTTCGCCGCCATCGGCGTCTTGATCCTGTTAGTGGCCGCGTTCAATTTCACCAATCTCGCCACGGCGCGCGCCACGCTCCGGGCCCGGGAAATTTCGCTGCGCAAGGTGATGGGGGGCAGCCGCCGCCAGTTGATCGTCCAGTTCCTGGCGGAATCGGTCTTGACCGCGTTCATAGCCCTGCTGCTGGCGCTGGCGGTGGTGGAAGTCCTGCTTCCGAGCTTCGACAGGCTTTTGAGCAAGCCCATCCAATTTCATTATTTCAGCGACTGGCCGCTGTTGCTGGCGCTGGTCGGCATGACCGTTTTGACCGGATTGATCGGCGGCGCCTATCCGGCGCTGGTCCTGTCCAATTTCCGCCCGGCCGCGGTGTTGCGCGCCAGCACCGCCAATCAATCGGGCTCGGGCCTGGTGCGCACTTCGCTGGTGGTGCTGCAATTCGCGGTCTCGATCGGGCTGGGCATCGCCGCCTTGGTGGTGTTCGAGCAGATCTCGTTCGCGCGCACCATGGATCTTGGCTTGAACAAGGACGGCGTGGTGCTCGTGAGCGGGAACAACATGCCCCTGTCCCAGCGCCAGAGTTTCGTGCGCGCGCTTGTCGCCGATCCCCGTATCGCGGGCGCCTCATTATCCGGCGACTCGCCTTTTTCGGGCAGCAGGAGCAACGACTTGGTTGAGATACCTGGTCACCCCGGCAATACCCTGATCCGGATGGTGCAAATAGACCCCGGATTCCTGCCGCTTTACGGCATACGCCTTCTTGCCGGGCGGAATTTTTCCGAGGCCCGCGGAGAGGATGTGGCAGGCCGAGTCGTGTCTGAACGCAACGTCGTGGTCAATCAGGCGGCTGCGCGGCGCTTCGGCTATTCGCCGGATGAGGCGCTGGGGAAGAGCTTTTTCCGGGAAAATATGGGCACCGACGTGCCGCCTGGGACGCCGCGGCGCGTCCGGCTCAACATCATTGGCGTCACCACCGACTTCAAATTCGAAGGCAACAAGACCACCGTGCCGCCCACTTATTACGAATATGATCCTCAGGGCATGTCCGGCGTCTCGGTACGGCTGCAGGCAGGCGGTGCCCCGCAAGGACTGGCCGCGCTGGACCATATTTGGCACCAGTTCGCGCCGTCGCTCGCGATCGACCGGCACTTCCTCGACGCGGATTTCCAAAAGCAGTTCCAGGTCGAGGAGAAACAAGAGACCGCGTTCGGCCTGTTCGTGGTTATCGCGATTTTCATCGCCTGCTTGGGATTGTTCGGGCTGGCCGCCTTTTCGGCCGAGCGGCGCACGCGGGAGATCGGCCTCAGGAAAGTGTTTGGCGCCAGGAGCCGCGACATCGTCTGGCTGCTGCTCTGGCAATTCTCGATCCCGGTTCTGATCGCCAACCTGATCGCATGGCCGCTGGCTTATTATTACCTGCAGCATTGGCTCTCGGCTTATGCCTACCGGATCGCTCTCAGCCCGCTTTATTTCCTGGGCGCGGGCGCGGCGGCGCTGTTGATCGCCTGGTCCACCGTCTACGCCCATGCGCAGAAAGTGGCCCGCGCCAATCCGGTCAACGCGCTGCGGTATGAGTGACGGATGGGCCCTCGCCGGGTACCACCGATGCGTTACTTCGGCGCGGGCTCGTCTCCGGGGTGATAGGTGCGCTCCGCGTGCGTCTTATAGTCTTCGGGATAGAAATATACCGGAAGCAGATTGCCGGTGAGGTAGGCATTCACCTGGTCCTTGAAATGAGGTGATTTCGGGTCGCCGCTTTCGCCGCCGACTGTCGCGGCCCAAGCCCGGACCTTCGGCCCGAATTCTACGGCTGCGATGATGCTGTTGCCCTCGATGCCATACCATTTCTTTGTCGTGTCGTGGACGGTTTCGAAATCCGCGATCGATCCCCATTGCGCGGAGTCGAATGGCACCGGAAGGCTAGGCGCCTGGTCGCTGAACGTGGATTTGATGTCGTCGTTCACCCGCTGATAGCGGTTGATGTTGCCCCAAGCTGTCTTCCACGTGCCGAAATCACTGGTGAGCTTGTCTATCGCTTCGGAAAGGGCCTGAAGCCTGTCTTCGGAAGATGATTTGTGCGCGAGATAGGGCACATAATCTTCCCGCACGCCCGCCGCGCGCATGGCTGCTACATCCTTGGCGAACAGAATGTCGGCCCAGAATATGGCGACCGAATTGGCGATGGAATCCGTGCCCCATTTGTAATCCCAATTTCGAAGCACCGAGATGGGCTCGGCGAGTTTGGACTTGAGCGGGCTCGAGGTGGGAAGCGCGTCATAGTCCTTCATCAGCGCCGGAATCATTTCGGCGAAGGCGGGCTGATAGGGATCGAAGGCCGTCTGGATCAGCTTTTGCGGGGTCATGTCTTTCGCCTTCGACAGGACCCGCACCATATGCACGCCGCGGGGATTTTCGCCCGACTGATCCATATAGGCCGGGAATTTTGACATATCGACCGTGTTCATGCCCGCCGAATTCTGTGGCGTGTCGTTGCTGTTGAACACCCAGCCGGACGCGGGATTGATCACGTGTGGAATCTGATCAACCGGCGTCATGCCCTTCCAGGTCGTGGCGGGATTGGAACCGTCAACCGGTTTGGTG
>DATFSP010000028.1:0-5195 GCA_035262545.1 Rhizomicrobium sp. | reverse complement strand
AAGATCAGGCGCCCTGGATCTATCCCCGCGCGTGACGCCTCTCCTCTAAGATTGGTCGCGAACAAGGGATTGCTCTCCAGCAGCCACAACACGCTGTCCGGCACTTTCTTCAACAGCCGCAGCCAAAGCGTGAACATTTCCGGCATGATCTTGTAGGCATAGTTGAAATGGCAGAAGACGAAACTCTCGTCCCTCAACCCGTGGACTTTGCGCGACGCGGGCGCGGAACGGGGCCGCGCGCCGTCGTTGATCTGGTAAGATTGCGGCAGCGTCACCACTTTCTCGCGATAGAATTGCTCGTCGCCTTTGGGGATCACCTCGTCATCGGCCAGAATGTAATCGATATAATCGGCGCCCAGGCTTCCAGGAAAACCCAGATAATTGACCTGAATGAGCGCGGGGCGATGGGCGAAGACGCCCATGCGCAAGGCGCCGAAATAGCCGTTGAGATTGACCAGAATGTCGATCTCTTCGCCCGCGATCGCGCGCGCGGCTTCACGGTCCGACAGCTCCTGGATGGGAATGAATTTGTCGAATGCGCCAATCACACGCCGGCGCATGGCGCTGCCATCCTCGCGGCTATTGTCGAAGCCCATGACCTCGAAGCGGCTGCGGTCGTGATGCTCGAACAGGCCCGCGGCCAGATACATGGTGGCTTGTGCGCGGAATTCGCCGCAAAGATAGCCCAGCCGGATTTTCCCTTCGCGACGCCGGCGCCGGTAAGGTGTCGGCAGCGGCGGATATTTGTCCTGCGCATAGATGCGGGCGCAGGCAACAAGGTCGGCGGGCGAGGATGAAAGGCCCTGATAGACATAAGGCTCGACAATGCGCTTGCCGGCGCGCACACCCTCGTCCAGGACTGCGCGATACCGCGCCAAGTCGCGCCAATCCCCCGCATGCATTTTCAGATGCAGCAGATCGCCTTGCGCGTAAGGATAGTCGGGCTTGACGGCCACCAGGCGTTCAAGATCGCTAATTGCGCCACCCACATCGCCTTTGCGCGTCCAGCGGCAGTTGGCGCGGCTGGCCAGCGCCTCCGCAAAATCGGGGCGGATCGCGAGCGCCCGGTCATAACTCGCGAGCGCCTCGTCCACCTCGCCCATGGAACGCAGCACGCTGGCGCGGTTGACATGTCCGCCGGGATGGTCTGGCCGGTCTTTGAGCAGGCGATCGAATTCGGCCAATGCATCGGCATACCGGCCCATGGCCATAAGCGCCAGTCCGCGATTGTTGCGTGCCTCGGCATGATCGGAACGGACAGTGAGCGCGCTATCATAACTTTCCAGCGCCTCCTCCGGCCGGTTCAACGCCACCAGGATCAGGCCGCGATTGTTCCAAGCATCGGCGTTCCTGGCATCGAGCATAATGGCGCGGTCGAAATCGGCCAGCGCCTCTTCGTTCTTTCCGAGTCTGGAAAGCAGCGCGCCACGATTGCTCCAGGCGCGGCTGTTGTCGGGATCGAGCATCACCACCCGCTCCAGCGCGTCGAGCGCCTCGCGAAAGCGGCCCACCCCTTCCAGCGCGATACCGTAATTGGAGAGCATTTCGGGAGTGCCGGGCTGAAGCTCGAGCGCGTGCTCGATATAGGGCATTGCCTCCGCGGCACGGCCCTGGTGCAGCCGGATCAGTCCCATCAGATGCAGGGCGGGATAGAAATCCTTGTCCGCCGCCAGCACCTTCAGATAAAGCGGCTCGGCCTCGGCCAGCCGCCCGGCCTTGTGCAGAGCCAGCGCCTGTTGAATCCATTGTTGAAGCATCAAAGCGTCTGTCACACTGTCATGCCGGAAAGAAGCCAGTCTAAGGTGCCGCGCGCGGGCTTTCCATCCGTTGGAGGACATTCTTGGCCGATCCAGGTTTCATCGACCTTCCCCCAGAGGCAGGCCTGCCCGAACCGCTGATTGCGTTGAATAATCACTTCGCCGCCGAATTGTCGCTCCTGACCGCCGAAAGAGCGCGCCATCTGGTGCGCCAGGCATTCATGGCGCGCGCCATAGGCAACGAAGCCTTGCTTATCGCCTTCGACCAGGACGCTCCCTACGACAATCCCAATTTCCAGTGGTTCAAGGAACGCTTCGACCGCTTTGTCTATATCGACCGGGTGGTCGTGTCGCCCAAGCGCCAGGGCTGGGGCTGGGCGAAGGTCCTGTATGATTCGCTTTTCGCCCGCGCCCTGGAACGAGGCCACACCAATGTCACGTGCGAGGTCAATCTGGACCCGCCCAATCTCCGCTCCGAAGCCTTCCATGTTGGCTTGGGCTTCGAACGGGTGGGCCAGGCCATCCTGCCCGGCGCGGGCAAGACGGTGCGTTATTTCCACCGGCTGATCAGCACGCCCTAGTCGGCCGCGGTCACATACACCCTGCCCACCCCTGGCACGACATACATATGGAGATGCTTCAGCACGTCCATGCCGATCACCAGGTCGGGGATGCGTTCCGTAGTTGGCGCGCGCGTGAGCAAGTCCACGTGACGGGAAAGGGCGGGGACCATGCTGTAATCCTGGATCAGGACCGGGACATTCTGCGCCGTGACGCCGCCGCCAGCGAAGATGATCTCCGGGAAGTTGGAAACATAGATCTGCATCCCCATCCCGTCTTTGAGGTCGCCCAGGGGCATCATTTTTGGTGTGTCGGCCTTGAGCCCCACATATTGCTCCGCGATGTCGCGCCGCATCACGGTGCGCGCAGAACCTGTGTCGATCTCGGCATTGATGACATGGCCCTGAATCATCGCCGGCATCTGATATCTGCCGTCCTTCGCCAGTGTCACCGGCACGATCGCAACTTCAGAATGCGCCCAGAATACCGCCTGGTTGGGGTCGGTGCATTTGGTCGGCGTAAGCCAGGTGATCTGCTTTCCACCAAAATCCAGCTCGACGTCATATTGGCGGAAAAAATCGCCGGTCAGGAAACCGTCATATGACGCGGATCGTCCGATTTCGCCTTTCTCGGTCACCAACATCTGGAGATGGCGGCCGGTGGCGTTGCCGACGCCGAACGAATTTAAGCGGACATGGGTATCCCGGGCCCCGCCGCCCAGGTCGTGGGTGACATCATAGACCCGGACATTCTGGAGCCCCGATCCGCCGAGCGGATTGTTCTGAACGACCTTTTCGCCGACATAGGCATTTTCCGGAAGGCTCAGCTTGGCCATCAATTCCGGAGAAACCGATGTCGGTTTGGTCATTCCAATGTCGAGCAGGAATTGCCTGGTCGTGCCGTTGATCGTCACCGGCACGGTCATAAGGTCGCTACCGGAGGCTTGTTCGAGCGTAGCGGTGTCCACGATCTTGGGCAGGGTACAGGCCAGTGCCGCCGCCTGCGGGGCCGTCGCTTCTTCTGCCGTCGTCTGCGCCGCCGCGCCGCCGCTCAATCCCGATAATGCGATGAAGGCGGCAAATGTCTGTTTAAACATAGCTCCCCCGTAGAGCAGCGTTCGACCAGTCGGCGATGTCGCGATCGTATCACGGTTTCAGGATGGCGTCGCATCCTTGCCGGACGCACACACAGGCTGCGTTCAATCGAAGCCGTTTTTCATCGGCCCCAGGTGAGCTGTATATTTAGTTGCTCGCCTGCTTTTCATCTTGCCTTTGCCACCATCCGCCGCCCAGTGCCTGGAACAAGGCGGCGCTATCCGCGAAACGCGCGGCTTCGGCCTGAGACAGCGCCAGCCTGGTCTGGAGATAAGCTTGCTGGGCGCTGAGCAACTGCAGGCGGCCTATCTGGCCCGCGTCCAATTGCTGCCGGGCGATGGTGAAGGATCTTTGCGCGGCCACTTGCGCCGCGGCAGCCGTGCGCAAAGCGTCGCCGTCGGACTGGATGGCATGGAGCACATCGGCCACGTTCTGCAGCGCCGCGATCACGCTGGCCTGATATTGCGCGCTCGCCTGATCGAGCAAATCCCTTGCGGCGCGGCTCTTATGCAGAAGCTGATTGCCGTCGAAGATGGGTTGGGTAAGACCTGCGCCAAGGTTCCAGAAACCGCTGCCGGGCCCGAACAATTGGCTTACCTGGGTGCCCACCGTGCCGTATGTCGCGTTCAAGGTGATGTTGGGCAGCCTGTTGGCGATGGCGACGCCCAATTCGGCCGAGGCCGAATGAAGATTGGCCTCCGCGATCTTGATGTCGGGCCGCTGCTCCACCAGCTTGGCGGGCAGGCTTACCGGCAATTCCACCGGCAGCGTGAGCGCGTCCAGCGTGAAGCTTTGGGGAATTTCATTCGACGGCAGCCGCCCCGCCAGAGCGGTCAGAAGATCGCGCTGTTGCGCAAGCTGCTTCTGCAAGGGCGGCAGGCTCTGCTCGGTCTGCGCGACCACGACTTCCTGCGCCGCGACATCGGCGCCCGCGATCTGGCCCAATTCCTTCTGATGCTGCTCGATGGTGAGGACTTGCCGTTCCGCCGCCAGGATCTTGTTGGTCACGGCGATCTGGTCCCTGAGCGAGGCTTCCTGGACCGCGGCGGCAACCACGTTCGCGGTGAGCGCGACATAAGTCGCTTCCAACTGATAATGCTGGCCCTCGGCCTGGGCGTTGAGCGCCTCGACCTGGCGTTTGTTCGCCCCCCACAGGTCCAGCGTCCAGGACGCGCCCAGTTGCGCCTGATAGAGGCTGAACAGCAAGCTGCTGGAAGCCAGCGTGGGCGACAGGACCTGCGAGTCCTTGACGCGGCTGGCGCTAAGACCGCCAGCCACTTGCGGATAATATGCGCCGATCTGCGCCTTCACATTCTCCATGGCGGCCTTGAGCGACGCCTCGGCGGCCACCAGGTTGGGGTTGCTGGCGATGGAGGCGCGGATCAATTGATCCAGATCGGGCGAGTGGAACAGCGTCCACCACTCTGCCGGAAAATCGCGGTCCATCACATAAGTCTGGGGCGCGCCGGCCTTGACCGATGCGTCCCCCGATGTCTGGCGGAGCGGTTCCTTTGTATAGGACGTCTCGGCAGGCGGCGCTGGCGGCTTGAAGTCAGGGCCCATGGTGCAACCCATGAGAAGCGCCGAGAGAAGGATGGCGGTCTTGCGCATCTCTATACCTCCGCCAAATCGGACGCGCGGCGGTCGCGCTTGGAGAAGATCTGGATCAAGACCGGCAGCACCAAAAGGATGAAGATCGGCGCCAGCAGCATGCCGCCCACCACCACAAGGGCCAGGGGTTTCTGCACTTGCGAGCCGATGCCGGTGGAAATCGCGGCCGGCA
>DATFSP010000027.1:0-11983 GCA_035262545.1 Rhizomicrobium sp. | reverse complement strand
GCAGCGCTTCGGCTGTGCGACGGTCGGTTGCCTATGCCAGGTCTTCGACCTTTTCGCGAGGTTTACCGCCAACCTCCTGCGCCAGAGCGGCGGCCATGAAGGGATCGAGATCACCGTCCAGCACGTCCTGGGGCGTGCGGCTTTCCACGCCCGTGCGCAGGTCTTTCACCAGCTGGTAGGGCTGCAACACATAAGAGCGGATCTGATGGCCCCAACCGATATCCGATTTCTCTCCGACAAAGGCGCCCGTCTCGGCTTTTTTCTTTTCCAATTCGATCTCGTAGAGCCGTGACCTGAGCATCTCCCAGCAGATGGCGCGGTTCTGGTGTTGGCTGCGCTCGGACTGACTGGCCACCGCGATGCCGGTGGGTAAATGGGTGATGCGCACCGCGCTTTCGGTTTTGTTGACGTGCTGCCCGCCAGCGCCGGATGCGCGATAAACATCGATGCGGACGTCCTTCTCCGGAATATCGACCTCGATGGATTGATCGATTACGGGATAGACCGTGACGCTGGAGAAAGAGGTGTGCCGCCTGGCATTGGAATCAAAGGGCGAGATACGCACCAGCCGGTGCACACCTGCCTCGGTCTTGAGCCAGCCATAGGCATTCTCGCCCTTAACAAGGAGCGTGACGGATTTAATGCCCGCCGCCTCTCCTTCGCTTTCCTCAATCAATTGCAGCTTGTAGCCATGGTCCTCGGCCCAGCGTGTGTACATGCGGAACAGCATCGCGGCCCAGTCCTGGCTCTCGGTGCCGCCGGCGCCGGCATGAATCTCGAGATAGGTGTCGTTGCCATCGGCCTCGCCCGACAACATGGACTGAAGCCGCAATTGTTCCGCCCTCTTCTGCAACGCCTGTACGGAATTTTCAGCATCTGCGATCATAGCGGCGTCATTCTCAGCCGCCGCCATCTCGATCATGCCCGTGGCATCGGCCAGCTCATTTTCCAGCTGCCGGACAGACGAGATGGCGCCGTCGAGCTTCTGCCGCTCGCGCATTAATTTCTGCGCTGTGCCGGGATCGTTCCAGAGGTTGGGGTCTTCGGCGCGGGCGCTCAGCTCGTCGAGGCGGCGCAACGATTGATCCCAGTCAAAGATGCCTCCTCAGCAGGGCGATAGCCTGCTCGATGTCTTCGACGCTGCGTTGGATTTCGGGGCGCATGAAGGCCATATAGGGTGCGCGGCCGTGCCCGTAAAGGCCAAATTCATCGACCCGGGAGTTTGTCGTTGGGAAGCGGCCCAATCGAGAAAAGGTCACGCTGTCCCAAATCGGCGCTGCGCATCCGTTCCAATTCGGCCGAATAACGTCTTAGTGCATAGGCTTCAGTGATATAGCCCACCACGGCGCGCTGGGTGCCGGAGTCTAGAACCGGCAAAGTTTCCACTTGAAGCGCGTCGAACCGCGCCAGGGCGCTCCGAATATTCTCGCCGGGCAGCAGGAAGTGTTCCGGAGCTTCCGCCAAATCGCCCGCAACCGCGCCATCCAGCGCGTCGTCGATCTCCGCGTCGTGTAGGTCGGCGGTATCGATGGTGCCGACATAACGACCGGAACCGTCCACGACATAGAGCCGTTTAGTGCTGCCTGCCGGGAAGGCTGCGCGCAATGCCTTGAGCCCCAGATTTTCAGGCACCGTCTTGGGGTCGGCACGCATAAGGCGCCCCACAGTGAGATCGCTGATCCAGCCAACATCATGGGCGCCGCGAATGGAAAGTCCGCGCAAATGAAAGCGCCAGGTTGCGAACGAATAACCGAACAGGATGCGCACGATCGTGGACGCGATCGTCACCGCGATCACGACTGCGATCGTCACTTGGAAATCCCCCGTCGCCTCCAGGACCAGGAATACCATGGTGAGCGGCGCGCCAATGACACCGGCAGCGACTGCACCCATCCCGGCCATCATGAAGACATTGTGCTCGGACTCGAGGGCGGGTGAGAAATAAGCCGCGACTTGTGCGAACACCGCGCCCACCAGCGTTCCCAGGAACATAGCCGATGAGAAGAGACCACCGCGAAAGCCCGAACCTACCGAGACCGCCGAAGCCAGCAGCTTCATCGTCAGCAGGAACGCCAGCGCTGGAACCGTCCAGCGCGTGTCGAAGTGAAATTGCACCGCGCCATGGCCGCTTCCCAGCACTTGCGGCGCGTACAGTGCGAGCCCCGAAAGCAGCACGCCGCCAATTGCTGGCCTCAGCCAATCCGGCAATTTGGAGGCGCGCAAACCGCGCTCGGTCCAGGTGACGGCCTGCATGGCTGCAACGGCGACACAAGCGGCGACCAGACCCAGCAACGCAAACAGGAAATAGCTTTCAGATGAAACATTGAAGCTACCACCCACCTCAAACAGAGCTTTTGTGTCGGACATGGCGCGCTGGGTAAGGGCGGCGCAGACTGTCGCCACTATTACCGGCGCCAGCGCTTTCGTGGTGTAGCTCCCCAAAATCAATTCATAGCCATAGAAGGCTCCCGCCAGTGGCGCGTTAAAGGCGGCCGCGATGGCCGCGCCTGCTCCGGCGGTGACAAAGACGCGCAGGTCGGCACGGCGCAGCCGGAACCAGCGTCCGGCCCAAGAATAAAGACCTGCGCCCAACTGGCTGTATCCCGCTTCCATGCCGAGCGACGCGCCGGCGGCATTGGATATCACGGTGGTGAAAGTGAGCCAGATCGAATCCCGGAGCGACATGCGCCCGCCATGCAGCGCATTGGCCTCAATTGGGTCCACGATCTCGCTGAACCGCCGGGCTCGGACCGCTCGCGCGGCCAGCCCCAACAGCAGTCCGCCAAAAAAGGGTACGAACAACAATCTTGCGCGCGAAACGCCGATGCCTTCGCTCAAAAAGTGGTCGGCAGGGATGCCGAAATCATGGACGTGGAGCCACGCCACGCTCGCGCGCAACAGATCCACCACTGCGCCAATGAAGCAGCCCATGGCCGCACAGAGGATAATCTGGCCGGGTTCGGCGTCACGCAGGTCCCGTTGCATCGCCGTCAAGATGGCGCGCGCCCGGCGAAGCCAAAGCTGAAGGGACAAACCGTGTCCGACTGAAGCTGGAGTTTTGGCCGAGCGGCCTGGCGTCAAACCGCGTTCCGCTTTTCCGGCACGCTCTGCCATGACCTCAATAAAGCCCGCCTGTGCCCTCGCCGATGACTCCGGGCACACCGCGGGAAGGTACTGGCTGGGTCGAGGTCGTAGGCTGAGCGGTGGCCGGGGCGCTTCCCACATCGCCGGCAGTGACAGTGGCAAATGTGGGCGCGTTGGCCTCTCCCGGCGCAGTGCCGGCCTTAAACGCTTCCAAGATGGCGCCGGGCGTGCCAGGCGGGACAGGATCGCCGCTCTTCCAATCGATCGGCACCTCTTCGATGCCGGGCGCGATGCGGAAGGGTGTGGACGGCGCGTCGGCCAGCGCGCCTTTCATGAAATCTCGGAAGATGGGCGCAGCCACCGTGGCGCCCTGCTCGTCCTCGCCGTTGAAGTACCTGCCCAAAGTGCGCGGATTATCAAAGCCCACGAACACGCCGGCCGCCAGATCGGGCGAAAAGCCGACGAACCAGACACTCTGCGAATTCGAGGAAGTGCCGGTCTTGCCCGCCAAGGGCTTGCCCACCGCCTTGACCGACTGTCCAGTGCCGCGCTGGATCACGCCTTCCAGCATGGAGACGATCTGGTATGCGGTGCGCGGATCGATGATCTGGTTCCGGTCATCGGCCAGCAACGGCTCCTGCTGGCCACGCCAATCCTGCACGTCGCAGCCGTCGCAATTTCGCTGATCGTGCCGCCAGATGGTCATGCCGTTGCGGTCCTGGATGCGGTCTATCAGAGACGCCTGGATTTTTTTGCCGCCATTGACGAATTCCGAATAGCCGGTGACCAGCCTGAGCAAAGTGGTCTCATATGCGCCCAGCGAATTGGCCAGAAGCGGCGGCAATTTGTCATAAACGCCGAAGCGGATCGGATAAGGCACCACTTTATCCATGCCCAGCGTGTAAGCCAGCCGCACGGTCATGACGTTGCGCGACAATTCAAGGCCGCGTCGAAGCGTGGTGTCGCCAAGAAATTCGTGCTCGAAATTCTCCGGGCGCCACAAGCCCTGGCCAGGGCCCATGTCCATCACGAAAGGCGCGTCCAGCACCTTGCTTGTCGGCGTATATCCATTGTCCAATGCCGCGGCATAGACGAATGGCTTAAAAGCCGAACCGGGCTGGCGCATCGCCTGCATGGCGCGGTCGAATTGCGACGAGGCATAGGAGAAGCCACCCGAAAGCGCCAACACCCGGCCCGTATGCGGGTCCATGGCCACGATGGCGCCGTTGACTTCAGGAATCTGTCGCAGACCGAACTGAGCGAGCTTGCCCTCATGTTCGACATAGAGAACGTCGCCGGGCTTAGCTACCTGATCGGGCGTGGTGGGCGTCGAACCCCAGGTTTGATTCTTCAATTCGCGCTTTGCCCATTTGTACCCGTCGTACGGAATGACGCCCGTGCTGCCGTCGGCGAAGCCGACGCGGATATCCTTGTCCGCATAGCCCAACGCCACCGATAGGCGCCATGTCTCGATGCCGGACTGTTGCGCCGGATCGGACGACAGCTTGGTGAGCGCCGCTTTCCAATCGCCGGTGATGTCGATCTTCTTGCGGGCGCCGCGCCACCCGTGCCGGCGGTCATAGCGCACCAGTCCTGAACGCAACGCGCTCACGGCGTAATTCTGCAGCCGTGTATCCAGCGAGGCGCGCACTTGCAGACCGCCGTCGTAAAGCGCCTTCTCGCCATATTTGCTGTAAAGCTGGCGGCGCACTTCTTCGACATAATAGTCTACGTCAGCGGCCTGGCTGCCCAACGCGCGCATTTGCGTGACAAGGGGCTGAGCTTTGGCAGCGGCGGCCTGTGCATCGGAGATGTAGTTGTTGTACGCCATCTGATCGATCACCCAGTTGCGGCGGTCGACGGCGGCTGCATGGTTGAAGCGCGGATCGTAATTGGCTGGCCCCTTGGGCAAAGCAGCAAGGAACGCCACTTCCGAAATGTCGAGTTCGTCCAGCGACTTGCCGAAATAATTCAGTGCCGCAGCGGCTACGCCATAACTGTGCTCGCCTAAATAGATTTCATTGAGATACAGCTCGAGCACCTTGTCTTTGGGATAGGTGGCGTCGATTCGGATGGCGAGGATGGCTTCCCGGATCTTGCGGCTGAATTTGACGTCGGAATTGAGCAAGAAATTGCGGGCCACCTGCTGCGTGATGGTCGAGGCGCCCTGGGGACGGCGCCCCTGCAATACCAGGCCGACGTCTTTAACCGCCGCACGCAGGATGCCGGACGGATCTATGCCGGGGTGATTATAAAAATTGCGGTCCTCGGCGCTGGTGAAAGCCTCCTTTACCAACTTGGGAATGAAGGCAGCCGGCACGAAAATGCGCGACTCCCGCGCATATTCACCAATCACCGTGCCATTGCCGGCATAGACGCGGGTGGTAACAGGCGGGCTGTAATTCTGAAGGGCCGCAACGCCGGGAAGGTCGCGTGTCACGGTGTAGATATAGAAGACCCCTGCCAGCGCACCCAACGCGGCAAGGGCGGCAGCGCCGAGCCCGGCATATACAAGAAGACGGCGGATCATGGATCCTCAGACTAACGCGCTTTCCCGCCCGTTTCGGAGCGCCTCTCCTATAGTACCCCTTTTGAGTTGAAAAGAGGCGTACGGGTTAAAGGGAATTAGGGCAAGGTTCCCGCGGAATTGGCGGTAAAATTGCGCTCCACGGCCCTGGCGATGGCTTCGGCCACCCGCTCGCGCCAGGCCTGCGTGTTCATCTGCGTCGCATCGGGCTCGTTGGACAGATAGCCAAGTTCGATCAGTACCGCGGGCACATCCGGAGCCACCAGCACCGCCAGACTGGCGGCGCGATGGGGGCTGCGCGGCAAAATATCGGTCACACCATGGAGCTGGCCGAGCGCGGTCTCGGCAAAGCGTGATGAACGGTTGATAGTGTCGCGCTGGGCCAAATCGATCAGGATGGGCGCCACGGGACTGTCCTCTCGCGACAGATCGACGCCCGCAATGATGTCCGACTGGTTTTCGCGCCTCGCAAGCGCCGCCGCTTCGCGGTCCGAACGTCCGTCGTTGAGCGTATAGATGGAAAGCCCGTTCACCTGGGGATCGGGATTGGAATCCGCGTGAAGCGAGATCATAAGATCGGCCTTGAGTTTGCGCGCAATCGCCACCCGCTCCGGCAAAGGAACGAACACATCGCTGTCGCGCGTCATGTGGACAATATAGCCGCGGTCTTTGAGGACTTTGGCCAACTTCAGTCCTTCGGCCAGTACTAGGTCCTTCTCTATCAGTCCATTGATGCCGTTGGTGCCGGAATCCAAGCCTCCATGCCCGGGATCAATCACCACCACTCTATGTCCAGCACCTTGGGGTTGAACCGGCTCCGCGGTCAGAGAAGCCAGGCGCTCGGCATCTGTTTCCCGCGCCTTGAGATCGGCTGGCCAGCCGGCATTGGCGGCGAATTTTCCCCGCGGCGTGGAAAAAAGATCAATCACCACGCGATAACCGAACCCGTTCGAAGGCGGGATCACCAGCGGATCCGACACGGTCACCGGGCGCGTAAGGTCCATCACCATGCGCGAGTTGCCTTTACGGAACACGCCATAGCGATAGGACTTGACCAAACCGAAGCCCGAAGGCCGGGGCGGCGCTCCGAGCCGCCACTGTACCTCTGGCATGTCCACCACCACGCGGTCCGGGTTGGTAAGGGTGAAGGTGCGCAGATTTACCGGATCCGAAAGCTCGATGACAAAACGGGTGCGGTCCGCGTGTTCGCCGATCCGGGCGCTGAGTACGATAGGCTGGCTGCCTTGGACGTTGCCGCCGGGCGATTGGCCGGCGCCTTGGGGAGGCACGGAAGCTGCGGGTGCCACCGGGAGACCCGCTCCCGGGAGTGCCGCGGGTGAACTCTTTTCCTGGCGCAGAACCCCCGCGATTGGGTCGTCGGGTTGTGCGGTAGCCGTAAATCCCAGCCCGGCGCAAGACAAGAAGCCAGCTACCACGCTGATATAAAACAATTTTTTGTGCACAGTTCGAACCATTAAGGCAAATTCGCTCCAGGTAACTTTGCTAGCGGTAAGGTTTTTATGCGTTGAGATGGGACCTCAACCCTTGCCGGAGAGCAGTCCGCCCCCTACAAGTGATTCCCATGCTGCTCCGCCCCGGCCCCGGCCGGAAGGTGCGGTGGTCCGGATGCCCCGCCGTCTCCCCAGAAATATTTCCTGAGACGGTGTGAGGGCCGCCCTCCATCGCAGACGGCAGCGAATTTCCGCCTTCCGGCGGCTCGAATTTTAAGTGTTATTTATGACCGGCAATTTCCGTCCAGAACCGAACCTCCCCACGGCAGTGCCGTTGGGCATCGGCGGACATTTGCCCCCAACAGCACGGCCCGCAGCCGCCCCCGCCTTCGCGTCGATACGCGAGCCGGGCGCAGGCGCGCGCCACGGAGAACTTCATGTCCAAACGTATGCTCATAGACGCCAACCACCCGGAAGAGACGCGGGTGGTGGTTCTCGAAGGTTCGAAGGTCGAGGAATTTGATTTCGAGGCCGCCAGCAAGCGGCCGCTCAAAGGCAATATCTATCTCGCCAAGGTGACACGCGTGGAGCCTTCGCTCCAGGCAGCCTTTGTCGAGTATGGCGGCAACCGCCAGGGCTTTCTGGCCTTCTCGGAAATTCATCCGGATTATTATCAGATCCCCATTGCGGACCGGCAGGCGCTTTTGGCGGAACAAGAGGCCGAGGCCCGCCGTCGTCAGGAAGACGATATCGAAAGCTTCGAGATTGGCGGGAAGCCCGACGGCGAAGAGGAAGAGGAACCCGAAGAGGCACCGGAAGAAGCGCCGGAAGACGATAGCACCCAGGTCCCCCTGGACGCGGCCAGCATTGAACCGATCCCGGACAGCGAGCCCGAAGAGCCAAGCGGGATGGACCAGGAAGCACATCCGGAAGAGGAACATGACGAGGTTTTCGTCAATCACGGAGGTGTCGACGGGGACCCAATCGAGCCTCATGATGGGGAAGATGAACCTCGTCTCACAAAATCCGAGGCCGCGCATGAGGCCGAAGCCGATTACGGCCACGATCCGGACATCGTCGAAGCCGAGGCGGCAGAGGACAATGAGGGGGAAATCGAGCCGGTCGCAGTGGGCGAACTGCCGTCCAATGCCGACATCGCGACAGCCGATGCGGCAGAAGAGAATGAAAGTGCCATCGAACCGGTAGACGGCGAAGGCGATGCCGGCCATGCGGGCGAACAGAAACTTCAGATGCAGCGGCCACCACAAAGATGGATGCGCCGCCGTCATTACAAGATCCAGGAAGTCATTAAGCGTCGCCAGATCATCCTTGTGCAGGTGGTCAAGGAAGAGCGTGGCAACAAAGGCGCGGCGCTCACCACCTACCTTTCGCTCGCCGGCCGTTATTGCGTGCTGATGCCCAATACGCCGCGCGGCGGTGGCATCTCGCGCAAAATTACCAACGCCGCAGACCGCAAACGCCTGAAATCGGCGGTGCAAGGCTTGGAACTGCCGGACGGAATGGGGTTAATCATTCGCACGGCCGGCGAAAACCGCACTCGGCTCGAGATTCGACGCGACTATGAATATCTGATGCGGCTGTGGGACACGATCCGCGAGAATACCCTATCCTCGCATGCACCGGCCTGTGTTTATGAAGAAGGCGACCTGATCAAGCGCGCCATCCGCGACCTCTACAACAAGGACGTCAAGGATCTGGTCGTGGAAGGCGACGCCGGCTACCGCAACGCCAAGGATTTCATGCGCATGTTGATGCCGGCTCAGGCGCGCAACGTGCATCGGTACAAAGACACGGTGCCGCTGTTCCAGCGTCTCCATATCGAGCAGCAGCTTGACGCCATGTTTTCATCCACCGTGACCCTCAGATCGGGTGGCTATATCGTCATCAACCAGACCGAAGCCTTGGTTTCGATCGACGTGAATTCGGGCCGCGCCACCCGCGAACATTCCATTGAGGAGACGGCGCGCAAGACAAATCTGGAGGCTGCCGATGAAGTCGCCCGCCAGCTTCGTTTGCGCGACTTGGCCGGCTTGATCGTGATCGACTTCATTGACATGGAAGATCCGCGCAACGACCGCGAGGTGGAGAAACGCCTGCGCGAGGCCGTGAAGAATGACCGCGCCAGAGTCCAAATCGGCAAGATCAGCCAATTCGGACTTTTGGAAATGTCGCGCCAGCGCCTGCGCGCCGGCGTGGTTGCCTCGTCCACCATCGTCTGTCCGCATTGTGGGGGCGCCGGCATCGTGCGCTCGGTGGAATCCACAGCGCTTCGCGTATTGAGAGCGCTCGAGGAAGAAGGTGAAAAGAACCGCGCCAGCGCTCTCACCGTGAAAGTGGCCAATGAGGTGGCAATCTATACGCTTAACCAGAAGCGCCGCGAGTTGGCTCGTATCGAAGCCGAATACGGCATGGAAGTCTCCTTCGAACCCAAGGAGGGCTTGACGGCCGGACATTTCGAACTCGAGCGCACGCGCGTGCGCGATCCCGAAGACCGGCCGCGCAACCACGCCGTCTCGATCGAGGCCGGCTTCGTTCCTTCCGACGAACCGGAAGACGAGGTCCTGCCAGAGGAAATCGAGGAAGAGGCCGAAGTAACGGAAGACACCGTTGAAGCTGAAAGCGCCGAAATCTCTGATACGCCGACGCCTCACGACGGCGGCGAAAGTGGCGGACGCCGCAGGCGGAGGCGGCGTGGCGGCCGCGGCCGCAATCGGGATCGCGATCGCGGCCCTCGTCCGGAGGGCAAAGCTCAAGAGCCTCAGGCTTACGGAGAGCGGACGGCGGTAGTGGAAGAGAGCCAGCCCGAAGCCATGGCGGCCAGCCAGAATGGGGAGGGCCTGTCCGACACAGCTCCTTCAGGAACTGACCAGCAACAAGGCGAAGGCGGTGGACGCCGGCGCCGGCGCCGGCGTGGACGCCGTGGCGGACGCAATCGCGATCACGACAATCTCAATCACGCGCCTTTTGTATCGGAAGCGGACCGGTTTGGCGCGCCGGAAGAAATCGACACCACGCCCACGGCCGGTCACGCGCCCGGTGCTCCTTCGGCGCCAGTCTGGTCACTGCAGGATGATATTCCCGACACTACGCCCAAGGATGAATCGCCAAAACCGGTGAAGAAGGGATGGTGGCAGCGAGCTTTTAGCGGCGGCAAATAGTCTTGCTGTTCGCCTGAGCTTGCGGCACGCGCGACTTTCACTCGGCACCGGTCTAATTTTGATCTGGAGGCGCATCCCTTATGGCGCTTCGCCTGCGCCCAGGCCATGCCCGCCTGGGTCGGGCAACGCCACGCAAACATTGCCGCAGCTGATCACATTCACGGTAACGGCAGGGGCCGCGCCAGTCGAACGCAAATTGCCCGGATGGTCTATGCTCTGGCCTGCCGCCACCCGCAAAAGGGCATACGCAATGGCTGCCGTGCCATTGGGCCCGCCAGTACCGGCGCCAGCCAAAACCACCTTTCCGCTGCCGTCGCGCGCGATCACCGGCGTAAGAAATGCGCCGGCAATGCCAGAGGGCGAGGTCGGAGCGTTCGCAAGCAGCACGCCGCTCTCGCTCGCTGTACGGCCCGCACCCAAAGCGCCGTTCATGGTCACACCGCACACCGCGGCTTGGCCATTCTTGTCCATCGCGGCAAAACCAGTGCCACCCAGATCGGGGGGAAGCGCCGTGATGCCAAAGCTGGCAAGGCTTTGGCGCACCGCGGCCACCACAGCGTTTTCCGGTTCAGGCCCGCGCGCCGTATTGGCAAGCAGCGATTGCGCGAACGCGCCCGCGCCGGTTGAACTTTCGGGGATTGCGGCGCTGACATCACCTTCTGTAAGCAGGCGCGGATTGCCGATCGAGGTACGATAATCGGAAAGATCCTGAAGCGAAATCGCGCCACCCGTCGCAGCCGCCCCGCGGATCGTTTGATCCGCAACCGCGCCACCATAGAAACCATCGGCACCTGACAGTCGGATCAGTGACAAGCTTTGGGAGAGGGCGGGATTGGTGGCTACGGCACCATCCGTCTTAGGCCGCCCCGAGCTGTCCAAAAACTCCTCCGCAAGTGTGGGATCCTGCCGGATCACGGTCAACAGATTGGCAAGCCGCACCGCGAGCGGATGGCTGATGGGAAATCCGGTGGCAGCGAAAGCCTCGCCACCGGCGACATCGCGTTGCCAGGGAAGGGTCCCGAACGCGCGCTGAAGATCGTAGAAGCCTCTCACGGCGCCTGGCACCGCATAGGTGCCGCCGGCCTTGGCGGTCCGGGGGAGGAAATCGAATTCACGAATCCCTTTCGCCGGATCGGCGACCAGGCAAATCCCGCCACCGCCCAATCCCGCCGCCACGGGATAAGTCGCGGACATAGCAAAGAACATCGCGGTAACCGAATCGGCGGCGCTACCGCCTTCGCCGAGAATGGCGATGCCGGTCCTGACCGCAAAAGGCTCATCGCCCACCGCCAACCCGGTATCGGACCGAGCCGAGGAAGCCGAGCCGCCAAAGGCGGAGTTGACGGTGGAACTGAGGGTATCACCGACTGAGCAGCCGGCTAGAAGTGCGGCGAGCGGCAAGGCAAGTAACGACGCGGCGCGAAAACCGGGCATGACAGTCCTGTAATTCGAGAAGGAAGACGGTCCGGTTATGCCGGAACAGTGCCCTTGGGGCAATCTGTCGAAATATTGACCTGCTATCCAAGAATTTGACCTTCGTCTCCGGCCCTCATAGTTTCAAGTCGAACGGGGGTAACCGGAGGCTTTATCCTTGCCGCATGTCGACCCTGTTTCCAGGCGTCCTTGGCGCCGTCAGATCGCTTTTGCGAGCGGCTTCGTGCTTTCTGCGGTGCTTGCATTCACCGCTCTCGGCATCGCGCCCGCCTCGGCTCAGCAGATCACGCTCCTGCGCGACACCGAAA
>DATFSP010000026.1:0-29071 GCA_035262545.1 Rhizomicrobium sp. | reverse complement strand
CGCGCAGGAGATTGAGCGTCGCTGCCGAATGGGCGTTAGCCTGGATCAGGCGCTGCGGGTCGGGCCGGCGCGCCTCGGCGGTGAATTCGCCGCCATTGATATTGTCGCCGCGATAGGAGGGCAGCGTGACGCCGTTCTGGGTCTCGAAATCGTCGGAGCGGGGCTTGGCAAATTGTCCGGCGATGCGGCCCACTTTCACCACCGGCACGCCGGCGGCGAAGGTCAAGACCACAGCCATCTGCAACAGCACCCGGAACGTGTCGCGGATATTGTCGGGATGGAATTCGGCGAAACTTTCCGCGCAATCTCCGCCCTGAAGCAGAAACGCCTTGCCCTCGCTCACCTGGCCCAGCGCAGCCATCAGGTTGCGCGCCTCACCCGCGAACACCAGCGGCGGATGGGTTTTGAGTTGCGTCAAGACGCGCTCCAAGGCTGCCCGGTCCGGATATTCCGGCACCTGACGGATGGGCTTTTCCTGCCAGCTTTGCGGGGTCCAGGGCTGGGCCACGCGCGTCTCCCTCGTGATCGGTTTGGGGTATAGGGGATTGGCCGGGGCTTTACCAGCAAAGCCCAGGAAACGCGGCATATTGAACCGGAAAGGCCGAACCCGTCAGTTTTGCGCGGTCTTTTGGCGGGCCCTGGCGTCGTCTCAGCCGGGCGCTTTGGAATAACTCTTTGTGCTCATGGTCACCAATTCCTCGGCCGCGGTGGGATGGAGTGCGATAGTGTCGTCGAATTGAGCCTTGGTCGCGCCAATCTTGAGCGCCACTGCGGCAAGCTGGACGATCTCGGCGGCGTGATCGCCGAAAATATGGATGCCCAACACCCTGTCCGTCTTCGCGTCCACTACCATCTTCATCGAGGTGCGAACCGGCCGTCCGCCAAGCGTGTGCAGCAAGGGCCGGAATGTGGATTTGTAGATGTCCACACTGTGGCCCATGCCAAGCGCCCTTTCCTCCGACATTCCCACCACGGCCAGTTCGGGCGTGGTGAAGACGGCGCTGGGCACATGAACATGGTCGGGTTTGGTGGGATTATTCATAAAGGCCGTCTCGACGAAGCACATGGCTTCATGGATCGCCACCGGCGTGAGCTGAATACGGTTGGTGACATCCCCCACGGCATAAATGTGCGGCGCGCTGGTGCGGGAATAGTCGTCCACCATTACTTCGCCTTTCATCCCCAATTCCACGCCCGCCTTCTCCACGTGAAGGGCATCGGTGTTGGGCTGGCGACCGATGGCGAGCAGAATCTGGTCGCACTCGATGATGGCTCCCTTGTTAGTCTCGGCGTGCAGGCAAGGCCCACGCTTCTCCACCTTGGTGAATTCGCAGCCCAACAGAACCTCAAGCCCGCGCGTTTTCATGGATTCGCAGAGCGCGTCGCGCATATCCATATCGAAGCCGCGCAGGGGCTTCTCGCCCCGATAGACTAGGCTCACATGGCTGCCCAGGCCGTGGAAGATGTGCGCGAATTCCAGCGCAATATAGCCGCCGCCCGCGACCAGGATACGCCCGGGCAGCTTGTCCAGATGGAAGGCTTCGTTGGAGGTGATGCAGAGATCGCCGCCGGGGATCACATGGGTGGTGCCCATCTCGCGGGTGGGCCTGTTGCCGGTGGCAATAAGGACTTTCTCCGCGGTCACCTTTTTCTGCGCATTGACCAGGAGCAGGGTGTGCTCGTTCTCGAACACGGCGCGGTCGGAGAAGATCGTGACGCCGGCGGCTTTCACATTCTTGGTGTAGAGCCCCTCCAGCCGCGCGATCTCCTTGTCCTTGTGCGCGATAAAAGTGGGCCAATCGAAACTGGGCGTGCCCGGAATGGTCCAGCCATAGCCGGGCGCATCCACGAAATTTTCGGAGAATTGGCTGGCATAAACCATCAGCTTCTTTGGGATGCAGCCCCGGATCACGCAGGTGCCGCCCATCCGGTCTTCCTCGGCCAGCGCCACGCGCGCGCCGGTCATCGCCGCCATGCGGGAAGCGCGTACGCCGCCGGAACCGCCGCCGATGACGAAAAGGTCGTAGTCGTATTTCATGGATCGGAGTTCCAGTCACAGTCGGCGATTTTCTCGCCCTGAACCTGTCGAAGGGCGAGTATCGTCTTCATGCCTCGACAAGCTCACCATGAGAATTCACTTGTTTATCACTTCCACTTCGCCGGGGCCCGCGATCAGAAGCATGGCGGCCATGCCGACGAAGAGGCCATGCTCCACCACGCCCGGCACGGCGTGGAGCGCAGCCCCAAGCTTGGCCGCATTCTGAATCGCGCCCAGGTGACAGTCATAGATCACATTGCCGCTGTCGGTCTTGAAGGGTTGGCCCTCGGCCAGCCGCAAGCGCAAAAGCGGCTGGACATGGCCCAGCGCTTCCAACGCCTTGACCAGACGCTGGGCCGTGAACTTGTGGCCAAACTCCACCACTTCCACCGGAAGCGGGAATTTCCCCAGACGGGGCACAAGCTTTGTCTCATCCGCGATCACGATCATTTTCTTGGACGATGCCGCCACGATCTTTTCGCGCAACAGCATGCCGCCGCCGCCCTTGATCAGATCGAGATTGCGGTCGGCTTCGTCGGCGCCGTCTACCGTGAGGTCGAGCGGCGCCAGATCGTCCAGGCTGGCCATGGTGAGGCCAAGCTTCCTGGCTTTCTCGGCAGTACGCACCGACGTCGGCACGCAGAGCAGCTTCTGTCCGCCCCTCACCCTGGGCGCCAGCATCTCCACGAACATTTCCGCGGTCGAGCCGGAGCCCAGCCCCAGCTTCATCCCGTCCACCACATGGTCCAGCGCCTTGGCGGCGGCTTCGCGCTTGAGAGCGTTGAGGTCGGTCATTGCTCTAGCGTCCCGATTCCGAAATTCGCATGAATCTTTATATAGGCCTCCAAGCGAATTCCGGAATCCAAGGACACTAGCAAGCTATGAATCCAGTGTCGTCAGGTTTCGAACTTCGCCCTTGAGCCCTTTATCGGTAATATGGCGAACTTCGAAACCACGACCCCTAGACCATATCGGGAGCACATGGACCGGCCAAGAGGCAGGCAGTTGAGAAATGCCGTCGCGCTTTCATGTATGCTCGCGGCGCTGCCGTGCGCCGCCCGAAGCCAGGAGAATCAAGCTCAGCAAAATCAGGGCCAAGTGATTTGGGGTACGCCCGAAATTGTCGAAGTCCAGGCACCGCCCGGGCCCGCAGTCTGGCACCTCACGCGCGCCGACTCCGAGGTCTGGATTCTGGGCACGGTGGGCGCTATGCCAGACGGCCTCAATTGGAACAAGGATTATCTGGCCGAACTGCTGGACGGAGCACGCGCCATACTGATGCCGCCGCGCCCATCCGTGGGATTGGTTGAAGGCGCGTGGTTCCTGCTCACCAACGGCAGCAAATTCAGCTTGCCGCGCGGTGAGACGCTGGAAGCGACCTTGCCCGCCGATCTCGAGGCCCGTTTTGCCGCCATCCGCGAGCGGCTTGGCCGGAACGCGGAGCATTATCGCACCGACACGCCGTTGCGCGCGTCACTCCGCGTCCAGGAAGATGTGCAGGACAAGCTAAATCTTACCCGCGACGAGCCGGGCGATACCATTCGCAAGCTGGCGCGGGACAAGCATGTGCCCAGCGCGCCCATCGCCCGCTATGAGGTGCTGGACGCGGCCAGGGACGTGCTCAAGCTCACACCGGCCGAGCAGCAGGTCTGCTTGGGAGAATCAGTGGACGATGCAGATTGGGACTTGAGCCATGCGGCGCTGGCGGCCGATGCCTGGGCGGTTGGCGACATCAAGGCGGTCAAGCTCCATTATGGCGAGCCGCGCCTGGCCAATTGCGTGATCGCAGCGGTCCATTCGGTGGCCGACATCAGCGAGCGCGACATGGCCGATTACACGGCCGCGATCAACGATGCGCTGGACAAACAAGGCAAGACCATCGCGGTGATCGATATCGGGCCGCTCTTACGCAAAAACGGGGTGCTGGAGCGATTGGAGGCACTCCACGTCACCATCGAAGGCCCGGCAGAGTAGGTCTACTCCACCGTCACCGACTTCGCCAGGTTTCTCGGCTGATCCACGTCCGTGCCCTTGGCGATCGCGGCGTGATAGGCGAGTAGCTGCACCGGAAGAGCATATATAAGTGGAGCGAGGAACGGATCGGCGTCGGGCACGGTGATGCTGGCCCAGACGGGACCGGCTTGCTTCACTCCCCTGGCGTCCGAGATCAACAGCACCTTTCCGCCCCTGGCCATCACTTCCTGCATGTTGGAGATGGTCTTTTCATAAAGCGCGTCGTGCGGGGCGATCACGATGACCGGCACTTTCTCATCGATAAGGGCTATGGGGCCATGTTTCATCTCGCCCGCGGCATAACCTTCGGCGTGGATGTATGAGATTTCCTTGAGCTTGAGCGCGCCTTCCAGGGCGAGCGGATAGCTCTGGCCGCGGCCCATGTACAAGACATCGGTCGCTTTGGCGATTTCCTCGCCCAGGACCCGCACCTTCGCATCCTGTTTGAGGAATTCGGCGATGTGGCGCGGCGCTTCCAGGAGCGCGGCGCAGAGTTTCTTCTCTTCGCCTTCGCTCAGCCGTCCACGCGCCTGGCCTGCGGCGATGGCGAATGCGGCCAGTGCCGCCAGCTGACAGGTAAAGGCCTTGGTTGAAGCCACGCCGATCTCGGGCCCCGCATAGGTGGGAAGCACGATATCGGCTTCGCGCGCGATTGAGCTTTCCGCCACATTCACGATCGCGATGGTCGTCTGGCCCTTGGCCTTGGCATCGCGCAGCGCCGCCAGAGTGTCGGCAGTTTCGCCCGATTGGGACACGAACAGGGCCGCGCCGTCCTTAGGGTACACCGGATCGCGATATCGCAATTCCGAGGCCACATCGGACTCCACCGGGAGCGCCGCCAGCTTCTCGAACCAGTATTTCCCCACCATGCCGGCATAATAGGCCGTGCCGCAGGCGGAGATGGTAAGCCGCGACGCTTTGCTCAGCGCCGCGCGCAGGCCGACGCCGCGACGGCGCGCGGAAGGTCCCGCGGGATCGAGATAATGCGCCAGCGTATGGCCGATGACTTCCGGCTGTTCGTGGATTTCCTTGGCCATGAAATGATTGTGCCCGGCCTTGTCCACCAGCGCCGCCGAGGCCGAGGTGATCTTGATCTCGCGATTGGCGGGCCGACCCAGTGCGTCGAAGATCGCCACCTCATTCCCCTTGATCACCGCCACGTCGCCATCTTCCAGATAGGCCACGCGATTGGTGAAAGGCGCCAGCGCGAAAGCATCCGAGCCCAGATAGGATTCCTGCTCCGCATAGCCCACCGCCATGGGCGCGCCCTTGCGCGCGCCCACCAAGAGGCCCTCGTGATCGCGGAAGATCATGGCGATGGAATAAGCGCCGGTCAGCCGCGCCACCGCCTTCTTGGCAGCCTCATCCGGCGCCATGCCCTGATCCATATTGGCGGTAACGAGATGGGCCGCCACTTCACTGTCGGTCTGGGATTCGAATTTGTGTCCCATCGCAGCCAGCTCATCGCGCAGCTCGCGAAAATTCTCGATGATGCCGTTATGAACGATAGCCACGCGCGGTGTGGCGTGCGGATGGGCGTTACTCTCGGTGGGCGCGCCGTGCGTCGCCCAGCGCGTGTGGCCAATGCCGGTCCTGCCTGGCAGCGGCCGCTCTTTCAGCACCGCTTCCAGCTTGGAGAGCTTGCCCGGCGAACGGCGGCGCTCGATCTTTCCGCCCACTAGCGTGGCGATGCCGGCGGAATCATAGCCGCGATATTCCAGCCGCTTCAGCGCCTCAAGGATGCCCGGGGCCGCTTCGCCCATACCCGCGATGCCGATAATGCCGCACATTATTTCTTGTCTCTCTTTAACCGTTTGAGGTCCCGGAAGAGTTTCGCCCAGCCGGGTTTTTCCACTTGGGCGCCGCGCGACACTGCCAGCGCGTCCGCAGACACATCCTTGGTGATCACCGAGCCCGCGCCCGTGATCGCGCCCTCGCCCACTTTCACTGGCGCCACCAGGGCTGTGTTCGAACCGATGAATGCACCGGCGCCGATTTCGGTCCGGTATTTACCAAAGCCGTCGTAATTGCAGGTGATGGTGCCAGCCCCGATATTGGCGCCCTCGCCGACATGGGCGTCGCCCAGATACGCAAGATGATTGGCCTTGGCGCCCTTTTCGATCGTGGCGTTCTTCACCTCCACGAAATTTCCGATATGGGCGCTCTCGCCGATTTCCGCGCCCGGCCGGAGCCGCGCGAAAGGACCCACGATCGCCTTGGCCGCGACGCTGGCTCCTTCCAGATGGCTGTGGCTTCTGATCCGTGCGCCGCTTTTCACGTGCACGCCCGGCCCGAACACGACAAAAGGCTCGATCTCTACGTCAGCCTCGAGCCTGGTGTCGTAGGAAAGGAACACGGTTTCGGGTGCGGTCATGGTGACACCCGCGCGTAAAATGCGCAGCCGCAATCGGGCCTGCATCTGGTACTCGGCTTCCGCCAGTTCTACCCGGCTGTTCACGCCGAGGGCGTCCATTTCCTGGATCATTGCGACGGCACAGCTCGCGCCGTCCGTCTTGGCTAAACCGGGAATATCGGTGAGGTAAAATTCGCCTTGCGCGTTTTTGTTGTCGAGTTTTTCCGCCCAGGCAAAGAATCGTTTGGCTTCCGCCACCATCAGTCCGGCATTGCAGAGACCGATCTCCCGCTCGGCCGCCGTTGCATCCTTGAACTCGACGATGCGGCCCAGCATCCCTTCCTCGTCCAGCAGCACCCGGCCATAATGGCCCGGATCGGCGGCCTGGAAGGCAATGACGGCAAGCCCGTCCCTGGGCCGCGCCGCGAACGCGTCTTCGAAAGCCTGAGCGGTCAAAAGCGGCATGTCGCCATAGGTCACAAGCAATTCGCCCTTGAAATTCTGGAGCGCGTCGCGGGCCACCGCCGCGGCATGCCCGGTGCCGAGTTGTTTGTCCTGCAATACGCTGTCGGCGCCTTGGCTTGCCGCATAGGCGCGCACGGAATCCGCATCGGGCGCGGTGACGACCACGATGCGGCCGACACCTGCTCCTTTAAGGCCCAGGATCACGTGACCAAGGATCGGCAGTCCCGCGACCCGGTGCAGCACTTTGGGCAACGCCGACTTCATCCGCGTGCCGGCTCCCGCCGCGAGTATGATGGCAGCCCTATCCATGGCGGGCGCCTCTTGTACGCTTGTCGGATTTTTTCGGACCGGCACCCGCTATCGAAAACGACAATTTCGCGCCTGCCGAAAAAATGCTCCGGGGCCCCGCCGCGAGTATGATGGCAGCCCTATCCATGGCGGGCGCCTCTTGTACGGTTGTCGCATTTTTTCGGACCGGCACCGGCTGTCGAAAACGACAAATTCGCGCCTGCCGAAAAAATGCTCCGGGGTCCCGCCGCGAGTATAAAGGCAGCCCTATCCATGTTTCTCCGCTACGTCCCTTCCCGAATAAGTGAAATTGACGAATTGCGACTCTTTATTGCGCGCACAGCATAAGGAAAACCGCCCAGCCTTGCCCGATCACGCCTATATATAACGACGATTCTCCCTTGTCCGGCTTTCATGATCCCAACTTTGATCTTTGATTTGGACGGTACCTTGGTTGATACCGCTCCCGACCTCCTTAACGCGGCCAATGCCGTCCTCGCGCAGCGCGGACGGACCGCCATAGACCCCGCCACTCTGCACCATATGGTGGGATTCGGCGCCAAATCGCTCATCAACCAGGCCTTCGCGGCAACCGGCGGCGAACCTCCGCCGGACGACATGCCGGCCCTGATCGAGCTTTTCCTGGCCCACTATGGCGCCCATATGGCGGAGCATAGCCGGCCTTTTCCCGGCGTGGAGGAGACGCTTCTCAGCTTGAAGCAGAAGGGCGCAATTCTGGGCGTCCTCACCAACAAGCCGCACGAATTGGCCGGACCGCTTCTTGAAAAACTAGGCCTCGCGTCCCTTTTCGCGGCCGTTTATGGCGCGGGCTTCAGGCCCTATGTGAAACCGGATCCCCGCATCTTCACCGATGTGGTGACGGCGTGCGCGGGCACGCCGAATCATGCGGTGATGATCGGCGACTCGGTCACCGACCTTCACACAGCCCGGGCCGCAGGGGTGCCCTGCATATTAATGTCTTATGGCTATACCCCGGTACCGGTTGCGTCGCTGGGCACCGATATCGTGCTGGACGAATTTTCAAACCTGCCCGAAGCGCTGGGGCGCTTGAGCTTCGCCACCTGAACCCGTTGCCCAAACCCTGCCCTAGCGGGAAGCTTGACAGGGGCCCGGGGGGTCCTTATGGCGTTGCTCCCCTTTGGCAAAGGGGCGCGTAGCTCAGCGGGAGAGCACTCCCTTCACACGGGAGGGGTCCCAAGTTCGATCCTTGGCGCGCCCACCATTTTCCAAATGCAAATCAAACCCCTTTGGCGCTGCCGTCCAGGCAAATGCCATTAGGTATTGCGGGGAAGCATGGGGAAGCGTCGGGGCAAGATTGTCGCGGCTTAACCTCGCCGCAATTGCCCGGACCGAACGTTAGGCATGGGTATGGGGG
Organism: Rhizomicrobium sp.; assembly: GCA_035262545.1. Lineage (GTDB taxonomy): Bacteria > Pseudomonadota > Alphaproteobacteria > Micropepsales > Micropepsaceae > Rhizomicrobium. Next base: position 20,518 of record DATFSP010000026.1, on the reverse strand, counting down.
GTGGGAGAGATTCCTAAGGGTGGTCAAGCTAATCGGGTAGGTGGTCCCCGAAATTTTTTGGTCTCCAGATTAGCTGTCACATTTTTTCAGAATTTTGATCGGCTGGTTACGAACTTCGTCCGGTCGCCCCCCGTCAATTCAGGCTACGACGCCACTGCCCTGGAGTGACCCCCACCTCGCGGGAAAAGATACGAGTAAGGTGGCTTTGATCAGCAAATCCGCTCATGGTCGCAATCTCTGACAACGGCGCTGTGCTTGTAAGCATACTTTTCGCGCGTTCCACACGACGCTGTGCGAGCCACTGATAGGGCGCAAGACCTGTCGAAATTTTGAAGGCGTGAGCGAACTGGCTGGTACGAAGTCCGCACAAGCTGGCAAGCTCGGCGAGGCCGATGCCTCCGATCAGGCTGATTTCGATCACTTCCTTCGCAAGCCGCTCTTGCCATGTCGATAGACCACCGATTTTCCGCCGCCGGACCGATAGATTGCCATAATTGGCGGATGCGTAGATGCCTACTGCCCACATGAAGTTATCTGCATAAAGCGGATCCAGCGAATCCGGCGAATCGAAATAGGGATGAATACGAAAGGCGAGACGTTTGAGAGTTTCGTCGTCAAATATTTCGCGAAAACTTTTCCCCAAGTGCGTGATCTGAGGTACTTGTAGGTCCTCCGTGATTTCTCGCATAAAGCTGCGCGTCAATAAGATTTCGATAGCGTGCCGTGGCCGAGGCACGCTGAAATCGATCAATTTGATGGCTGGGAGATATAAAAGCTGCGTTTGACCTGCTCGTCTGATCGCAGAAGAGGTCTTACCCTCGACGACGATGTCACTCTGCTGATCTTTAAATGTGATGCCTAGACAGTAGGTATCTTGATCGTATTTTGCGAATTGTGGAACGCGCGCGGGAAGTCCGACATCAAATCGTACTTCCGAACAAATCAACTTGGATTTTGACAGAGCCCTTACGGAGAGTTGGGCGGGCAGGCCGTGATTCACCGAAATCGGGAATTTGCCCACATTGACTACGCGGTTCAGACTCATGAGAACTCCCCGAACCTAGAAGAAATAACATAATTTCAAATGCCTGGATTGGGGCAATTTTCGCGCTATCGAAAATGCAAACCGGGTGCTTTTGGGGGTCGGACCCGGTTTGCTTTGCGGACGGTTAATTCGCGCCGACGCCTGTCGCGGCACGCTCAATGAACTTCGCCACGACTTCAGGTTTCGAAACATAGATCGCGTGACTTCCCGCTGCCTCAGCCACTACGGCTTTGGCGCGTGCCGCCATTTGGCGTTGTGCGGGCGGCGGAATCATCTTGTCCTCGGTGGAGACCAGATAATACGTAGGCTTCACCTTCCAAGCTGGAGACGTAACCTTGCCTTCCAACGCGGCCACACCCCAGGGGACCTGGGAAGCTCCCATGAAGGAAGCGAGGTCCGGGCGCACATCGGCGGCGAAGGAAGCCGGGAATTTAGCCTGGTCGAGGAACAAGAAGCCGTCCACGGGGGGCAGGATCGGGGGCACGGGCGCGCCGGGTGGCGGATTGGCGATCAGGCTGGAGACGGATTCGCCCGCGTCGGGCGCAAAGGCAGTGATGTAAACGAGACCGGCGACCTTCGGGTCGGTTCCGGCCTCGGAAATCACGGCGCCACCGTAGGAATGGCCAACGAGAATCACGTTGCCATTGGCCGACGCAATGGCACGCTTAGTGACAGCCACATCGTCGGCAAGTGACGTCGTGGGATTTTGGACGATGGTTACGTTGTATCCGTCTTTCTTGAGGATTTCATAGACGCCCTCCCAACCTGAGCCGTCGACAAAACCGCCGTGGACGAGAACAATGGATTTGATTGGAGCGGCTGAAGCTCCTGGCGCTGCCGCCATACTTAAAGCAACGCTAGCGGTCGAAACGAGCATAGTTAGCGCGGTTGACATTTATATTCTCCCTTAAAATTTTGGTTCGCTGGATTGCCTCCGTGAACCCTTACTCCGGAGCATGGTAGAGTCGGGCCGGTCTCTCGGATTGAACGATCCTGCAGTCTCACGCGGCGCGGCGCGCGGAACTGCCGCGCTTGCTGAGGAATCGCTTTTCTATTGTTCCGGTGTCCTAAACCTTAAATGCCCATCCGAGGAGCTTCCCGCTGCGAAAAGCAAACAGACGCCTTCAGGGGCGCCGTTTCGCATGGACAAGCCCCTCCCGCGCCCAATCATCCGCAAACTCTCGAAAATGACCTGGCTGCCTCGCATAGAGCCGCCGCTTGGGGAATGGGTGCGCGCGGGGTTTTTGCGGGATTAATGGAATGGTGCAATTTTTCGACATTTTGTAGCAATGCTGTTTCCAACCTTTGTCAGGGAAGATTGTCCCACCGACTGAAGCCATGCATAAGGCGGTCGCGGTGCCTCGCACCCGCTCAGCAAAGAGGCGCTCGGGTATCGGCTTCATGCCAATCGCGAGCTCGGAGATAAACGCTTATGGCCAACCAGTTCATAGAGCTTACCAGAGTTGATATTTCAGCTTATGGAGTGGTCAACCCGCGCCCCATTGTTGTTGCTCCGGCTCACATCGTGCTTGTCAAAGCAGGCAAACAGGGGACATCAGAGATTTTTCTTGTTGCGGGCGATCCGCTGATCGTCAAGGAAGGCTACGCCGAGTTCAAGCAACGGCTTGGGGCCTAATCGCTTTCACCCTTTCTGCGGCGATATTGCCAATCCGGCGCCAAATCCGGATATCAAAAACTCGCGCCCAAACGCGCGTGCGCAATTCTACCGATTTCTCAGCTGCCGCAGACTTGCCCTCTGCCGGCCATGCGCATCGAAATTTTGCGCGTCCAGCCAATTTTCGAACGCCTTGCGCGCGTCAGGCCAGTCCTTGTCGATGATCGAGAACCAGGCGGTATCGCGATTGCGCCCTCTATACGCCATGTGCTGCCGGAATATGCCTTCGTATTGAAAGCCAAGCCTCTCTGCCGCCGCACGGGATCGCTCATTCAATGAATCGCATTTCCATTCATAGCGGCGATATCCAAGCTCGTCGAAGACGCGCCGCATCATGAGATACATGGCCTCCGTGGCCCCGGGCTTGCGCTGAAGCCCCATGCTGTAATTCAAGCCTCCAACCTCTATGACACCGGATTTTCTATCTATGCGCAGATACGCGGCGAGGCCGACTGCGCGACCGGATTCTTTGTCGATAATCGCGTGCCAGAGAGGATCGTCACTGGAGACTGTGCTCGCGATCCATTGTTGCCAGTCGGAAAATGACGAATAAGGACCCATGTAATCCGGCAGGTAGGTCCAGATATTCGGATCCGATTTGGAGAAGGCTTCAAAAAGGTCTTCCGCATGCCGTTCCGGGTTTATCGGCTCGACGCGGCAATATCGCCCGTCCAGCGCGACGCGCGGCGGCAGAGGCCTCGGAGACCAATCGGGCAACGGCGCGCCTACGGGTTGGCCCAATTCATTTTTGTATGTGCCGCCATAAGACATGCGATGCGCGTGGCCCCCTTTTGCCGGTATCCAGCCACAAAAGGTGTACCCGGCGAGCCCCTTTGGATCAATGCACGCCCTTTTTAGCGATCATGCGCATGGCATTTTTAACACCGCCCGTTTCAGGGGGCGTGACGATGATGCTTGTGGCTGCAGTGGGAGGCGCACGTCACAGTACGATCCGGATGACACAAGTCGTTCCCCGGCCCGAGCCGACGAATCGCTGCGCGATGCCCATCAATCAAATCCCGCGCGGCCTTTGCGATTTTCCGCAGGATTTTCGGGAGGACGCCGGTAAGGTTGAGGGCCCTTCAGCCGTTGGACAAGGACCGCAGCTCTGCGCTTTCCGTTTCGGGCCGATCTTCGGCCAGCCAGCTCGCCAGCCTGGTCGCGAGCCGGATCGCGATGCCACGCCATGAATGGCCGCGGAAATGGGACGCGAACTCGCGGTTCGCGCGAAGCGGACGCCAATAATTCATTTCCCATTCGCGGAAGCTGTCGTAAAGCGCGCGCTCTTGATCGGGCTTGATCAGAAATTGGGAACACTCGCACGCGGCCTGGATCTGCACTTTGCCATTCGGGCCAAAGTAAAAGCCGTGGCGGCTGCTGCGATGCGACAGCCACCTGCCCTTCAGGCTAAAGTCTTCCGGCACGGTCCGAAGAGACTCCATCATCGGACTTACATCTAGATAACTCATCGGCCTCCTCCATCGCTTGTAGACATCCAACCTCGCGATACCGCCCGTGGAGTTGGCATACGAAGCTGTATAGTGGCAAACGTCCCTTTGGGGCGCACGATCCGCGAGAGGAAATTAAATTCCCTGCCTATCAACCTTTGTTGCAAATTTTTCCCGCGGCGGCGCACCCGGCCTCAATCTTCGTCTTGGAAGACTTCCCTCTGGCCGAACGGACCCTCCTCGCCCGTAAAAGCTAAACAGCCTTCAATGAAGCTCTGGGACGTGCCGCGGCAGTCTTTGGGATTGTCGATCTTGTGCTGGGACGCCCATTCATATCCGGCCTGATGGCGGGAACAGTCGAAGTCGCAACGATAGCCATGGAAGAGATCGTCGCCAGGGACTTCATGCACCGGGCGTGGCGTATTTCCGGCGGATGCCTGTTCGCCGGCGGACGGTTTAGTTACCTCGGCCGAAGCCTTGCGCTCGCCGGGCGAGCAGGCCGCCAGCCCGATCACGGCCATCACAATTACGATCTGGTGCTTCATGAGCGATCCTTGCGCAGCCATACTGCGCCGGGCCGGCTTTGCCGTCCACTGGTGAGGAAGATGGCCGGACTCGTGCTATGGTTTCGCGGAGGGCGGGCGAATGACCGGCTCAATGGGGGAGAACATCATGAAACGTGCTTGTCTCGTCGCCGCTTTGCTGTGCACCGCGATCGGCCTCGGCTCCGGACCCGTCCTGGCGCAGCAGATTACCGAGTCGTCGCCGCCTTTCTCGCGGATGGACGGCTACCTCAAGATGCCGGACGGCCGGCACATGGGCTCGGTCAGCGCCATCGCAGGTGACTCACACGGCAATATCTGGGTCGCGGAACGATGCGGCGCCAATGACTGCGCCGGAAGCCCACTGGACCCTGTCTTGGAATTCGATTCCCAGGGCAATTTCATCAAGGCGTTCGGGGCGGGCCAGATCCTGTTTCCGCATTTCCTCTTCATCGACAAGGCCGACCATCTTTGGATCGTGGACGACCACGACAATGGCAAGATCGGCGACGACGTGATCGAATACGACCAGAATGGCCGTGTCCTGAAGACGCTTGGCACGCCGGGCGTGCCCGGCAACGACCAGACCCATTTCCGCGAGCCCAGTTCGGTCCTGGTTGCGCCCAATGGCGACATCTTCGTGGGCGACGGCCATAGCCAGGGCAAAGGCAATGCCCGCATCGTCAAATTCGATCGTAACGGCAAATTCCTGATGCAATGGGGCGATCACGGCTTCGCGCCCGGCCAAATGGAGATTCCCCATTGCCTGGCGATGGACAGCCAGGGCCGCCTCTTCGTGGGCGACCGCGGCAACAACCGGATGGATATTTTCGACCAGAATGGCCGGTTCATCGCCTCATGGAGCCAGTTCGGCCGGCCCAGCGGCTGTTACGTAGACAGCAAGGACAATCTCTACGTCGCCGATTCCGAATCCCACACCAATCATCATCCCGGCTGGATGCGCGGGGTCAGGATCGGCAGCGTCAAGGATGGCGTGGTGGTAGCGTTCATCCCTGACGATCCCGACATCAATCCCGACAAGATGGGCACCAGCAATGGCGAAGGCATCTGGGTGGACTCCAACGGCGTGATCTATGACGCCGAGGTAGGCCAGAAGGCGGTTGTGCGCTATATGCCGGCGGCCAAGAATTAAGCCACGGCACGATCAGCAGGCGTTCGAGCGGTTCGAAAACGGCCTGCTCCCGTGCCGCGCGCGCTTGAGATGCCTTTTGTTGGGAATCTTCAACATGGCTTCCACATTCCAAGTTTCGCCATTTGCAGGATTGAGTTGACATTTCTTCAGGGTCAGGAGCGCACGGGCGGGTAGCTGGATTAAGAGTCAATAACGCGGGAATTCACAGCGCCGCTGTTGAACGGTGTCCGTCCGGAGTCTAAAAGCATTTTCCTCCAACCGGACGTTCTTCAATTTTGAATTTCGGTTTCTGATTCACGTTCTCATCAGCAATATTGGTCCTGATTTTCCGATGCCCGCGCGAAAAATTTCCTGGACCAGCGCGGCAGTTTGCGCGCTCGCCATTCTGCAATTGTCAACACAGGCGCTAGCGGCGCCTTTCGCCGAAACCGGCGACAGCCAATTGCGCTCGGATATCGAAATCCTCGCAGCTGCGGGCGTGATAGACGACGTCACGACCCAGTGGCCGTTTCCCTGGGGCGGCATCCTCTATCGACTGGACCTTCCGGAAGCCCTGGCCGGCCAGCCTCAGTATGTCGCGGACGCGGCAAAACGGGTGCGAGCGCGTGGAAAGACCGAAACTCAAACCGGTCAACTGCGTACCTCGATTGACCTCGATGCAACGAACAGCCCCGCCACCGTTCGGGGTTTCGACGCGCTTGGCCGCCAGACGGCGCAGGGGCAGTTCGTCCTGGACTATATTTGGCCGACGACAGCAGTTCATCTGGCGGCGGGCGCACAGACGACAAATCGCATCGATCATCAAACATTGCTACTCGATGGAAGTTATGCGGCCCAGCGCATCGGCAATGCGGCGCTCTATGCCGGCTATATGCCGCATTGGTGGGGACCCGGCTGGAGCACGGCGCTTTCATTGTCAACCAATGCCAGGCCCTTTCCCCAGATCGGCATCACCCGGATCGACACGACGCCGTTCCAAAGCCCCCTTCTGTCGTGGATGGGGCCCTGGCAGGCGGAATTTTTCGTTGGCGTTTTGGATGGAAAGCGTGTCGCTTCGAATACGCTCTTCAACGGATTGCGGCTGAGCATCAACCCGCTGCCCGGTTTGGAATTCGCGCTGGCGCGAGCCGAACAATTGTGCGGGACCGGTCATCCTTGCGAGCCGGTCGCGGAATTCTTCAACGTCTATAACGACCCCACGCATGTCAGCAAGTCGAAAGACGAGGTCGATATAGACCTGCGCTATACCGGCAAAGCGTTCAAGCTGCCCTACGCCGTTTATACGCAGGTGATGAACCGGGACACCGGGCCCTTTGTCCACTCCGACTCCAGCCATCTTTTCGGGGCGAGTGTCTGGGTCCCGGCGGGCAATGATGCGATCCGGCTTACCGCCGAATATGCCAGCACGATCTCGACCCAAAGCATTTTCAGCTTTGGACATTATGCGTACGGCATAACTTACACCGACTATAAGTATGTCGATGGCTGGCAGTATCGGGGCCGCACGCTGGGGTCCAGCCTCGGCGGCGATTCCCGCCTGGCAATGCTTCAGGCGGGCTTTACCGGCGATCACGGCATCGCCTATACGCTCACCTATGACCGCGCGCAGATTGGATCGCCCGATGCGCCCACGGCCAATACCGTGACCACCTCGCCCGTAGCCATCGACATCGTCGAAGGGCGGATGAGCTTTGGCTTAGCCAAATTTTCCCGGATCGACCTCGCCGCGCGTCTCCAGGACGATCAGCCCCGCCCGGATCGCGGATTCCTCGCCGCCATCGAAGCCACACTGCGCGTCGCAATCTAGCGTCATCCTGCTTTGGATTGGTCGGCGCGGAACGCTTCGAGCCTTACCCGGGCGATGCCATTCTTGCGCATGCCGAGGGCGCGCGCCGCAGCCGCGGAGAGATCGATGATACGGCCCTTGCTATGCGGCCCCCGATCGTTGATCTCGACCTTCACCGTCAAACCATTGGCGAGATTGGTTACCCGCACCACGGTTCCGAAGGCCAAGCTGCGGTGCGCCGCGGTGAAGCCCTGCGGGTCGAAACTCTCGCCGTCGGCCGTCAACTTGCCGTCATGGGCGGCGCCATAGAAGGATGCCATGCCGGTCTGAGCGAAGAACGGCCGCACCAGAAGAGGTCGAGGTGCCCCTGTTACGATCGGGGGTGAAGGTGACGGCGTAGCCGGCGGCGACAAGGTGGCACAACCGGACAGGCTGGTTAATCCGGACAGAAGAGCGGAATAAAGGAACCGGCGCATTTGGCGTTTCGGATAACGCACAAGCCGTCTACCGGTTCAGCGGCTTCCCGGCGATCGCGCTTCCGCGTGAAACGCTTGTCAATTGTTATCGCGGAGATTTAGCTGGCCGTATGAGGACTTGGCATATCGCGGCGGGTTGGATGATCGGGGCCATCCTCGTCACACCTCAAGCGCGGGCCACGCCGGGCAATGAGGCCGCGAGCCTGCGCGCCTTCGAGGCGCGGCTCGAAGCCAATCCCAGCGCCACCAGGGTGTTGCAAACCTGGTGCGACGCCCACGCCCCCAAGGGGACGCGTATCGCCGCGCGCCAAATCCAGACCGCGCCGGCTCCACTTCCCAGGGAAGCGCGCGATGCATTGCAATTGCGGCCCGAAGATGTGGTGCACTACCGGCGCGTCCAATTGATGTGCGGGGCGCGCGTGCTGTCCAATGCCGAGAATTGGTACCTCCCCGGCAAATTGACGGAAGCCATGAACGAGACACTCGATCATACCGAGATGCCGTTCGGCGCGGTGGCCGCGCCGCTGCATTTCAGCCGGCACAATCTCGAGACGCGCTACCTTTCGCCGGCGGCCAGGGACCGGGGTGTGCTGCGCCATACCGCCATGCTGCTTACGGGTAAGGGCGAACCTTTCAGCTTCGTTGTCGAGACTTACACCCGCGAGATATTGGCACCTGAAAGTCACGGGGCATCTGATCCGGGAGGGATCGGCCGCTAACCACAGCTCAGCCTGCCGGCGATGTCAGCGTCTTTGCTCGATAGAAGATGAGATTGCCGATTTTCGTGATTTCCTCGAACTTCGACGTCCAGGCGGGATGCACATAGGCGGCATGATAATTGATGGCGCCTTTGATGTCCTCGATCTGGGCAAGCTCGCCCACCATCAGGCGCGCCGCCAGAACCTGGGCGGCCCGCCATGCTTTCGCATCTTTGGGCCGGTCCATCGAGCCGTCGCAGGCAAAGGTGAACTGGCAAAAGGTCTGGCCGGCGCCTTCGAAGACGACATCGCAAAGCGTGGAGCCATGAGTACCTTGGGCGAGGCGGTCGAACACGACTTCGGCCACCGCCCGTTCGCCCTTTTCGCCTTCGCTGCGGGCTTCGTAATACATCACCTGGGCCAGACAGCGATGCTCGGCAAGCAGATTGTGAACCGCTTCGGAGGTTCCGGCGGCCTCGGTGATGGTCGTCTGCTCAGGAAGTTGAGGCATGTAGCTGAGTGGCTTGAGCGCGATACGCACGGGCAAGGTTGGCGCAACGGCCGGCGGCGAAATGTTCATGGAAACCAAGGCGGCCGAGCTTCCGAGGCCCGCCACCAGCAGAAGACATACCCAGGCCAAGAGGCGGCCAGCTTGAATGCTCAACCGGTCCAGTCTGTCGTTGCTCAAAACACGCTCCCGCCACTGTCCCCCGGCCAGTCTCCCAAGGGATCGCACGGCCGTCTAGAGTTGCCCCAGCACTGCCAGGCAGCCATAGACGCCCGCCGAAATGCAAAGCAGGATGAAGGGGATAAGCCAGGTCGGATGCCAAAGCTGACGCTTCGACGCATGAAAATAATTCGCGACCATGACCCTACACGCCCCCAATTTTGGCCGCGATCATGCACAAACAGGGCTAATCGCCAGTTAAGCGGGTAAGTAAATGCGTTGCAGAAATTGGATTGTTCCGGTTAGTCCCGCCTTTGCCACTTCGCTTAAGGCGCTCCAAGGGCCGACGCAATGAACTGAGGGCGTCTTAAGAATTCTCCTGCGCCGCCAGAGCCATTTCGACAAGGCGGCGGATGGCCTCGGACCGCGAGGTGACACGCTCGTTCACACTCCATTCGTCAATGATGCGCACAAATTCCGAAGGGAGGTTCAGGGAAATGGCATCCGGATGGACGGCCTCCGGCGTCTCTTTCTTGAGATAGTCCTGAAGCAGCTTGCGCGTGTTGGGGCCGACACCGCGAAAGCTGGCAAATTCGCGGTCGGTGATTTGCGCAAGATCGGCCAACGCGAATATCCCCTGCGCGGCCAGCGCATTCACAACCCGGATATCCAGCCCCAGTTTGCGAAAATCATTTTTGAGTTCCGTCTGCGGCGGCATCGTCTTTGCTTTCCTGCTTGGCATGCCAAAAAATCTTTAGAGGTGAAAACGGTGTACTCCGGCGAAATGCTTGGCTCCGGGCGTCCGATTATTTTCTGTTTTGGCGATCCGGTGAACAGAACACTATTCACATGACGAATCGCTGACAGTGCGATTGAATATGCGATGCTGGCAATCGATGATGATGACGCAAACACAGGTCAGTGCGCATCGCCCGCGCCGCACGGGTAATTCTGTTGATATTGGCGGGGTGCCGCAATGACCACTTAGATGCGATGGCCCATGACCAGCGGCTGTTCACCTGCCTTGCGCGATCTCGGTGGGCGCCTCGCCGCGGTAGCCGCCGCCCATGGCCTTGAACAGTGCCACCGACGCGGCCAGCTGCGCGCGCCTTATGTCCGACAATTGGTCCCGCGCCGCGTTGAGATTCTTTTCGGCGTCGGTCACGGTGAGGAAGTCGGCATAGCCAGAAGTGTATTTGCGCCGCGCCGATTGCAGCACCTGTTCGGAATGATCCACCTGGTTCTTCAGAGCCGCTTGCTGAGCGTTGAGGTGCGTGAGATTGCCCAAGGCATTCTCCACATCGGAAAAGGATGAGATGACCGCCGCGCGATAGGCTGATAGCAGTTCTTCCTCCCGCGCCTTGGCTTCGGCGACTTGCCCTTCGATCTTGCCGCCATCGAAGATCACCTGCATCAGCGAAGCGCCCAAGCCTTGGGAGAGTCCGACCGCGGGAATATTGTTCACTGCGGCGTTGAGGGCGGGATAGGCCACTCCAAAGGTCGCGGTGAGCGAGATGTCCGGCAGGAAGGCAGTTCGGGCCGCCGCCAGATTGGCGTGCGCGGCGACCAGATTGGCTTCAGCCGACTGAATGTCGGGGCGCCGCGTCAAAAGCTCGGAGGGAAGTCCGGGCGCTACGGAGGGTTGACTGACCTTGTCCAAGCCGACGCCGGTGACGGAAAAGCCTTCGGGAGGACGGCCCAACAGGATCGCCAGCGCATCCTGGGTTTCCAGAGCTTGCTGCTCCAGGGGTGGGAGCGCCGCCTCGATGGCATCCATGTTGGCGCGTTCCTGAGTGAGATCGGACGTTGCGGCGTAGCCCGCGTCCACCCGGCGTTGCACCAGGTTCAAAGTGTCCTGCGACGTCTTCAAATTCGACTCGGCCACCGCGATGCGCTCGCGCAGCGAAAGAAGCTGGAAATAGGCATCCGCCACTGCGGCGGTGACGGTAAGAGCCACAGTGGCGCGGTCGGCGTCGCTCGCGGTCTGCTGCGCGCGGGCTGCATCGACCGCGTCGCGGTACTTGCCCCAGAAGTCGAGTTCATAGCTGGCGCCAAGCGCCGCCACCCAGTCGGTCTCGTGGGAGGATGTGCCATTGGCCTGGCCGTACAACGCCTCGACATTGGGATTGAAATTGAGATTGGGAAGTAGGGCGGCGCCCGCTTGGCGCACCCGCCCGTCTGCTTGTCTAAGTCTGGCAGCGGCCTGAGCGATATCGAGATTGTTCGCTTGCGCCTCAGCGATCAGGGCGGTCAATTGCGGATCGCCAAAGCCTTGCCACCAATCGGATTGGGGCCAAAGCGGGGCATTTTGAGGCGAAGTCTCCGCGAATTTCGCGGGCACATCATTCTTGGAGAGCGTGGGCAAGGGGCCGTTGGTGCAGCCCCAAAGAAGCAGCGGCACAGCGGTCAGGAAAAGCGCGCGTCTCATGCGGCCCTCGCGCGCGGTCCGCCGAACCGCTCGGCAAGAGCCGGCAGCACGACCAGATTGAGCAAAGTCGAGCTGATCAGGCCGCCCAGGACGGTGACCGCCATGGGACCTTCGATCTCCTGGCCTGGCTGGCTCATGCCGATGGCGAGGGGCAACAGGCCAAGAGCCGTCACCGCCGCCGTCATCAGGATGGGAATGAGCCGCTCCTGGGCGCCGCGCAGCACGGTCCCGACATCCCAGGGCGCGGCTTCGGCCTCGACCAGGTGCTCGTAATGGGCCAGCAGCAGAATGGCGTTGCGGGCGCTGATGCCGAACACGGTGACCAGGCCCACCATCGCCCCCAGCGAGAGGCCCGATCCGATCAGTGAAATTGCCGCGACGCTGCCGATCAGGCTGAACGGCACATTCACCAGCACCAGCCATGTATGGCGGCGCCAGCGGAAAGAAATAAAGAGCAGAAGCCCGATCAGGATCAGCGCGAAGCCGGTATAAAGCAGCATTTGAAGTTGCGCGGCCTGTTGGGCGGCGGCGGCGCCCGTGAATTCCACGATCACGCCTTGGGGAAGCTTGAGCGCCGCCACCCGCGCCTTGGCGTCGTTGACGGTAGCCTGGAGGCCTCGGCCCTTCACGTTGAAATTGACAGTGTCGAAGCGCTGGCCGCCGTCATGCGCCACCATGAAGCGAGTGTTGGTGGGGACCACGCGGGCCACCTGCCCTAGCGGAATGGGACCCAATGGCCCTGCGATCATCAGCTTGGAGAGAAGCTCAGGCCGGTTGCGCTCGCCCGCCGGCAGCAGCATCACCACGTCCACCGCGCGGATGCCGGAATAAGTCTGACCCACCTGGGCACCGGCAAAATCGCTTTCCACAGCATCCAGCACGTCGCCGCTCTTGAGCCCGCTGGCGGCGAGCTTGGCGGGATCGAGTTGGATCGCGAGCGTGGGCGTACCGCTTTGCGGCGCGAATTGCAGGTCGGCGATGCCGGGGGTGCCGGTGAGAGCAGCCTGGATGCGGCTAGCGCTCTGGTCCAACGCGTTGAGATCGTCGCCGAAAATCTTCACCGAAATGTCGGACACCTCGCCGGTGAGGCTTTCGGCGATGCGGTTGCCCAGGAAGGTTTCGGTCTCGCTTTCCACCCCCGGATAGTTCGCCAGAATCTTGCGGATGGCGTCTTCGGCCTCGCTCTGGTCCACATCGGTATCGGGCTTGAGCTCGACCTGGAATTCGGTCTGGTGCGTGCCGTTGGTGTCCTCGCCCAGTTCGGCGCGGCCAAGCTGCTGCGCCACTGTCGCAACGTAAGGCAGGGCCAATATGTCGTTCGAAATGCGCGTCCCAACCGCGCGCATCTCGGCCAGCGAGGCGCCCGGCGTGGAGGCGTTCACCTCCAACACGAAATGATTCTCGCGGAAGTCTGGCATGAAGCCGGACGGCAGGAAGGGCAGCGCCACCACTGCGGCAAGCGTCGCCACGGCCAACCCCGCCATCACCAGGCGGAAACGGCGGTAGACGAAGGCGATGCCGCTGCGCTGCCATTCCTTCAGTTTGCGGATCCAGGAAAAGTCGGCATGCGCGTCGCGGGCGCTGAGCATCAGGGCCGAAAGCGCCGGCGCCACGGTGAGCGCCACGATCAGGGACGCCAGCACCGCCAAGATGAAGGCCAGCGCCATGGGTCCAACGAAATGGCCCTGCACGCTGGTCGAGAACAGTTCCGGCAGAAAGACGGCGATCACGACCAGAGTGGCGTAAACCACAGGGCCGCGCACTTCGAGGGTCGCTTCCACAATCACATCGAGCCGGGGCTTGGGCTCAGGCAACTTGGCGTTCTCCGCCAACCGTCTCAGCACATTCTCGATGCCGATGATGGCGTCATCCACCAGAACGCCCAGCGCCACCGCGAAGCCGCCCAAAGTCATGGTGTTCAGCGTCAAACCGATGCGTTCCAGCACCGCAGTGGCAGCGAGCAGCGACAGCGGAATAGAGATAAAGGTGATGAAGGCCGAACGCCAGTCGCGCAGGAACAGGAACAGCACGATCAGGATCAGGACTGCGGCGATCACAAGAGAATTCTCAAGTGAGGCCAGCGCGCGCTCCACGAAATTGGCGGGCCGTTGAAGCGCGGGATAAATATTGACGCCTTCCGCCTTGAGCGCTGGGGTGATTTGCGCCAGCGCCGCTTCCACCGCGCGGGTGTCCTGAAGGGTGTTGGTTCCATATTGGCTGGCCAGCGTTAGAAGTACGCCCGGCTTACCGTTGATCAAGGCGTCGCCGGATTTGAGCGCGGGCGCTTCGGTCACCGTGGCGATCTCGCCGATGGTGATGGGCGTACCGGAACGCACCGTGAGCACGGCATTGGCGACGGCCGAAGGATCGGGCGTGGGTACCGGTGTCTGGATCAAGACGCGCTGGTGGGCGATGTCGAGAAAACCTGCGCCCTTTAAGGCCAAGGCGGTGCGCGCGGCGTCGGCCAGATCGGTGAGCGTGAGGCCAAAAGAAGTCATGCGGGCGAGATCGGGCTGGATCTGGATCTGGCGCACATCGCCGCCATAGACGATCACATGCGCCACGCCCGGCACCGCCAACAGCGCCGGCTTCATTACCCAGTCGGCCCGGTCGCGCAGCTCAAACGCGTTGAGCTTGTCGGAGGTGAGGCCGATCAAAAGCAGGTCCATGGTTGAGGATACGAGTGGCGACAATTTGGGCGTCTGCACGCCCAAAGGCAGGCTGGAGCCCAGCTCGCTCAACCGCTCCGAGATGCCCTGGCGCGCATTGTAGAGGTCAATATTGTCCGAGAACTGGATATTGATGACGGACAGGCCGGGAATGGACTGGGAGCGGATGGTGGCAAGGCCAGTGGCGCCATTGACAGCATTCTCGATCGGCTTGGTGACCAGCCGCTCCACCTGTTCGGCGGTGAAGCCCGGTGCCTCGGTCTGGATGTCCACGGTCGAGGGCACGAATTCGGGAAAGACGTCGAGCGGCGCGTTGCTCGCGGCCCAGAACCCCGCCAACAATGCGATCAGGGTAAGAGTCGCCACCGCGCCGGCGTAGCGAACGCAAAGTTCGACAAGCCAACGCATGGATCAGTCCTTGTCCCCGGAGTCGCTGCTGGGGTTGGCCTCGCGCGAAAGAAGAATGCCCGCCCCTTGGGTCACCACCTTCTTGCCCGCCGCCAGATCGCCGCCCGCCGGCACGAAATATCCGTCATTGAGCGGCTTTCCGGTATCGACGGGACTGCGCAGGAAATGATTGTCGCCATTCTCAAGATAAACCCAGTCCGCGCCGTCACCCATCACCAGCGCCGAGGCCGGCACCCATAGCCCATTCTGCGCCTGGCCCACCGGCACGCTGGCAAATACATGCTCGTTCTGGGCGAGATCGCTGCCGCTGACGAGAACGTAGAAGCCCCGGCCGGGCAGTGCCGGATCGGAAGGCGCTTCCCAGATCCTGGTGCTGGTCCAGCCCGGTTCCTGCGCGCCCAGCCGTGAAATGCCGATCTTGGCGGGGATCACGCCGGGCAGTGCGCCCAACGGGAATGTCACTCTCACGAGCACTGTCTTGCCGGACGAAAGTTCGGCCATCACCCGGCCGCGCTCCGTCTCATTGTGCCAGGGTGCGTGGATGCCGAAAGCGGCGTCGGCCTTGCGTTTGGCCAATGCCAGCGACGCGGCGTCCGCGGCAGCTTTGCTTTGCGCGGCTTCCACCACTTCACGCGATACCGCCGCTTCGTCGCCGGTCGAAAGTGACCGGGCGCGCTGGGCGGCTGCCTGGCTTTGCGCCGCTGCGGCGGACGCAGTGAGATAATCCGCATCGGTCTGGGCAATCGTGTCCAGGGCAACGACCGTTCCATACCCGGTCACTTCGCGCATCCAGACGGCGGATTTGACGGGCGCGGTGACGACGCCGAGGCTCTTGGCCTGCACGTCGGTGAGCGCCACGCCTGGCGTATCGGCGTCGGCCTTCTTATCCTTGTCCGCAGGGTCAGAAGCGCTCTGTCCGCAACCAGTCAGGATGAGGGACACGAGGGCCAAAACGACCGGTCGATGCAACTTCAATGGTATCACAACATACTCGCGTTCAAGCCCCGCCCCAGAGCGCCGGGACCATAAGGCTAAACGAATTTTAGAAAGACTCAACTCGTGCCAATGTTCAAAACATTGGCAAGGATTAATATTGCACGACCCGGCTATTTAACCCCCTCCGGCCGGAAGGAGGATCGTATGATCCAAGGCGCCTGCCATTGCGGCAAAGTCCGCTGGAGTTTCGATGGCGATCCCGGATCGGCGACGGCCTGCAACTGCACCATTTGCCGGCGCTATGGCGTGCTCTGGATCTACGATTATGAGAATGAACGCATCGGCGTCTCGGGTCCCACCAGGGCCTATGTCTGGGGTGAGCGCACCATAGGATTTCATTTCTGCACCGAGTGCGGCTGCGTCGCCTATTGGCGGGCATTGAAACCACAAGAGGATGGCCGCCGCCGCATCGCGGTCAATGTGCGGCTGGCCGAGCCGAAGGCCGTAGCCGCCCTGCCCATAGATCATTTCGATGGGCTGGTGGACTGGAAGGATTTGCCGCGCGACGGCCGCTCAGTCGGCGACATGTGGTTCTAGGACGATCCCTTGTGGGCGGCTTCGCTTCTCGACTGCCTTCGGGCGGCAGGCCTAGGTTTCGCCGAGCGCCCGCCCGCGATGACGCCACAGCAGGATCGCCAGCAGCAACGTCATGACAGGTACGGCGAAGCCGAATTCGTCGATCGCGTAGCGCGTGATGCCGCCTCGCGCAGCGGTCAGCGGCGTGAAGAATGCCTGGATGAACACATTGTGGCTGGCATGAAACAGCGCGCAGGGCCACACGCTTTTCGATGCAAGCCTGAGCCAAGTCAGAATCACGCTTGACGAAATCACCATCACGGCGAAACACGAAAAGCCGAACCACCAGGGTGTGCCGTTGTTGTAGGTGCCAAGCAGAATCAAAGGGAGGTGCCAGAAGGCCCAGACGATCCCTGCCAGGATCGCGCCCCAGGTAAAGCCGAACTTGGCGACCAGGCGTGGCGCAAGAAAGCCGCGCCAGCCGATCTCCTCGCCCAACGCGCGGGCGGTGGCACCCACCATGAAGGTGCTGGCCACCAGCAGGAAATAAGAGGGAACGAACTGGGAGGCTGCGCTCACATGCCAGCCTATGCGCTGAGCCAGTTTGACGATGCCCGCCGGATCGGGAAAGACGCCAAAACCAAGGCTCCAGACCAGCGTGTAGGCGACCGCGGCATAAGCCAGCGGCAAAATATAGCCGAATGCCGCATAGCGTCCTCCAAACCGGGAAAGGCCGAAGTCGCGAATGTCGAGCCTCTTGATAAGCGCAGTCAGAAATGCCGCGGCAGCCGGACACCACATCAGGGCCTCGACATAATGGCCACCACCACCGCCAGCGAACGGGCCGGGCGCGAACATGAGCGTCCACATCAACGCACTGAGCAGTGTGACCAACGCCAGGAATAGAAGGATCGCAGATCCATCTTTCGGAGAAGTCATTCGCAATCGCCCCCTGCAACTCAGCCCCGGCACATCACCGTAAATGGCCGAACCTTTCCGATTCTTACATACATCGCGCGTGCGATTCCTATCGATTCCCCAGGCGGAAAGCGACGTCTACCCCGGGTTCGCCTGAACCTGCGGGTCAAGAATCAATGGCTTTCTTCACCACCTCGGGCGTGAAAGGCGGCACGCGGAGTCTTTTTCCTGTCGCATGGGCAATAGCGTTGGCGATGGCCGCTCCGGCCGGCCCTTGCGAGGCTTCACCGGTCCCAAGGAAAGGTTGCCCCGGCCGGTTGATCACATGCACCTCGATGGAGTCCGGTACATCGGGCATCCTGAGGATCGGATAGCTTCGCCAATCCACACTGGTGATTGCATTGCCATCGAAGCGGACTTGCTCGCTCAACGTCCAGCTCGATGCCTGGATGATACCGCCCTGGATCTGATTCTCGATGGCGTCGGGATTGACCGCCTGCCCGCTGTCATCGGCCGCCACCGCACGCACCAGCCGCACGCGCCCCGTGGCCGGGTCGGCTTCGACCTCGACCGCGAGCGCAAGATACGCGCCCAAATTCTCGTAGCGGGAAAAGGAAAAGCCATAACCGCGACCAGCCGGGGCTTTGGCGCCCCCCTTCCAGCCGAATTTGTCCGCGGCCAGGCGGATCACGTCTATCGCGCGCGGATCGTCGAGATGCTTGAGACGGAATTCGACCGGGTCGGCGCCGGCCGCCTGGGCCAGCTCGTCCATGAAACATTCGATGGAGAAGACGTTCATATAGCCGCCCAGGCTCCGGAGCGCCGAAACCCGGAGCGGCATCGGCGTGGCGATGAAATGGCTGGTCACTTTCGCGTTCGCGAATTTGTAATAGGGGACGGCATTGCGATCGGCGGAACCGCGCGGCGATGGCTTGAAGCTGGGCTTGGCCAAGCCAAACGGCTTTTCGATCAGCCAGCCGGCGATGGTGGACCCGGCGCCGCCCGGACGCGTCGCATGCGTCTGGCTCCAGAAATGATAGTCCCACGCCACGACCATGCCGCTGGCGTCCACGCCGCCCCGCATCGTGGTTGTCATGGCCGAGCCATATGGCTCCCACTGATGTTCCTGGTCGCGCATCCATTGCACCCGCACCGGACGCCCCGGGACGGCGCGCGCGATCAGCGCGGCGTCAGCGGCGGCATCGTCGGCGCCGTTATGGCCATAGCATCCCGCGCCTTCCGCATGGATCACACGCACATCGTCTTCAGCCATGGAGAGCAATTCGGCAATGGCCTGCCGGTCTGGAAAGACGCCCTGCGTGTGCGACCAGACCATGAGCTTGCCGTCCCGCAGCACGGCCACGGCGCAGGACGGACCGATGGAAGCATGCATGAAGTAAGGCCGGGCATAATTGGCCTCGACCGTCTTGACCGGCGCGCCCAAGGCGCGATCCACGATCACATCGGTTTGCGCCGGTGCCGATTTCAGGAACGACCACACCGCGTCCTGATTGGCGGGCAAGCCCGGACCCATTTCCCATTTTGCGGCGGACTTCAGCGCCTGCATGGCGCGGATCGCCTGAAATTCCTTTTCTGCTACGACCGCCAGATAGCTGCCATCGCGAACCACCCTTACAACGCCGGGCATTTTTTCAACGGACGCCGTCTCCACTTCCGCCAAGCGCGCGCCATAGCGAGGCGGGCGCACCACTCTGGCATGCACCATCCCCTCGGGCCTCAGGTCGTGCACATAGGCCGCGCCGCCGGTCACCTTGGCGGGGATGTCCACGCGCGGCATCGAGATACCCACTAGGCGGTAGTCCTTAGGGTCCTTGAGCTTGGTGCTGGGCTGGGCGCGAAGATGAAGCGTGTCTTGGGCGACGAGCTCGCCATAGGTCCAACTGCGCCCGTCCGGCGCGTGAATTGCGGCGTCGCGAGCTACGAGTTGGGTGACGGGCAAGCCGCTCTTCCGCGCGGCAAGATTCAAAAGAATTTCGCGCACTTGCGCAGCCGCGTTCATCAACGCTGTGCCGCTGGAACTCATGGTCGCGCTTCCCGCCGTATAGCCCTCGTCCGGCGTCAAACCCGTATCGGCCGTGATGAAGGTGATCCCCTTAGGGTCCACGTCGAGCTGCTCAGCGGCAATCTGTAAAAGAAAAGTCTTGGTGCCCTGTCCCAGCTCGGCCTTGCCGGTGAAGACCGTGATCTTGTTGCCGGGATCGATGCGGATCCATGCATCCAGCATCGGATTGCCTTCCAGATCGCCCGGCAAGCGCTGAGACGATGGTTGCGCAAAAGCTTCTGCCCGCAGCAAGGAAAAACCGATCACCAGAGAGCCCGTGTTCGCCAGAAAAGCGCGGCGGGAGTGACTGAGAGCGTCCATCGTCATCGCACCGGTGATTTTCCGGGTTTCGCAAGCGCCGCGGCTTGCATTTGCGCTGCGGCGCGCCTGATTGCCGCCAGGATGCGCATATGCGTGCCGCAGCGGCAGAGATTGGGCGCCATATGGGCGCGAAGCTCGTCTTCCGCAGGCCTGGGATTCTTTTCCAGCAAGGCCTGAGCGCGCATGATCATGCCGGCGATGCAATAGCCGCACTGCGCGGCGTTGAGTTCGATGAAAGCCTGCTGCAAAGGGCTGGGATTGGCGACGGTGCCAAGACCTTCAATCGTCTTGACCTTGCGCGCGCCCACCACGGAAAGCGGCGTGACGCAGGAAAAAACCGCCTCGCCATCCAGCATCACGGTGCAGGCGCCGCATTGGCCGAGCCCGCAACCGAACTTCGCGCCGTTCAGGCCAAGTTCGTCCCGCAGCACATACAATAAAGGCGTCTCGGGATCCGCGTCGACGCCATGGGCCTGATTGTTGACGGTGAGCGTAATCATGGAACCATGATAGTCGAAGCCATCGCCTCCTGAAAATAAAACGCGCCAACCCCCAACCGGTCGCGGCGCCGGTAGCGAAGCAGCAGCGGTGAACGATCAGCGTCCCGACGAGGCTGTCGCCTTCTCGACTTGCACGAAGGCGATCTTGTTCACGCCGCTCTCGGCCAGCCAGAGGTTGCCATCCGGCGTATGCACCATGTTGCGCACCAC
>DATFSP010000025.1:0-18289 GCA_035262545.1 Rhizomicrobium sp. | reverse complement strand
CAGGGAAGCCAAGGGCTGGTCCCCTGCGGCACAACCGGCGAATCCCCCACACTCAGCCATGACGAGCACAAGCGGGTGATCGAGTTATGCGTCGAGGAAACGGCCGGGCGCGTGCCAGTGATTGCAGGTGCGGGCTCCAATTCCACCGACGAAGCGATTTCGCTTCACCGCTTTGCAAAAGAGGTGGGGGCCGATGCGGTCCTTTCCGTCACCGGTTATTACAACAAGCCGTCGCAGGAAGGTCAGTACCGCCATTTCAAGGCGCTGGCGGAAGCGGTAAATATCCCAATCCTTCTCTACAACATTCCCGGCCGCGCGATCGTCGAGATCAGCGTCGAGACCATGGCGAAGCTATCCGAGATTCCCGCCATCATCGGCGTCAAGGACGCCACGGCCAACCTGATGCGGCCCACACGCGAACGCAACGCCTGCAGAAAAGGCTGGCGCATGGTATCGGGCGAAGACGGGACCGCCTTGGGTTACATGGCCCATGGCGGCCATGGCTGCATCTCGGTAACGGCGAATGTTGCGCCCAGGCTCTGTGCCGAATTCCAGGACGCCTGTCTGCATGGGAATTTCGACCGAGCCCGTGAATTGCACGACAAACTGATGCCGCTGCATGACGTCATGTTTTGCGAACCCAGCCCCGCTCCGGTAAAATATGGTGTCTCGCTCCTTGGCCATTGTACGCCGGAAGTGCGTCTGCCGCTGGTGGAAGCGACCGAGGCTGGCCGCGCCCGGGTGAGGGAGGCAATGAGGGGTCTGGGCTTCAAAGTCTGATGGCGAAGAAAAAGGACGACGGCACCAAAGTCATCGCCGACAACCGCAAGGCGCGCCATGCCTATGCGATCGATTCCGTGCTTGAAGCCGGCATCGTCCTTACCGGCTCGGAAGTGAAATCGCTTCGGACCGGCAAGGCCACGATCGGGGAAAGCTATGCCCATGCCAAGGATGGCGAGATTTTTTTAGTGAACGCCTATATCCCGGAATACACGGAAGCCAGCCGCTTCAATCACGAACCCAAGCGGGTGCGGAAGCTTTTGATGCGCAAGTCCGAGATCGCCAAGCTCTCCAATGCCACCCTGCGCCAGGGCATGACGCTTATCCCGCTCAAAATGTATTTCAATCCCAAGGGTATCGCCAAGCTCGAGATCGCCATCGCCAAGGGCAAGAAGCTGCATGACAAGCGCGAAAGCGAGAAGCAGCGCGACTGGCAGCGTGACAAGGCGCGCCTGCTACGCAATCGAGGCTAGCTTTTTTGCCTTGGCCACCACGGTCTCGAACA
Organism: Rhizomicrobium sp.; assembly: GCA_035262545.1. Classification (GTDB taxonomy): domain Bacteria; phylum Pseudomonadota; class Alphaproteobacteria; order Micropepsales; family Micropepsaceae; genus Rhizomicrobium. The sequence continues at coordinate 17,004 of DATFSP010000025.1, read as the reverse complement.
TTTCGGTGGTGAGCACGCCCGTATTGGTATTGTAGCGCGAGCAGTGATAACTCGAGATCAGGACGTATTTTCCCACCCGCTCGTAAGTCATGCCGTGCTTGAAGGGATGAAGCGTCTTCTTTGCCCCCAGCGCGTCGCACACCGAGTCATGGGCGATCTTGCCGAGAGCGAGGATCACTTTGACGTTGGGGAGCGACTCCAGTTCCGAACTCAGAAATTGCCGGCAGGTTCTGATCTCGCCCGGTTCGGGCTTGTTCTGGGGCGGCACGCAGCGCACCGAATTGGCGATCCGGCAATCCACCAACTCCAGCGTGTCGTCGGCACGCTCCTCATAACTGCCTTTCGCCAGACCCAGCTTGAGCAGCGTGTCGTAGAGAAGATCGCCCGCCCAATCCCCCGTGAAAGGCCGGCCCGTCCGGTTGGCGCCTTGAAGGCCGGGCGCCAAGCCCGCGATCAGGAGCCGTGCATCGAGGGGCCCGAAGCTTGGTACCGGGGAATTGAACCAGTCGGGATGCTGGCGGCGATTGTCTTTCCGGAAGGCGGCGAGCCTGGGACAGAGTGGACAATCGTGCGGCGGTTCAAGAGGCTTTTTCACCGCCCGGCTTAAGCAGATTCACTGAGCTGGTGCAAATTGAGGTGTTTTGCCGCCTTCACGTGCGATCTGGCCCTTGAGGTCGTCCAGCTCGATGAAATTGTCGGCCTGACGGCGGAGTTCGTCGGCCACCATGGGCGGTTGCGTACGGATGGTGGAGACTACGGAGACCCGGCGCCCACGCCGTTGCACCGCTTCGACAAGTCGGCGGAAATCGCCGTCGCCAGAGAAGATCACCACATGGTCGACATGGGCGGACATCTCCATCACATCGATGGCGAGCTCTATATCCATGTTGCCTTTGACGCGCCGGCGGCCCTGCGTGTCCGTAAACTCCTTGAGCGGTTTGGTCACCACGGAGAAGCCGTTATAATCCAGCCAATCGACCAGAGGGCGCAGCGGCGAAAATTCCTGATCTTCGGCCACCGCGGTATAATAGAAGGCGCGGACCAGCGTGCCCTTGCGGGCGAACAATTCCAACAGCCGCTTGTAATCAATATCGAATTGGAGGCCCTTGGCAGCGCCATACAGGTTGGCGCCATCGATGAACAACGCGAGTTTTTCGGATGGATAGAAGAGCATAATGGCCTCCAACAAACCGGACCCAAACAAGCCCAGGGGCGAATTGCCCAAAATCCTCATTGCGCTAGGCGCCAATATTCCGTCGGCCGCCGGGTCCCCGGAAATGACCCTCAAGGCCGCTCTGGCGGCGCTTGAAGTGCGGGGGATAAGGATTATTGCCCTTTCCCGCTTTCATCAGACCCTGGCTTGGCCCGATCCCTCCGATCCACCCTTCATCAATGCGGTGGCGGAGGTCGAAACCCAACTCCAACCCGTTGCTCTATTGGAACTTTTGCATGAAGTGGAAACTGCATTCGGGCGCAAGCGTTCCGCGCCGAATGCGCCGCGCACCCTGGATTTGGACCTTTTGGATTATCGGGGCCGGATCGAGCAGGGGGAGTTGGAACTGCCGCACCCCCGAATGGGAAATCGCTTTTTTGTCTTGGAGCCCTTAGCCGAAATAGCACCGGATTGGCGTCACCCCGTGACCGGGCAGACAGTCCAAGCGCTACTTCAGGCCCTTGGCTAGGTTTCGCGCCAATTGTCTTGCCGGAATCGGGGTTTTTGGGTATGTGGCTCTTCCGAAATTGGTTATAGGCCTAAAGTGCGACTTCCGGAACGGCCTCTAACTTACTGACTTTAAAGGACATCCATGGCCCGAGTTACGGTCGAAGATTGCGTTGACAAGATTCCGAACCGCTTTGATCTGGTGCTGGCTGCGGCCTTTCGCGCACGCCAGCTCTCTGGCGGTGCTGAGCCCATGTTGGAACGCGACCGCGATAAAAACCCCGTGGTGGCGCTGAGGGAGATCGCGGCCAAGTCATTGAAGCCGGATGAGGTGAAGGAAGACTATATCCGCTCATTGCAGAAACACGCCGAGGTGGATGAACCGGAGGAGACTCGTCCGGAAACCGACGACCGCGAGGATCCCTCGCACCGCCAAGTGACGGAAGAGGAGTTGCTGCGCGCACTGACGACAGAGGCGCAGCGCCGGGCCGAGCCGCAGCCGGAGCCGGAAGCAGACTACGAAGAGTAAGGCGCGACGCTGGCGCAGCCTGTGCGAGTGGGTCCAGTGGACTCACTGAGCGGCGACGAACACTCCGCTCTCGGCTGCGGCGTGCGGATGCTTTGGCGAGCCGCCAGCGGATACGCGCGAAAACGAATGCCGTTGGCGGCCACAGGGCAACATCGCAAATTCGCGGGTCCTAGGGAAAATGCCAGGATTCCCTATATACTAGCTTTATGAGTGCCCCGTCTGTTCCCACCCCGCCGGCCAAGACCGGCGGGATCGCTGCCGCTGTCGCTGCGGCCTTCGGGCTTAATCGCGGCCGCCGGAAGCTGATGCGCCAGACTGATCTGGTGGAGCGGGTGGCGGCTTATGACCCGCAAGCCGACGAAGCCTTGCTCAACAAGGCCTATGTCTATGCCATGACGGCTCACGGGAAGCAGTTCCGCGCTTCGGGCGATCCCTATTTCGCCCATCCGCTGGAAGTGGCCGCCATCTTGACCGAGCTCAAGCTCGACGTGCCCACCATCGTCACCGCGCTTCTCCACGATACGATCGAGGATACGCTGGTCACATATGAGGACATTCAGAAGAATTTTGGAGACGAGATCGCCAATCTCGTAGACGGTGTCACCAAGCTCTCCCAGTTGGAACTTTTCTCTGAGCGCACCAAGCAGGCGGAGAATTTTCGCAAGCTGATGCTGGCAATCACCAGCGACATCCGCGTGCTTCTGGTGAAGCTGGCCGACCGCCTGCACAATATGCGCACCCTGGGTTACATAGATCGCGCCGACAAGCGCCGCCGGATTGCCCAGGAGACGATCGACATCTATGCGCCGCTGGCCGGTCGCATCGGCATGCAGAATATGCGCGAAGAGCTGGAAGACCTGGCTTTCGCGGAACTTGACCCCGAGGCGCGCAATTCAATCGTAACCCATTTCGCGCGCATCGATATGGTGGGCGGCGACCGAGTGGGCCGCATAGCCGACCAGATCAAACGTAAGCTGGCCGAGCATGATCTCGACGCCTGGGTCTATGGCAGGGGCAAGCGGCCCTTCTCGATCTGGCGGAAGCTCCAGACCAAGAAACTCCATTTCGAGCAATTATCCGACATTTTCGGCTTTCGCGTAATCGTCAAGGATCCGACAGATTGCTACCGGGCACTGGGCATCATCCATACCAGTTGGCAAATGGTGCCGGAGCGGTTCAAGGATTTCATCTCTACGCCCAAGACCAATGGCTATCGTTCCATCCACACAACCGTCATGGGACCGGAAAAGCAGCGCGTGGAGATCCAGATCCGCACCCAGGAAATGCACGATGTCGCGGAGCGCGGCGTCGCCGCCCATTGGCGCTATCGCGAGCATCTGCCAGCCAAGGACGAAGAAAGCGCAGCCTATGGCTGGTTGCGCGACATGGTGGATCTTCTGGAGCGCGGCGACAGCGCCGAGGAGGTGATGGAGAATTCGCGCCTCAACATGTACGCCGACCAGGTTTTCTGCTTTACGCCCAAAGGAAGCCTCATATCGCTTCCTAGAGGCGCAACGCCCATCGACTTCGCCTATGCCGTGCATACGGATTTGGGCCATACAGCCGTCGGCGCCAAGGTGAATGGCGGCCACGTGCCGCTTCACACCCAGCTGCGCAACGGCGATCAGGTGGAAATCATCTCCACCAAAGATTCCGCGCCGTCGCCGCTGTGGGAGCAATTCGTGGTGACCGGACGGGCGCGAGCCGAGATCCGCCGGTTTCTCCGCCACGCCCAGCGCGACCAGCATTTGAATCTGGGAAAGAAGATTCTGGAAAAGATCTTCGCCGAGCATGGCGCACAATTGAGCGAAAAGGCGATCGGGGAAGTGGCGAAGAAGCTGCGCCTTTCCAAGGCCGAGGATGTTTACGCCGATGTGGGTCGAGGGCAGCTGCGGGGGCGCGAAGTTCTGGCGGCAGTCTTTCCGGAGCTAAAGCGCGCCGACAAGAGCCGCATCAAGCCGGGCGGTCCCGCCGACGCGGCCAGCAAACCGATCTCCATCCGAGGACTTACCGAGGGCATCGCCTATACGCTCGCGCCCTGTTGCCATCCATTGCCGGGCGACCGCATCGTCGGACTGATGACGCCGGGCGAGGGCGTAATGGTCCACACCATCGACTGCGGCGAGCTCGACAAAGCGCAAAACATGGACGACTGGCTGGATGTGAGCTGGGGCAGCAATGCAGCCGATCTTGGTCTGTCGGTGGCCCGCGTCGCAGTGCGAGTCAAGAACGAGCCGGGAAGCCTGGCCCAGGTGATGACAGTGATCGCCAACAATGGCGGAAATATCTTCAACATGAAGGTGGTGTCGCGCAATCCGCTGTTCTTCGAATTCGTGATGGATATTGAAGTGCGCGATGTGGGTCATTTGCAGAATATCGTGGGTGCGTTACGGGTGAACAATTCGGTCGAATCGGTCGATCGCGTGCGTGACGCAGAATATTCGGAAAAAGTCTAAGGGGAATAAGTTGAACGTCGATCAGGTATTGGCAGAGTTCAAGAAGTCCGGGGCGCTGCTCGAAGGCCATTTCATTCTGTCGTCGGGACTTCATTCCGACAAATTCCTCCAGAAGGCTCTGGTATTCCAGGACGCCAAACGAACCGCCAAATTGTGCAAGGCGCTCGCCCAGAAAGTGCGCAGGGAAGTGAAGGGCGAGATCACCGCGATTGTCTCGCCGGCAGTAGGCGGCATCGTGCCCGGCTATGAGATGGGCCGCCAGCTTGGCCTGCCTGCCATGTATGTGGAGCGGGTTGATGGTCAGTTCCAACTCAGGCGCAATTTCAGTCTGAAGAAGGGCCAGAGGGTGCTGATGGTGGAAGACATCATTTCGACCGGCGTGTCGTCGCGCGAATGCATCGCCGCCATCAAGGCGACCGGCGCCAAGGTGGTGGCGGCCTGCTGCCTGATCGATCGTTCGGCGGGAAAGGCCAAGGTTGGCGTGCCGCTGATCGCGCTGGCAGAATGGAAAGTGCCGGCTTGGTCTGCCGACAAGCTGCCGCCCCATCTGAGAAATGTTCCGGCGGTGAAACCGGGAAGCCGGGGTCTTGCGTAGGAGAGGGCTGTGAAGGCGTTGCGCCTCGGCGTCAATATCGATCACGTCGCAACCGTGCGGAATGCGCGGGGCGGCGACAATCCCGATCCCTTGCGCGCGGCCAAATTGGCGGAGATGGCGGGCGCCGACGGTATTACGGCACATCTGCGCGAAGACCGGCGGCATATTTCCGACGAGGATATAGCGCGCCTGTCGCGCGAGCTTGAGATTCCACTCAATCTGGAAATGGCCGCTACCGATGAAATGCTGGCGATCGCCGTCAAGGCGCGGCCTCATGCCGCCTGCATCGTGCCGGAAAAACGCGAGGAGCGCACCACCGAAGGTGGAATCGACGCCGCGGGACAGGTGGCACGGCTCAAGCCCATCGTCGCAACGCTAGGTCAGGCTGGCGTGCGCGTCTCGATGTTCATCGAGCCGGACCGGCGTCAACTCGACGCGTCCAGGGCTCTTGGCGCGCCAGTCGTGGAGCTGCATACCGGCGCATATGCCAATGCCACGGGCAGCGCGCGGGAGAAGCTGCTCGCCAGGATTCGCGAAGCGGCATCCTATGGCGTTTCCATCGGACTGGAGATTCACGCCGGCCACGGGCTTACTTATGACAATGTCAAGCCTATCGCCGCGCTGCCGGAAATCCGCGAACTCAATATCGGTCATTTCCTGATCGGGGAGGCAATCTTCGTGGGATTGACCGACTCGGTCCAAAAGATGCGCCGCCTGATGGACGAAGCGCGCGGATGATTTTAGGCTTGGGCTCTGATCTCATCGACATACGCCGCATCGAAAAGACCCTCGAACGGCATGGTCCGCGCTTCATCGCGCGCATCTTCACCGAGATCGAACAGGCCAAGTCGGAACGTAGAGCTGCCCGCGCCGCATCCTACGCAAAGCGTTTTGCCGCCAAGGAGGCCTGCGCCAAGGCGCTAGGCACGGGCCTTTCCCGAGGCGTGTTCTGGCGGGATATGGGGGTGGTTAATCTCCCCTCCGGCAAACCCACCATGAAGCTTACGGGCGGGGCCTTGAAAAAGCTTAATTCCATGATACCCGCGGGCCACAGGGCCCAGATCGACCTTTCCATCACCGACGATTATCCACTGGCCCAGGCCATCGTGATCATCTCGGCCATCAAAGAGAATTAACGAGGAAAACCTTGACAGGTGGGGTAGGGGGTCGTTTCTGTCCCAACCCCTTCTTAAGCGACTGGAACTTCATGGCCGACCATCCCATCGACGACAAGACGGCGTCCCGCGACAGCCGCAATCCTGCCAAGACCAAGGAAGGGGAATCCTGGGGCGAACTGGCCAAGACCGTAATCTATGCCGGGCTGATTGCCGTTTTCATCCGTACCTTTCTGTTCCAGCCTTTCAACATCCCCTCTGCTTCGATGGAAGGGACTTTGCTGGTCGGCGATTACCTGTTCGTTGAAAAATTCGCCTACGGCTACAGCCGTTATACCTTTCCATTTGGGGGCTGGCCTTTCGGCGATATGATCCACGGCCGGTTTCCGGATTTTTCGCCGCATCGCGGCGATGTGATAGTGTTCAAATTCCCGGGCGACAATTCCACCGATTTCATCAAGCGGCTGATCGGCCTGCCCGGCGACCGCGTCCAGATGAAGAACGGCCAGCTTTGGCTGAACGGCAAGGCCATCCCCAAGATCCGTGTCGCCGACTATGTGGAAGATATCGACGGCGAAGAGCATCACGTGCCGCAATATCGCGAGACCTTGCCGGGCGGCAGAAATTATCTGGTGCTGGACCGTGATCCCGACGGGCCGCTCGATAATACCGACGTATATGTCGTGCCGCCGGGCCATTATTTCATGATGGGCGACAACCGCGACAATTCCGCCGATAGCCGCACCGAGGTGGGCTACGTCCCCGCCGAGAATCTGGAAGGCAAGGCAGTCTTCCGTTTCTTCTCCACCGATGGTAGCGCGCACATCTGGGAGCCCTGGAAGTGGCCGTTTGCAATCCGCTATTCGCGAATTCTAACACCGATACATTGACGCCTTGCGCAATCTCTCCGTCCTGGAAGACAAGCTCGGTCATCATTTCGCCGACCCTGCACTCCTGAAGCGTGCGCTCACCCACGCCAGTACCGGTTCGTCTCAATCCAACGAGCGACTTGAATTTTTGGGCGACCGGGTGCTGGGCTTGGTCGTGGCCGAGATTCTGCACGCCCGCCATCCGCATGAAAGCGAAGGACCGCTCACTGTCAGGCTTCATGCGCTTGTGCGCGCGGAAGCTTGCGCTCGCGCCGCCGAAGCCGCTGGATTGCCGGGCTATATTCATCTGGCGGGTCCGAGCCTCGACAGTCCCAGGGCGCGAGCGGCGATCCTGAGCGACGTCTGTGAGGCGGTGATCGCGGCTCTTTATTTGGACGGCGGCATGAAGGCGGCGCGCATGTTCATCGAACGCTATTGGACGGATATGTTCGCCGATCCGGGGACGGGCCCCGAGCTGCGCGATGCAAAGACGAGGCTGCAGGAATGGGCGCAAGGCCGAGGCCTCGCTGCGCCCAGCTATCGGGAAACTGCGCGCAGCGGGCCTGCTCATGCGCCGCATTTCATTATTGAGGCTTTGGTGGAAGGCTTGTCCCCTGAGTTGGGCGAGGGCGGATCCAAGCGCGAAGCCGAGCAGGAAGCGGCAGCCAAATTGCTGGCGCGCATCGTAGCATGACAACACGCTGCGGCTTTTGCGCCGTCATCGGCGCGCCCAATGCGGGCAAATCCACTCTCACCAACGCCCTGGTGGGCTCGAAAGTGGCGATCGTGAGCCCCAAGGTCCAGACCACGCGCATGATCGTCAAAGGCGTGGCGATGATGGGCGGGACTCAGATCGTGTTCGTCGATACGCCTGGCATATTCCGTCCCCGCCGCAGACTTGACCGCGCCATGGTGGGTGCGGCTTGGTTGGGCGCGGAAGATGCGGATGCCATTTTGCTGCTGGTGGACGCCGCCGATCTCGCCGCCAACCCCAATTCACCGGCGGCGCGTGATACTGAATCGATCCTGGAAGGGCTGAAGGACAACGAGACCAGGAAGGCTCTGGTGCTGAACAAGATCGACGGCATGAAGCGGGAGACTCTTCTGCCACTCACCGAAAAGCTTCATAGCCAGGCGAGCTTCGAGGATGTATTCCTGGTCAGCGCGCTCAGCGGCGACGGTGTGAAGGATGTGGCCGAATGGGTGAATGCGCGCATGCCGGAAGGCCCATTCCTTTATCCCGAGGATCAGGCAGCCGACATGCCGATGCGGCTTCTCGCCGCCGAAATTACGCGCGAGAAAATTTATCACCGCCTTCATGACGAACTGCCCTATGCCAGTGCGGTGGAGACGGAAAAATGGGAAGAGCGCAAAGACGGATCTGTCCGCATCGAGCAGGTTATCTATGTACAGCGCGAAGGCCAGAAGGCGATCGCGCTCGGCAAGGGTGGCCAGACCATCAAGACCATTGGCAAGCTGGCGCGCGAGGAGATGGAGCAATTGTTCGATCGCCGGGTGCACCTTTTTTTGTTTGTGAAGGTCAACGAAAATTGGGCGGAAAGCCGTGAATATTATGAGCAGATGGGCCTGGAATATCCAAAAGAGTAATGTCCTGGCCTCTCCCTTCAACGGGCTCGGGGTGAGGAGCTAGCTCGATTTCCTCATGCTGAGCTTGTCGAAGCATGAGGGGTTTGGACCTGTGGCTGGTTCGGTAAATGGAATGGACTGATAACGCGATTTTACTTTCAGCTCGCCAGTATGGCGAAACGGGACTGATCGCCGATCTCTTCACGCGCGAGCATGGCCGGCATCAGGGATTGGTGCGTGGGTCAAAGGCGCGAGCGCTATTGCAGCCCGGCAATGGTTTGTCGGCCACTTGGCGGGCACGGTTGCCCGAACAATTGGGAAATTACGCGGTGGAATTGGCCAAGGCCCGAGCGGGCAGCCTGATGGAAAGCCGCGATAGCTTGACCGGGCTCAATGCCTTCTGCGCCGTGGCTATGACGGTCCTGCCGGAGCATCAGAGACACACTCCTTTGTATGACGCGGCCGAGATCCTGCTCGATGCCATGGCGGCCGACGATTTTGCCCACTGGGGGCCGCTCTACGTGCGATGGGAAGCGGGGCTCTTGGACGCGCTGGGCTTCGGTCTTGACCTTTCACGCTGCGCCGCGACGGGCGCGACTACGGATCTTCTCTACGTATCGCCCCGGACGGGACGAGCGGTGTCGGCCGGCGCCGGCGCGGATTATGCGGCGCGATTGTTTCCATTGCCGCAATTCCTCTTGGGTTCGGGTGATGTTCCCGATCTCCACACTACGCGCGCCGGACTGAACCTAACCGGACATTTCCTGCTGGAACGGGTGCTCCTGCCGCATGGCAACGAAATGCCGCAAGCGCGGCGCCGGCTGGACGCTCTCGCGGACATCCAATTGAAGTAGTCTGGGCGCGCTGGCCAGGCACGAATCGGACTAGAACCAAGCTATGGGTGTTCCTGTCAAAGAAGACGATATACGGCCGGAGCCATTGGCGCGGGCATTGTCCCAGCGGTATCTGGCCTATGCGCTCTCTACCATCACACAGCGCGCGTTGCCGGATGCGCGCGACGGCTTGAAGCCGGTCCACCGCCGGTTGTTGCACGCGATGCGGCTTCTGGGACTCAATCCCGCCGCCGGCTTCAAGAAATGCGCCCGCGTGGTGGGCGACGTGATCGGCAAATACCACCCCCATGGCGACATCGCGATCTACGAGGCCTTGGTGCGCCTCGCCCAAGATTTCGCGCTGCGCTATCCCCTGATTGAAGGCCAGGGCAATTTCGGCAATGTCGATGGCGATAATGCCGCCGCCATGCGCTACACCGAAAGCCGCCTTACGGAAGTGGCGCAGGCGTTGCTGGAAGGCCTGGACGAGAATGCGGTTGATTTCCGTGCCACTTATGATGGCGAGGACGAAGAGCCGGTGGTGCTCCCCGCCGCGTTTCCCAATCTCCTCGCCAATGGCGCCTCGGGCATCGCGGTGGGTATGGCAACTTCTATCCCGCCGCACAATCTGGGCGAACTTTGCGGTGCGTTGGTCGCGCTGATTGAAAATCCCAATTGCCAGGATCGCACCCTTCAGAAATTCGTCAGAGGGCCGGACTTTCCCACTGGCGGCATCGTAGTCGAGGAGCAAGCCGCCATCGCCGAAGCCTATAAGACCGGGCGGGGCGGCTTCCGGCTGCGGGCGCGCTGGGAAAAGGAGGAAGGAGCGCGCGGCGTCTATCAAATTGTCGTCACGGAAATTCCCTACCAGGTGCAGAAGGCCAAGCTGATCGAGCGCATCGCCGAGCTGCTCGACCAGAAAAAACTGCCGCTGCTCGACGATATTCATGACGAGAGTGCCGAAGACATCCGCATCGTCCTCTCGCCCAAAAGTCGCACGGTGGACGCCGATCTCCTGATGGAACAGCTTTTCCGCCAGAGCGACCTGGAAGTCAAAATCCCCATCAACCTCAATGTGCTGGACAAAGGCCAAGTGCCCAAGGTGATGAGCCTGAAGCAGGCGCTGCAGGCTTTCGTGGATCACCGCCGTGAGGTGCTGGAACGGCGTTCGCGCCATAGGCTGGAGAAGATTGCCGCCCGGCTCGAGGTGCTGGAAGGCTATCTGGCCGTCTATTTGAACGTCGACAAGGTCATCAAGATCATCCGCACCGAGGACGAACCCAAGCCCAAATTGATGAAGGCGTTCCACATCACCGATGTGCAGGCCGAAGCCATCCTCAACATGCGGCTGCGCGCTTTGCGCAAGCTGGAGGAGATGGAGATTCGCAATGAGCATGCCGCGCTGACCAGGGAGCGCAGGGACCTCACCAAACTCCTCGGTTCCGACAAGCTGATGTCCGAGAAATTGATCGAACAGGTCAAGGAAATCGATGCCAAGTTCGGCTGCAAGACGGCATTGGGCAAGCGTCGCACCGAGATCGCGGGTGCCCGCGATGTGGCCGAGTTGTCGGCGCTTGCGGAAGAGGCAGTGGAACTGGCCAGCGCGGCGGAGAAAGAGCCCATTACCATCGTCTGCTCTCAGAAACTATGGCTGCGCGCGCTCAAGGGGCACCAGGAAGAAAACGAGACGATCAAGTATCGCGAGGGCGACGGCCATCGCTTTTGGATTCATTCCCAGACCACAGACAGGCTGATGATGCTGGCGAGCGATGGGCGCTTCTTTACGCTCGATTGCAGCAAGCTGCCGGGCGGGCGCGGAAATGGCGAAGCGATCCGCACATTCGTCGATCTTCCACCGGACGCCGATATCGCGCAGATGTTCGTGCACGTTCCGGGCCGCAAGCTGCTGCTGGCGGCCAGTTCCGGCCACGGTTTCATCACCAGCGAGGACGACGCCATCGCCATGACAAAGGCCGGCAAGCGAGTCATGAATGTGAAGGGCGGCGCTATGGCGGTAATGGCGCGCCCGATCCAAGGCGATCAGGTGGCGGTCGTGGGCGACAACCGGAAGCTCTTAATTTTCCCGCTCTCCGAAGTGCCCGAAATGGCGCGCGGCCAAGGTGTTTTTCTCCAGCGCTACAAGGATGGCGGACTGGTTGATGCGATGACATTCGAGTGGAAAGAAGGCTTGTGCGATGAGAATAATCGCAACTTTCCTGCTTCCGAATTGAAGGAATGGAAAGGTGAGCGTGCGCAAGCCGGCCGCGTTGCGCCGCGGGGCTGGGCTCAGTCGAAAAAATTTATAGCGTGGCCGTGAGCCTCAGGCGTGACCGCTGACCAGCCAGAGAATGATGATAATGGGCACAGGGATACCGATCGCCCAAAGCAACAGCGAGCGCATGAACTCTCCAGATTGGATCTAAAGCTATAACCTTTAATCCGGGCCGGGGTTCCGGCGAATGTCTTTAGCCTGAGCCTGTCGATGGGCGAGCATATTTTGCGGTCCAGTAGTGCTGAATGAAGGCGCAGTTCACACGGCGCTAGACCGGCAATCCCAGGAAGCGCCAAAGCCTCTCGACTTCGAACATGTCCAGTTCAATCTTGGTCTCGATCTCCTGGATCAAGCCGAGATGCTCGCCTTTCTTCTTTCTCTGATGGGCTAGGTTCAGCAGATGTTGCAGCGTGCCAGTGACGGGATTGTCTTTGTCCCGCATCAGCCGCCATCCCGGGGTCTTTACCCGCACAGCGAGTTCATCATGGGAATATTTCTTTGTCACACGATCCGCCCGAACCAGAGAAGCGACAGCGATACGGAGGCGACAGTGAGCAACAACGCCGCCGCAGCGAAGAAAGCCGTGATCTCGCGCGTTTCGGTTTCACTTTGTAGTTTGGTGTTGAGATCTTTGTAGATGGTGGCCAGCTCCTTTTCGCTCTGGGCGTGAAAATATTGCGCATGGGTGATGTTTGCCATGGTCTTGAGCGTCTCTTCATCCAGGACCACATGCATGGTGCGTCCCCAATAGGTGTGGATTTCGCCATTGGGCGTGCCGAAACCGATGGTGAAGACCCTGACGCCGAAATTGGACGCAATGCGGGCCGCGTCGATGGGATCGGGGCCGTCGGTGTTCTTGCCGTCCGTCATGAGGATGATGGCGGCGGACTTGAAGCTTCCGGGCTGGACGGGTTGGATTTTGCTGGCGTCCTTTTGCACAGTCTTGGGATTGCCGCCCAGCGGCACACCGCCTTGGGCCATATTGGGCGACCGGCCACTGGTGAATTCCTCGCCGCCAAAGCCCGGCAGCATCGTGTCGAAGCGCACCGCGGGAAAGAGGGTTTGGAGCGATGTGAGTACCGCTGCACCGATCGCCGTCATGCGCTCCGGCGTGAGGCTGTCGATCGCTTGGCTGAGCGCCACATTGTCGCTGGTAGGCGCCTGGACCAGGAATGCCGCCCCCGAAAATGCGACGATACCAATCTTAACTTTGGTCGGGCGATCATTGATGAAGGCCCGCGCAGCGATCTGCGCAGCGGTGATGCGTGTAGGGTGCACATCGTCGGCGCGCATACTTCCGGATACATCCATCGCCAATATGACGGTGCCGTGCCGCGCCGCCAGCGTGACGGTAGCAGCGGGACGTGCCGTGGCCACGATCAGGACGGTCAGCGCCAGCAGCAGGAGGGCAGGCGGCAGATGGCGTCGCCATCTCGCATTCGCCGCGCGGCTGCCTGCCATCAGGGGAAGGAACCGGATGGTGTGCTTCTCCCGCTGGCGCGAGACAAAAACATAAGCAGCGAGAAGCAATGGCACGATCAACAGCAGCCACAAGGCGGGCATGAAGAGGAAAGTCATGACGTGATGCTGCCTCCGATCGCGGGGAGAAAGTCACTGTCCGAGCCGCCACTTTATCGCGGTTGAGGCTATGCGGGAACCATTATCTCCAAGGGGTATTCGCCCATCCGCGCACCATTCGCAAAAATAATGTTGGCGGAACCGCGCGTCGGCTTGCGCCGATTTGTAATGGTGCTCCGGGCTTGCTGCCGGTTCAAGCATTCGAATGGCGCTTGTCTCTGGCAGAGCAAAGCCTTTCGCTAAAATTCAGGCTCTTCGTCGCCAAGGCCGCTCGCTGATAGGTGGGGTCAACCCCGCCCATGAGGCTCGCGGCATTCACCGCTCAATAAGGGTCCGCTGGACCGTTTTGCCCCTGTGGATCGCTGCTCACTCCACCGGACTATTCCGTTCACCGGCGGTGAGCCGCTTTTCACCATCCACCTTGATCGTATCGAGGGTCACTGTCACGGTGCCCAGGCTCAGTTCCGCCCAAACCTTTACGGGAACGACATAATGGCCGTTCGGCGTGCCGGTTTCGGCGACATCAACCAAATCCGCGAACATTTTTGGCGGATCGCGCCGCTGCATCACCAGCCGCTGCGGATAGCCTGCGATCGGCACGAAATGCAGTTCACAGAGGTGGGCATTGCTGCCCTGGAAGAGCCCGTGGTCCAAATACAGTTTCTCGTCCTTGATGTAGGTGAACTGCACGTCATACCGGCGGCGGCCATCGAACACTTGGGCGCCGGTTCCGCATGGCGCCTTTGAATCGGCGCTCGCTCCCACAAGAATGGAGATCAGTGCGCTCATGGGGTCCATGGCGCCTTTCTGTTGCTCCCGCGTCACCGGGAAGCGGATCAGGTCCACCGGTGGATCGAAATAGACGGAAGGATCGCTGTTGTCATAAGTAAATTTGACCTGCTGCAACGGCCGGTCGCGGTAGCGTGAATGGGAATCATAGTCGGCGGGCGACACGCCGTGCGCGTCCACGCCGCCGTCAGCAGTGGCATCGATGATGGATTTCCAGAAAAAACCCATCATGCCCTGAGTCGCGAAATGGGCGCTTGCGGAATAGGAATTCCCTTTGAGCGCATTGGAATATTGGATATGGCCGAAGCCGATGTCCCAAAAGGACAGCGAGTAGTTTGCCTCGAAGGTGTGGGAGACAGGGTCGGCCCAGGCGGGCGCCACACCGGCAGCCGCAAACGCCATCAGAAGGCAATAGATTTTCAGCATCCGGCTTGTTCTCATAGTCGCGCCCCGGACGACCCGACTATATCCCAATGCAGCCCGTCTGCCAGCGATTCCGACGCGGGAAAAAAACAGAGATAGCAATCCGAAATGAAAGCGGACAGCTCAGAATGCCAGCCGGGCGCTGAGTAGCCAGTTGTGGTCATAAGCGGGCGTAAGAGGCACTTTGACCAGAGTTGGCGACAAGGCAGTTTGGTAACCGCCTCCGATGATAAAGCGGGCGTGCTCCGCCAACTGGAAGCGGCCAAATATGATACCGAAAGTCATAAAGAGCTGATTGAGGCCGCCACGCGCGCCCCCAGACCACTTCGTATCGTTGAACTCGATCTCGGGCCAGAAATATTCGTCAATGTGATATTGCAGAGCGACATTGGTGATGAACGAGGTGCCGATGGTGTTGGCATGTTCCGTCGGTATGCCCGCGCCGAGGGTGGCCTGAACGCTGAAGTCCCCCCAGCCTTTACCCCCGGCGATGGTCGGCGTGATCACATAAGCATGATTGGAGAATGCGCGGTTGTTCAGCGGCTTCTGGAGACCAAGAAAGGCGGTAACGATGTAGTTGCCGTTATCCTCATTGGCGCTGGCAAGCCGCTGTTTGACGGTGAGAAGCGGCCAGTCGGCCCAGCCAGAAGCCGCCTTTGCGCCCGTGCGCTCTTCATAAGGCGGCAGGTTCAGCAAGATTTCGTTGGTCGTCGTGGGGATCAGTTCCAGGCCCTTGCCCCCGTCGTAAATCGTGATGTTGGCGTCGGTGTTGGTGCGCTGGAAATTCTGATCGTAACGAAATTCCTGCTCCAGCCGTGGTGTCACGGTTGCAAGCGGTGTCATCCAATGCGGCTGGCTGGATTGGGCTTCGTTGACGCGGTCATACCAGGTGTCGAAATAGTCGCCGACAGCACTTTGCGCGAGAGCCGGAGCGGCAAAAGCGGTCGTGAAGAGCCACGCTCCGCAGAGAATCCGTACACCAGCCATACACCGTCCCCTCGTTATTTCCTTTTGTATATCACGAGTTCTGGATGATGCAACATGTGGCCTGGTGGTGCTCACCCGCTTTCGGTGCGTCTCATCTCATACAGTGCGATTGCTGCCGCATTTGAGACGTTGAGGCTTTCCATCGCCTTGTCGATTGGGACGAAAGCGGCAGTGTCGCAATGTTCGCGCACCAGACGGCGTATGCCTTCGCCTTCTGAGCCTAATACGAGTGCGATGTCGCCCCTGGACGCGCCCCGGGCGATCGGTTCTTGTCCGTCACCGGCCAGCGCGATGCGCCAGAAGCCCGCGTCTCCCAACTTATCAAGCGCGCGTGCGATGTTCACCACTTCAACATAGGGCACCATCTCCATCGCACCCGACGCCGCCTTGGCCAACGCGCCCGATTGCGGCGGGGCGTGGCGGTCCTGCACCACCACGGCTGTGACGGCGAAGGCGGCGGCGGTTCTGAGGATCGCGCCCACATTATGGGGATCGGAAAGTTGGTCCAGGACCAGGACGATGCGACGGGCTTGTTCGCCTTGCCGGATTGCCGCGTCGAGCCCAGCCATGGGGGAAAAGAGAATTTCGTCCAGATCGCGGGCGGGCAGGGGTTCGCAGGAGAGGGCCGCTCCCTGGTGGACTGCTCCCGGTGGAAGCAGGCGGCTTATCGCCTCAGCGTCCGCTGGTTCCACTCGGAGCCGGTCGGTCAGGTTGGAGCCTAGCGCTTCCGCCGCCCGGGCGGTCAGGACGGCACGGCGGACCTTCCGGCGGGGATTAGCCAATGCCGCTCCTACCGCATGAATACCGTAAAGCCAGTATTCGGGCTTTTCCCGGCTGCTTTCCGGGCGAATCAGATGACTGCGCCCGTGGGGCGAGCGGGCTTGGCCATGCTTCGGCGGCTGTTTCTCGGAACCTTTGTGGCGGCGCATCGGGCCTTAATATAGAAGCGTGAGGGGGCGGCAAGCCGCTCTCCGGCACCCTTGCGGCTAAAAGGCGGAAAACCGCCATTTTGGCGTTACTTATGCCCTTGACACCCAGGTCCGATTGACCAATAACGCGCGATCCGCAGCCAAATCTTTGGAGGCAATATTTTCGCTCGTCCGGACTTTTACGGGCGACGTTCGCGCGCCGGCAGGTGATTGGGTCTAACCCTTGTGCCAGTTGGAAAATGGAGGGGTGCCCGAGTGGCTAAAGGGGACGGACTGTAAATCCGTTGGCTACGCCTACGCTGGTTCGAATCCAGCCCCCTCCACCAACCTTCGCTCGCGAAGCAAGCGAAGGCTGTCGCGACGGAGCCCTCTTGGGCGAAGG
>DATFSP010000024.1:0-10371 GCA_035262545.1 Rhizomicrobium sp. | reverse complement strand
CGCCCCGCGCTTCCCCGAACAGACGGAGCCAAGTCTCGCCCGGTTGCGAGAGCCCGCGAAATGTCAGCGTGTAATCGGCGCGCGCCTTGATCATCAACGAAAGCAGGATGCCGATCATGCGGTCGTCGCCCTCTTCGGCGGCGTTGAGCCCCAGTTTGGCGCGCATGCGTTCCCGGTAGCGGCTTACGAAATGGGATTCATACGTGTCGAGCTTCTCGACCAGCCTGTCACTGTCGATCAGGCTGGACAGCGCGATGGCCAGCGCCTTCAGATTCCACAGGCCGATGCCGGGCTGGTTGGCGAAGGAATACCGGCCCGTCTCGTCCGAATGGTTGCAGATGAATTCCGGATCATAGGCATCCATGAAGCCATAGGGCCCGTAGTCGAGCGTGAGGCCGAGGATGGACATATTGTCGGTGTTCATCACGCCATGGGCGAAACCCGCCGCCTGCCATTCGGCCATCAACTGGGCAGTCAGCGTCACGACTTCGCCAAACCACCCCGCATGATCGCCCACGAACGCCGGAAAATATTCGTCAATCACATGGTCGGCCAGAAGCCGGACCTTCTCGTGCTTCCCCGCATAATGGAAGTGCTCGAAATGGCCGAAGCGGATATGCGAACGTGCCAGCCTGGTGAGGATCGCGCCGGGCTCCAACTGCTCGCGCCGCACCTGTTCACCGGTGCCGACGATGGAAAGCGCGCGGCTTGAGGGAATCCCCAGTGCCGCAACGGCTTCGCTGCCCAGATATTCGCGGATGGTGGAGCGCATCACGGCGCGGCCATCGCCGAAGCGCGAATAAGGCGTGAGTCCCGAACCCTTCAACTGCACGTCCCACAATTCGCCCTGTGCGTTGCGTATTTGCGCGATCAGAAGCGCGCGACCGTCGCCCAATTGGCCCGCCCAGGCACCGAATTGATGACCGGAATAAACCATAGCGAGGGGCTCGCCGCCGGGGAAGGACACGCGGCCGGAGAAAATCTCCACAAAGGCGGGGTCGCGGAAGAAAGCCGGATCGAGCCCGATTAGTGCCGCCGCTTCGGGATTGGCGTGGATCAGGCGAAGGCTCTCGCCCACGCGTTCCCCCCGCATCCTGGTATAAAAATCGCCCGGCAGCCGCGCGAACCTGTTGTCCACGCGGCCATCGAGTTTCAGCGGCGCTTCCGCGACTTCGCTCATCTTTCCTTGTCGCACGACCGGACCGAAAAATTTGGCCCCTCGCCTTTATCGATAACGCGCTGGAGCCCTCACTTTTCCAGGCCCGTGCTCCATTACTATCCACCCTGCAGCTTAAGCCGCATCCCTCTTCTTGTCTTTGTTCCTGCGCCAATGCGGACGCGAACCGTTCCGCTTGGGCTTGAACGGCTTTTGGCCGTGACGATGAGGGTGGGCGATTTGCGGCTTCGCCTCGCCTTCCGGCAAGGGCGGCAAATCATGCGTCCTAACCGTGATGGGCAGGCGGATGAGCCTTTCGATGTCGCGCAGATAGGGCTTTTCCGACGGGTCGCAGAGCGAAATCGCAATCCCAGCCCCGCCGGCGCGCGCGGTGCGGCCGATGCGGTGGACATAGCTTTCCGGCTCGTTGGGCAATTCGAAATTCACCACATGGGAAATGTCGTCAATGTCGATGCCGCGGGCGGCGATGTCTGTCGCCACCAGCACCCTGGTCTTGCCGCTTCTAAAGGTTTCCAGCGCCCGCTGGCGCGCATTCTGGCTTTTGTTGCCATGGATCGCGAGGGCCTCGATACCATGCTTGCAAAGCTGCTCGCTCACCTTGTTGGCGCCGTGCTTGGTGCGGGTGAAGACGATCACGCGGCTCAATGCATTGTCGGCCAGGAGCCGGCGCAGCAAATCGCGCTTCTGCGCCATGGGCACATGATACAGGAACTGCTCGACGCGGTCCGCGGTCCGCCCTTGCGGGGCCACCTCCACGCGTTCGGGATTTCTCATCATCTCGGCAACCAGGCGGGCGATGTCGTCCGGCATGGTGGCGGAGAACAGCATGGAT
Source organism: Rhizomicrobium sp. (assembly GCA_035262545.1). Lineage (GTDB taxonomy): Bacteria > Pseudomonadota > Alphaproteobacteria > Micropepsales > Micropepsaceae > Rhizomicrobium. Next base: position 8,362 of record DATFSP010000024.1, on the reverse strand, counting down.
TGCCGTTCTTTCGGCAGGTAATTCACGATCTTCCGCACGTCGCGAATGAAGCCCATGTCCAGCATGCGGTCAGCTTCGTCCACCACCAACACCGAAACGGCATCCAGCCGCACATGCTTCTGCTGCACCAGATCAAGCAGCCGGCCGGGTGTCGCCACCAGAATATCCACGCCATTCTTCATCGCGGCGATTTGCGGATTCTGGCCCACGCCGCCCAGAATCACTGCGCGGCGCAGATTCAAGAAGCGGCCATAAGTCTTCAGGCTCTCGTCGATCTGCAACGCCAGCTCGCGCGTCGGCGCCAAGATCAGCGCCTTGGCTTCGCGGGGCCGCGGCGGCACATGACGCACCGAAAGCTTCTGCAGCAAGGGCAGGCCGAACGCGGCGGTTTTCCCGGTGCCGGTCTGGGCGATGCCCAGAAGATCGCGCCCTGACAGCAGCGTTGGAATGGCACGCGCCTGGATGGGGGTCGGATTGATGTAATTCTCCGCCGCGAGGGCGCGGAGGATCGGCTCGGCGATGCCGAGCGCAGCAAAACTTAAGTCAGTCACGAAAATCCTTAAAAACCGGAAGACCCGCAACACCCTTGGCAAGGGCACGGGAACGGCTGTTGCCGTCTTCCACGCACATTGGAGGGAACGGAGGGTTGAAAAAAATCCCGGCGATGAAGCTCGAAGCCCTGTGCGGTCGGCCGGCGATGGAACGCTATATCGGGAGCGACCCTTTGAAAGTCAAGCATCTTTTGCGCCGCAGCGAACAGCGATGCCGGCTTTTTGCAGTGCAACCATAGGGTTGCTCCGCGCTTGCGAGTTTTCACTTTCTGTAGTCATCATAGGGGAATACGCCCGCTCGCAGGCCGGACAAGGGGGCGTTTGTGTATCAACCGGCTTGGGTGTGGCGTCGGTTCAAATGGCACATTACGAAAACGGTGGGTCCCGGCCCCTCGCGCAAAGCTCCGCGACCGGCAAGGTGAAGTGGTTCAACGCGACCAAGGGGTACGGTTTCATTACGCTGGACAAGGGTGGTGACGCATTCTGTCACGCCTCCGCTCTGCAGGCGGCCGGTCACAGCGAGGTGCCGCAGGGCGCCACCATCGTCTGCGATCTGGCTGACAGCCAGCGTGGCCTGCAGGTGGTCAATGTTCACAGCGTGGATCTTTCCACTGCAGAGGCGCCATCACGTGGCCCCAGGCGCGATTTCGGCGACCGTTTCGGCGGCGGCGATCGTTTCGGTGGCGGCGACCGTTTCGGTGGCGGCGACCGATTCGGTGGACGCGGCCATTTCCGCGACAGCGGCCCGTCGGGCCCGATGGTCGAAGGCAAGATCAAATTCTTCAACGACCAGAAAGGCTTCGGCTTTGTGATGCCGGACAATGGTTCGGGCGACATATATCTGCATGCCAGCGCGCTTCGGCGGTCGGGCGTGCAGTCGGTCGAACCGGATCAGCGGATTCGCTATTCCACGCGCCAGGGCAATAAGGGCGTGGAAGTCGACCGGGTCGAGATTATTTAATCGCGCGGGTCTTTTGCGTCTTGAGGGCGTCGGCCGTACTCACGTACGTCCGTACGATCCGTGCGGCCTCCTGCTCAAGCCGCAAAATCCCTCGCGCTAAGTTCATGCGCATGACTCGAGCATGAGGACAGAGATGCGCCGGATGGTCATCGCTATCGCAGTTAGCGCAATTGTCTGGAGCTTTTGCCTCTACACAATGAATCACAACCGGTGCTGGGGCTTGGTGGACTACTTTGGGCCGTGGCCCGCCCATGAGTTTTACTGCCGTGGTCCTCTAGCCGTGACTTTGGCAGCAGAATGCTTTCTTCCACCCACCATAATAGCAACACTCGCCATTTGGCTTATTCGCCGTTGGATGACGCACAGAACTTAAACCGGTGCTGCCCTGGAAATGGCGGGCGCCACGTCCGGGTCGTTTTCGACTTGCTTGAGTCTTTCCCGCGCGGCGGCGGCTTCGCGCTGCTTGTTCCACATTGCGGCGTAATGGCCGTTCAAGCCCAGAAGCTGCGAGTGGCGTCCCCGCTCGATTATACGGCCGTGATCCAGCACCAGGATCTCGTCAGCATCGATCACGGTGGAAAGCCGGTGGGCGATCACCAAGGTCGTGCGGCCCCGTGACACGTCGCTGAGCGCGCCCTGGATTTCCCGCTCGGTGCCCGTGTCGAGCGCCGAGGTTGCCTCGTCCAGCAACAGGATGGGCGGATTCTTGAGGATGGTGCGGGCAATCGCGACGCGCTGCTTTTCGCCGCCCGATAATTTCAGGCCGCGCTCGCCGACCATCGCGTCATAGCCCTGGGGCAACTCGATCACGAATTTGTCGATTTGGGCGAGTTTGGCCGCCTCGCGGATTTCCGCTTCGCTGGCGCCGATGCGGCCATAGGCAATGTTATAGCGTACCGTGTCGTTGAACAGCACCGTGTCCTGGGGGACGATGCCGATGGCCGCGCGCAAGGATGCCTGGGTCACGTCGCGAATGTCCTGGCCATCGATCGTCACACTGCCTTCACGGATGTCGTAAAAGCGGTAGAGGATACGGCTGATGGTGGATTTCCCCGCGCCAGACGGCCCCACGACCGCCACCGTCTTGCCTGCGGGCACGGTGAAGGTCACGCCCTTCAAGACGGTGCGTTCGGGGTCGTAATTGAACAGGACATTGTCGAAACGGATCTCGCCGCCCTTGACCATCAGCGGCCTGGCGCCGGGCTTGTCCTTCACTTCCTGGGGCTGGTTCAACAGGCGGAACATCGCCTCCATGTCCACCAGCCCTTGCGTGATCTCGCGATAGACCGTGCCCAAAAGATTCAGCGGCTGGTAAAGCTGGATCAGGATGGCGTTGCCGGCCACGAACAGGCCGATCGAGAATTGGCCTCGCGAGATGCCGGCCGCAGTCAGCGCCATCACCGCGCCCAGTCCAATCGCCATGATCGTCGCCTGTCCGGTGTTGAGATAGGAGAGCGAGATTTGCGACTGGATCGAAGCGCGCGAGAATTTCTCCATAGACACGTCATAGCGCCGCGTCTCGTGCGTCTCGTTGTTGAAATATTTGACGGTCTCGAAATTGAGAAGCGAGTCTACCGCCTTGGTGTTGGCATCGGTGTCGGACTGGTTCATCTCGCGGCGGAACTGGATGCGCCAGCGCGTGATCCAGAAGGTGAACCACACATAGGCGATCACCATGATGATGGTCGAGACCGCCACCCATATGTTGAGATTGATCAGCAGGATGGCGCTGTAGAAGGCCAGGAGCAGGATGGTGGGAAAGATGCTGAACAGGGCGAAGGAGAGAAGCGTGTCGATGCCCTTGGTGCCGCGCTCGATGATGCGCGACAGGCCGCCGGTCTTACGCTCCAGGTGAAAGCGAAGCGAGAGCGTATGCACATGGGCGAAGGTCTGGACCGCAACCTCGCGCATGGCGTGATATTGCACCTTGGCGAAAATGCCGTCGCGCAGCTGGGCGAATGACTGCATCAGAATGCGCGAGATCGCATAGGCCGCGATAAGCGACAGCACGCTGCCGATGGCGATATTGGCAGGGGTGGGCTTGAGGCGGTCGACCGCCCAGCCGAAAATCAGCGGCGAGACGCTGGTGAAGCCCGTCGCCAGCACCAGGAAGACGATGGAAACGATTACCCTTACGCGCAGATCCGGCCGCCCTTTGGGCCACAAATAGGGCATCAGCGTCCAGAGCGGCCTGAATGACGGCGCGCCGTCGCCTTCTTCCACCACTGAACGGGGAGCCATCGCCGTCTATCGTCCCATATTGGCGCCGCCGAACGTCACATAGCCCGCAATAAGTGCAATCACGGCGATCACGCAGATAATGATAAGCCAAAGCCTCAGGTGCCGCCGCGGCACGGAACTCTCCTTGAATGACGTTGCCGCTTAGGTGTTACTTTTGGTCGCTCCGGCTCCCGCCTTCGCTCATACTTTGGTCGCTCCGGCTCCCGCCTTCGCTCTTGAAAATATGTCAGACCTGTTTAGGAAGATGACGCCTCCCACGCAACCCCAATAGCGGCATGGAAAAGAAGAAAAACCACGCCATTTGCGTCTTCTGCGGCTCGTCCTTCGGGCTGGATCCCCGCTACCGTGACGCGGCGCGCACGGTGGGCGCCGGGATAGCGAAGGCGGGCTGGTCGCTGGTGTTCGGCGGCGGTGGCAATGGCCTTATGGGCGACGTGGCCAAGGCGGCGCAGGCTGGTGGCGCGCTGGTGCAGGGCATCATTCCCGCCTTCCTTCAGGCGCTCGAACCGCCGGTATCGGAGGAAGAAAAACTCATCGTCACACCCCATATCCAGGAGCGCAAGGCGCTGATGCTGAGGATGGCCGACGCCTTCCTGGTGCTGCCCGGCGGAGTAGGCACTTTGGACGAATTCTTCGAAGTCTGCACCGAGGCCCAATTGGGCGTGCATAAGAAGCCCATCGTGGTCGTGAATGTGGATGGCTATTACGACACGCTGGATTCCTTGCTGCGCGCTATCGTGGAACGGGGCTTCGCCCGCCACATGATCTTCGACCTCTACCATCTGGCCGAAGGGCCGGAAGCTGCGCTGAGTTATCTACGGCAACGTCTCGATCAGTCCGCGCAAAAGGATAAAGAAACGGACCACAGCCAGGGACCGTGATCCGCTTCCTCATGTCCATCTCTTACTGCGTCCGCTGGACCTGCTCACGCACTTTGCGCGCCGCTCCTCACCCCGCCGCAGCAGCCTGCGGAATATGAATATGCGCGCCAGGCGTCCCCGCCCGCATCAGCCAGGGCGTGCCGGCCGCGGTGGGTTTGGTGGGAAGGCCGCTCTGCTCGGCGGTCATGCCGGGCACCAGCACGACCCACATGCCACGCGCGGTGGCCTGGGTCTTGCCGGAGAGCATGTACATGGTGGTGCCGGTGGTGGGCTTGGGCAGCTTGCCCGATGCCAGCGCCGCCTGGACGTCGGCGCCGATGGTCTTTGCATCCTTGCCGTCGGCCTTCTCCTTGGCCTGCATGTCATGCTGCGCCCTCAAGATTTGGGCATAGCAATTCACCGAGTAGTTGTCCGTGTTCTGGTTGGGCGTGCAGACAACGCCGTTCGTGCCCTGGCGCAGAACCACCGGATCGCCCTTGGCGTCGTAATTCACCACAGTCGCGCCCGCGCGCAATTCTTCCGGCGCAGCCGATACGGCCTGGGCGATCAATTCGTCTTTCGACATGCCTTGCGCCATCGCTGGCACAAACGCGGCCGACGACATCAGCGCAGCCGCGATCAGTAAACGAGTCATTCCATTTCCTCCTTGGATACGGTCCCCTGAACTGGCCGGGATCATAGCCGGATTCCCTATCGTTAGAAACGGAACACGGCGCCTTTTGAGGGGCGCCGTGTCCTTAAGTTTGGATATCGGTGCTTACATGCCCTTCGGCGGGGGCGGCGGCATGTCGTCCATGGACGCCGTCTGCGGCATCATGATGTGCGCGCCGGGCGTGCCCGAGCGCATCATCCAGGGCGATGAGGCGTTCATCCGCTTGGTCGGCAGGCCAAGATCCTCGCCCTTCACATTGGGCATCAGGACCACCCACATCGAACGCGCTTCGGCTTCGGTCTTGCCGCCACGCGTGTAGATCATGGTGCCCACCGGCGCGCGGGTCAGCTTGCCCGACTCATAGGCCGCGTCGGTGTCGGTGCCGATCGTCTTCTGATCCTTGCCGTCGGCCTTCTCCTTGGCCTGGAAGTCGGAAGCCGCACGCAATGCTTCGGCGCGGCAACTTACATTGAAGCCGTCGGCAGTGGAGCTGTTCACGCAGAAGATGTTGTTGTTGCCCTGGCGCAGAACCTGGGGCATGCCCTTGCTGTCATAACTGATGACGGTGGCGCCGTCGCGCAGAGCGGCCGGCAGAGCGGACACCGCCGTCTTGATCTGCGCGTCTTTCGACATCATGCCTTGCGCCAATGCGGCGCCCGCAAACGACGCGCTCAGCATCGCCGCGGCGGCAATCATTGTTAAACCTCTCATTGAGTTCTCCTCCTTGACCTTTTCCCAAGACACCGGGATTCCGGGATCATAGCGATTTTCACCCGGGCCCGGAAGGCGGCAAGCCGGGGCTTTACGTGGACTTTACATGGCTTTATCCGTGTCCACTCAAGGGACAATCACGGAACCACCCCTTCCTTGTAAAGTTTATAGGCGATGGAGTCGGCGAGAGCCTCGAATGAGGCATCCACGATGTTGGCCGAGACTCCCACGGTGGACCAGCGGTTTCCCTTCCCGTCAATGCTTTCGATCATCACCCGCGTCACCGCTTCGGTGCCGGTCGTGAGAATGCGCACCTTATAATCCGCAAGTTTGAGATCGCTGATCGCCGAGGAATAGCGGCCCAGATCCTTGCGCAACGCCGCGTCCAGGGCATTCACCGGGCCATTCCCTGTGGCGACATTGTGAATGCTTTCGCCCGCTACATCCAGTTTCACCACGCCTTCCGAAACCGTCACGAATTCGCCACGTGCATTGCGGCGCCGGTCCACGATCACTTTGAAATTCTCGACCATGAAATAATCCGGCACTTGTGCCAGCGCCCGGCGGGCCAACAGTTCGAACGAGGCTTCGGCGCCGTCATAGGCATAGCCCAGATATTCGCGCTGCTTTACGTCGTCCAGCAGGCGCTGGACGCGGGAGTCCTTGGCGTCGAGGTCGATACCGAGCTCAGCCAGACGCGCCAGCACATTGGAGCGGCCAGCCTGGTCCGAGACCAGGATCTTGCGGCTATTGCCTACGCTTTCGGGCGGTACATGCTCATACGTCCTGGGGTCCTTGGTCACCGCCGAGGAATGAAGCCCGCCCTTATGGGCGAATGCGGAAGGCCCGACATAGGGCGCGTGACGATCAGGCGCTCGGTTGAGGATTTCATCCAGCAATCGTGACAATTGGGTGATGTGGGAAAGCCGCTCCCGGCTCACGCCCGTCTCGAACTGAGCCGCGTATGGCTCCTTCAGCATCAGATTGGGAATGAGCGAACAGAGATTGGCGTTGCCGCAACGCTCGCCCAACCCGTTGAGCGTTCCTTGAATCTGGCGCGCGCCGGCGCGCACCGCGGCCAAGGTCACGGCCACCGCCTGCTCCGTGTCGTTATGGGCGTGGATGCCCAGCCTGGCTGCGGGAAGTCTCGTCTTCACTTCGGAGACGACGCGATGGACGTCTTCCGGCAAGGTGCCGCCATTGGTGTCGCAGAGCACGATCCATTCCGCGCCCGCCTCGTGCGCGGCCTTGATGCAATCGAGCGCATAGGACGGATTGGCCTTATAGCCGTCGAAAAAATGTTCGGCGTCAAACAGGGCTTCGCGCTTCTTAGCGCGCGCCGCTTCGATCGAGCGGGCGATATTGTCGATATTCTCCCCCCGGGGAATCTCCAGCGCCACATCCACATGATAGTCCCAGCTCTTGCCCACCAGGCAGACCGCATCGGCATAGGCGTCCAGCACCTGCGCCAAGGCGGGATCGTTGGCGGCGCTGCGGCCAGAGCGCTTGGTCATGCCAAAGGCGGTGAAGCGGGCGCGGCTGAGCGGCGGACGCTCCGAAAAGAACGCCGTGTCCGTCGGATTGGCGCCTGGCCAGCCGCCTTCGATGTAATCCAGGCCCAGCCCGTCCAGCGCCAGCGCGATCTGGCGCTTGTCCTCTACGGAGAAATCGACGCCTTGCGTCTGCGCGCCGTCGCGCAGCGTGGTGTCGAATATATAGAGACGTTCGCGGGTCACCGCCTGAACTCCCAGGTCGTACCGTGCGGCCCGTCCTTTAGCTCGACACCGAGCCCATGAAGTTCATCGCGGATACGATCGCTTTCGGCAAAGTTTTTGGCTTTACGCGCGGCATTGCGTTCCTGGATTTTTTTATCGATGACTTCGACCATCGCTCTATTTACGTTCAGCCGGACATCGCTGATTTTCACTTGGACATTGGAAAAACCCAGGAAGCCCAGCCCGCCCGCCAGCGCCAAAGGCTCGGCGCGATGCAGCGAAGCGATCGCCTGGGGCGTGTTGAGGTCGTCACTGAGCGCCGCCATGAACTCCTGGTCCGGCGCCGGATTGGCCAAGGGTTCGGTCACTTCGTACCAGCGCTCCAGCGTCTTCCAGCTTTCGCGCAGACCCGAGAACGAGAAGTCGATGGGCTGGCGATAATGGCTGCGCAGCATGTTGAACCGCAGCACTTCGCCCGGCCAATCCGCCAGAAGCTCGCGAATGGTGAAGAAATTGCCCAGTGATTTGGACATTTTCTCGCCTTCCACTTGCAGGAAGCCGTTATGCATCCAGGTTTTCGCCAGGGGCTGGCCGTGATGGGCGCCTTCGCTTTGGGCGATCTCATTCTCATGATGGGGAAACATCAGGTC
>DATFSP010000023.1:0-5206 GCA_035262545.1 Rhizomicrobium sp. | reverse complement strand
TGGTTACCGCACTTCGCAGCGAACTGGTTGTTGACGCTGCTGGCGTTCTTTCCGGAAGCCAAAAACGACGTGCACACGATTAGAGACAGCAAGAAATGAAGTACCTATTCCCGGTTTTCCGCGCGGACTCGGAAATAGGTTTCAGCAACACGCGCGAGAGTAAAACTCAAAATGTCAGAACTCAAACAGCAACGTGAACAGCAAGGCGTCATCGTGCCGGCGGCAAAGGCGGCGCTTGCAAATGGCGGCTCGCCCGTCTCGGCCTACTTGGCCGCGCACGGCGTGGGCATGAGCGGAACGTTTTTCAAGTTTGCCAAGGACGGCAAATTTCGGAAGACGAGCGACGACGAAGAGATTCCCGAGGGGACGCAGTTCGTCGTCATCTACGACCAAATCCAGGGCGGGTGGATCAAGTTCATGGGCAAGGGCAATCCGCCCGACCGAAAACAGGGAAAGATCTTCGAGGGCTTCGTGCCGCCCGACCGCGAGACGTTAGGCGACACCGATCAAAGCGAATGGGAGGTGGGCCTGTCGGGCAAGCCGGCCGATCCATGGCAGTTCCAACTCCTGCTTCCGCTGCAGCGCGCCGAAACCGGTGAGCTGTACGTGTTCAACACCTCGAGCATCACCGGCCGCCGCGCGGTCGATAACCTTATCCAGGCGTGCGATCGCATGCAGCGAACAGAGCCAAACGACTACCCGATCATCAGGCTGCGGATTGGCGGCTTCCAGCACCGCGACGAGCGGATCGGTTGGATCAAGACCCCGGCCTTCGAACGCTGCGGAAAGGCGCCCAAGGCCGACCTGACGGCGGTGACCACCTCCGTCGCCGGCGACATGAGCGACGACGAAATTCCGTTCTGATGCGCCGAACTGCGCCGCGCGCGAAGCGCGGCGTCTCCTTCTTGGAGACTGCGATGATTATTTGGGACGAAAACGACACCTTCGGCCCCTGCAAAAAATGGGGCCGGTGCGCGATGTGCCGAGGGCGGCTGAGCTTTCCCTTCGTAATGTGGTACGCCGCCGATCACGGAGAGGACGAGGGCCTCCCACCTAGAACGGGACCGTTCATTTGCGGCGAATGTTGCGCGGACATGTGCCGCGGTTTTTCTCTCGACATGAGACAGATCGTAAAGGCCAAAGAAGTTGGGCGCATGGGCTTTCATGGCGCCGCTAGAAAAGCCGCGGTAGGCGGCGGATTCCTGTGGACGAACGAAACTCGCGAGCAATAACAACAGAGGGTCAAACATGCTGTTTCGGTGTGTCGCCGCTATTCCCAATAGCGGCGGGGGATGCATTGAACATTTTTACGAAGACACCCCCGAGGGACACGCTTCGGCCGAGGCCTTCGCGCGCCGACATGATAGGCCGGGGATGGGCGTTTATGATTGCGTCTCACCGTTAAAGGAGCGGCGGCGCGCAAAGAGCGCCGTGGCAGAAATTCCTGGGCTTCATTGGGACATCGATGCTCGTCACGTCGGAGAGCCGAAAGAGCAAATTATTGAGAAGGCCCGCGAGAAGCTACAATCGTTCAAGCTTCTTTCGCGCCTCACCGACAGCGGCCGCGGCGTACACGTCTATATAGACTTCAGAGAGCCAATAGAAGCTGGGACACCCGAGGCGGATAAGGCGCAAGATGTGTTGCGCCGAATGGCGGCGCACCTTGGCGCCGATATGGCGCCCACACATTTCGCGGCGTTAATGCGCCGACCGGGCACCGACAACTCCAAGGAAGGGGGCGGCCCGTGTCAAGTGATGGTTGACACCGGAGCTCGCTGCGAACTCTCCGACATCGAGACGTATCTCGACCTCGTTGAGGGTAATGGCCCGCTATTTGTGGCGCCGACAAGCGGCAATGGAAAAGAGAAAGGGCCGGTAAACGTCGAGGCTGAATTGGCCGCCATAAGGAACGGCGAGGACGCCAACGTCACACAAACCCGAGTTATCACCTCGCTGATTTGGCGAGCCACACATCCTGACGATATTGCCAAACAGGTCCTTGAAATCACGATGGGGGCAGCAAAGCAATCGAAACTGGGATGGGATCACGCCTCCGAGGAGCGTGAGGTAATCGGGCGCATTAAAAGTCAATATCAGAGCCTCTTCGAGAAAGAATACGACACCGCCTCAGGCATTCCGATTTGGCTGCCGATGGAATTCCACGAGCGTTGGGCTGCGGCCCTTGCCGACGGCAAGCGCCCGACGCTGACAAGGAACGGCGCAGGCTGGCATGTTCAAGCCTATGGGACTCAGGAGGCGAATGACACAGGACATTATGGCGAGGAGGCAAAAGACGCCCCTGGCAGTGAAACGCCAAAAGACGATGCGCCGAAAGCGCCATTTATTTTGCGGCCCGTCGCGCACTTCGACCCTGCGCAACTCCCGCAACGAGAGTTCCTGTTTGGCAGGCATTACCAGCGCCGCACCGTTAGCGGCACGGTGGCGCCAGGCGGCACCGGGAAGTCCAGTGAGGTGATGGTCGAAGCTATCGCCATGAAGACCGGCCGCGACCTTCTGGGTGAGGGCGCCAAGGAGCCCCTACGGGTTTGGTATCACAACGGCGAAGACAACATGCTTGAGCTGCAGCGCCGCCTCGCTGGCATCTGCCAGCACTACGACATCCCGCTGGCCGAGGCCCTGGGGGACGGGTTCTTCATGACCTCAGGAAACGAAGTCCCGTTGCGGGTAGCGGAGACCTGGAGTCAGGTCCGACTGCAAACCGACCACCGGCTAGTCAAATGCATCACCGAGGCGATTGGGGACAACCGGATCGATGTCGCCATCCTTGACCCGTTGGTGACGCTGCACGGGGTGCCGGAGAACAACCCCGGGCAGATGGATCAGGTGATTAGGATTTTCACCCGCCTGGCGGACAGCCGGAACTGCGCCATCGACCTGTCGCACCACACCCGAAAGTTGGCGCCCGGCAGCAGCGACGACGTCACCATTGACGACATGCGCGGCGCCGGCGCCGTCAAGGACGCTATGCGCGCCGTCCGCATGCTCAACGTCATGAGCCCGAAGGATGCTGAAAACGCCGGGCTGATGGAGCTGGAGCGCACCAACTACTTCCGCATCGACCGCGCCAAGGCGAACTATTCGGGGCCGGCGAAGACGGCCACCTGGCGGCAATTCGTGAATGTGGACCTTCCCAACGGCGACGGCGTCGGCGTTGTTGTCCCTTGGCAGTTCCCCGGCCAGGACGGGGCACCATCGCCGCAGAAATTGGAGGCCGAACGTAAGGCCGAGCACGTCTTCCTCGAGGTCCTGCGCCGCCTGTCCCTGGCCGGTGTGTTCGTCAACGACAGGGGCACACACAACGCCCCGCACGTGTTCGCGAAAGAGCGGGAGGCGAAAATGGCCAAGGTCGGCAAGGCGGCGTTGGATGCCGCCATGCGCCGGCTGTTCGACAAGGGGAGGATTCGGAAAGAGGATTACATCATGCCGAACCGCCATGCGGGCAGCCGGATCGTCGAAATATGACCTGCGCTCCTCCCGCGCTCCTCCCGCGCTCCGCCACCGCGCTGCGCTCTCCCCCATACCCCCAAATAGAGGAGCGCAACGCATGCGTCCCCAACCCGCCACGGGAGCATCGCTCCCGCCGAGTGAAGGCGGCGGGAGCGACGCACCCGCTCCCTTGGGAAGACCGCAACGCACGTTCCTTGAACCAAGCGCAATCGTGCCCGAAGCACTGCACCGCAAAGTCGGTTGGGATATCCGGCATCATTTCATGGCCGAGAAGATCGTTGATCGGTTTGGGCTCGTATTGCCACGCGACCGTGAGCTGATCCGCCAGCTTGCTGTTGTGTATGTGCTGGAAGGCTTAAAGGCGCCGCCGTCGGCCGAGACCGCGCGAAACACGGACTAATAGGTGCCAAGTGTTGCTTTTACCACACCACATATTGTGGAATATCAAAGGGTTAACCCATTTTTAGGGGGTGGGAAAACAGGCGAGAGGCAGCCCCGGCGGGCGCGAAAACTACGCATGCGCGCACACAAATTTAAAAAAACGGCGAAATCCCAACAATGCGACTTATCGACGGGGACCGCCAATGGGCAAGCGTTTGGCGGACGACATGTCCGACGCAGACAATTGAAATTACAAGAGAATCTGGCGCAATGGGATACCTACCTACAAATGGGCCAACGGTCGAGAGCTGTAGATGCACCCAATCGTGGGCCGCGCATGAGCGCGCGCGTCTCTAAAAAATCGGGCGAGTTCCCGTCGTCGGGCATCCCAAGAGACTACCGGCACGGTGCCGGGCACGCCGCCGCGATCTCGGAGTCGCCTGAATGCCGGAAAACGGACTGTCAAATGTGGCAAAAATGTGGTAGACCAGGCATGAAACTGATAACCAGCCGCCGATCGACCGACCCAATGATCTATCGCGCGCGCCGAATGCCGCGCCTGGAAACCCGCCCCTCGGGAAGGACCCCCGGGGGTATTTTTCATCTGCACGAAAGGGCGGCGGGGTGGAGCAGAACCTCCATGTGCGCACGCACTCCTAAAAAATCGGCGAGGATTGCAAGTGTGTGCGCCGCCGGGAAATACCTGGAAATCCCTACGCCTCGGCCAAATAGCGGCGCACAATATCACCAGCCTATTGTCACACTTGTTGCGCCGCGCGCGCCGCGCTCTTGCTCTGCTGCTTCACCAGTTCCCAGGATGAGTGATTGCAATGGCTTAGTGATGAGCCGGCGCTGCTGGGCAACGTTGGGGCAACGGAACGACGGATCTCGAGGCTGATTTGGACACCCAACCGGCAGCTTCTTCGGCGAGTTCCACGGTGATTGTGGATGTCACGACCGCACCGCTCCAGAGAAACAGCCCATTCAACTTGGCACCGACCCTCCAGAAGAATTCCTTAATAGGGAAAAGCATGCCTAGGGGGTTCGAATTGGAGGCGACGTATCGGGATCGATACGCGTTGACCAGCGGATTCTATATCCGTGCGCTGCCATTTATTGCGAGCAATTACAATGCGTTAGCCGTTCGTGTCGCGTGCATGTCGCGTTCAGAGTTTCCAAATCCATGGATTGCCCTTCGTCTTTGCGCGAGCAATCCTGATTGCCCCGATCGACAGCAGCGAGCCACGCAAGCAAACTCGAAGCGAATTTCGCCTCGTTGCGCGTTCTGGGATCGCGCCGAGCGACGATTTAAACGCCTCCAGCAAAGACCCCTACTCCGGTACCTTTCGCTATAAAG
>DATFSP010000022.1:0-2099 GCA_035262545.1 Rhizomicrobium sp. | reverse complement strand
CGGAACCGGTCAAGGCGGCTGCGGAGTAGCATTGGTACAGGATGTTGCCTCGGCCTTTCAGGGCCATCGTTGGTTTCAATCCCCGTCCTCGCAGTTGTCATGCCCGCGAAAGCGGGCATCCATGACCGGGTTATGCGCTGCCTGAATATTGGCTTCCCGCTGGAGTTTATCCTCCGGCCGCGCTTCGCGCGGACCGGGGGACGGGAGTGACAGTGTTATCGGAAGGGCTGATTTCGTTTTGGCTTGATCGCAGGCTACGTAAAGGTGCGCTCGGGCCGCGCCCTTCACGTGACGTGGCGTCCCGAAAAGGCAGAATAGGGTTAATGCCTTGTTGCCGCGATAATTCGAATTCGTCATGCACAAAGCATAAATTTTCAAGCGGCGGCGCGGCAGATTGCACTGGTCTGAAGAAGGTCAGGCATGAACGCGCGGACAATTTTTACTCCAGGTGCACCGAGCGATAGCGCCTCGCGCGCGATCGCGCGCGTGTCGCCACGTGGGGGCGGCGTCGCCATTTCGCCAGCGCTGCCCGATGACATCGGCAACCTGTTCCTCTGGATCAATGACGCGCAGGCCGCACAGAGTGACATGCCCTATCGTCCGGTGGACTGCCTGATGTTCAAGGACTGGCTCGATCACCAGAACAAGCAGAACGCGCAGGTGCTATTCATCATTCGTACGCTGCAGCCGGCGCGCGCCGTCGGTTTCGTGATGTTCAAGAATCTGAGCCCGCTTTTCCGCGCCGCCGAGCTTGGGGTGCGCATCGGCGACGAAAAGGATCGCGGCAAGGGGTATGGCGGCGCAGCCGTTACGCTGGCGCTGCAATATGCATGGGACACGCTCAACCTTAGGCGCGTCTGGCTTACTGTCTTCGCCCGCAACAAACGCGCCATTGCCTCCTACCGCCGGGCGGGTTTTGAGCAGGAGGGCCTGATGCGGCAAGCCGCATTCACGGGCGGGGAATGGCTGGATGTGGTGATGATGTCCGCGCTCAATCCGCGCGAGGCGGGCTGACCGGCGCGCCGCGCAGGGCTCCGGTTGGACAGATCAACACCTCAGAGATCGCTGCCCACGAAGTCATGATGCTCTCATCAATCCTTGCTACCGCCGCTGCATCGGCGCCGGAAGCGGGGCCGGCCCGAAACAGGACGATGGCGGTGTAAGCGGCAAGCAGGGCTAAACGACGCATGGCCTAAAGGCTGAACCGCAACGGTTACCAAATAGTTGCCGTAGTGCAACAGATGCCGCCCCTGCGCGTTTGCTACGCCGCGCTTTTGGCGAGCCTTGGGGGCAAGTCCCGGCCGTCAGATTTCGCGATAAGGAAAATGGCCTCGGATATGGGTGTTGAAATAGGCACCCAGAGAATCGGCGAACAGGAGGCTGTCGTAAATTTCTTGCGGAACTTCCTGATAGATGTAGGTCCGGTGGGTTTCACGGAAGGTCGCGCAAAGCGTGTGCGCTTCTTCGTCATAACTCACCTGTTCCAAGGCTGCGGACTGGACAAACGGCATTGTCCTGGAAACGGCGATCACCGGGATTTGCTCCCCTTGACGGGCTTGCGCCTTTGGGCGTTCAGCTGCAGCCGCTGGTGGATCCGCATGTGTTGCACTTCATGCAGGTGCCGTTACGCACCAGCGTGAAGTTCCCGCAGGCACCGCAGCTGTCGCCTTCAAAACCTTTCAACCGTGCCTCCGCCGCGCGCGCTGCACGGGTGTTTTGCGCGGGCGGCCTGGTAAGCGCCGCTTCGAGCGTTGCGACCTGGGCGCTGACCGTGCCGAGCGTGGCTTCGACACCGGCCCGGATTTCCGACAGGTCCAGCGTGTCACTGTCATTGTCGGCCTCGAACCGGCTGAAATGTTCGTGCTCGTCTTCCGCCAGCATCTTGGGCGCGGCGCCGCCCTTGACCAGCGCAATCTGGGTGCGGCCGCGCAGATAACCGGTCGAGGCCACTTTGGCGATCGCCACCTCCGTGCCCGGACCGCCGGCATCCTTGCCAAGGTCCTCATCCGCGGTTGGCACGACATGGGCAAGATCGGTGCGGCCAAGATAGGAGACGCCCAATTCGCGGAAAATGTAATCCAGCACGCTTGTGGCGTTCT
>DATFSP010000021.1:0-10437 GCA_035262545.1 Rhizomicrobium sp. | reverse complement strand
AAGACCCAGGCGGACTACACCGCGCGCCCCGACGGGGTGGCGGTGGCACCGGATGGTTCGCTCTACATCACCGAAAGCGAGAAGGGAAAAATCTGGCGGGTCTTCTATCGGGGCTAGTGTGTATCTGCGCCGGCACGGACGAAACTGTTGCCGCAAAGCAACCTTGTCAGAAGAGAATTCCGTTCCCCGCGGGTTCCAAGGATGCGCGGTGATCGGTCAAGTCGCAAAATCGTGATAGTTGGCCGTTACGTTCGCCTGACTGAGTCGATCAGTATTTTGTTCTTTTGAGCTCAGGCGCTTGAGTTTCTCTTATAATCCAAGAGCTTAAGCTAGAAATGTCACCAACTCCGGCCGCCGTTCCGGTGTCCGGTTCTAAGCCTTAAAAGGGGGATTTATGCGTTTGTTTATTTCGGCGGCGTTGGCCACTGCTCTATTCGCCTCCAACGCCCTGGCCGGAGACGCTTCCGGTGCGCTGGCGCCTGGAAAGCCTGCGGGCGTGAAAGACGCGCAATTGATGGACAATACCGTGGTAATCGGGCTGGGCGTTGGCTTGATTGCGGCCGGCATCGCTGTCGCAGCCTCCTCAGGCAACAGCCATAACGTGACCACTGCCACAGCCGCCACGAACCCGTAAAAGGGCGAGGCGGAATTTGGGGGCAGCCCCGAAAAAGCTGCCCATTTCGTTAACGATGATTTAAGAACAAAGCAGCCAAGAATTGGCCACCCGGGAGGCTTGATTTTTTCCTGTCTATCAAACAGCCTTACGTCGGGAACTAAGCAACAGCACCGGGGGTATCCGCCGGTCCCAAACCTGGAGGGGGTTTTTATCATGCGTGTTTTCATTGCGGGCGTCCTGGCAACTACCTTAATCGCCTCAAGCGCTCTTGCTGACGACGGTGCCCTGGCTCCTGGAAAGCCCGCGGGTGTCAAGCAGGCTCAGATGACCGAGAACGAGATGTGGATTGCCCTCGGCGCCGCTGCGGTCGCTGGCGGCATCGTCATCGCCGCAACGTCACAAAGCCACCATCAGGCCACGACGACGACCAGCACCTCGCCCTAACTTCTTTCGAGTGGCCAGCGATTTTGGCCTGAGTTGCAAAGTATCAAAACCTCGCGCCTAATCGCTTAGGCGCGGGGAGTACTCTTCATGAATGATTCAAATCCGCCGGCACGGGATGTGCGCGGCCACCTGTTGCGTATCTTCGGCCTTGGCTTTGGGCTGGCGGTGGTGATCGGCGGTGTTATTGGTTCTGGCATCCTGCGCAACCCCTCTGTGGTGGCGGCAGGGTTCCTGGATCCGAAATGGATTCTTCTCGCATGGCTAGGTGGTGGCCTGTTCGTCGCCATCGATGCCATGCCCACGGTCGAACTGGGGGCTGCGATTCCCCGTTCCGGTGGTCCTTATTCCTTGGCCGTCCGTGCTGTTGGGCCGGCTGCCGGCTTTTTGGTCGGCTGGGCGGACTGGCTGCAGTTGGTCTTCTCAACCGGCTTTATCGCCGTGGCGTTCGGCGAGCAGGTGCAGCGCCTGGGGATCCTTCCCGGACTCAGCACCGGCGAAATCGCCGTGCTGCTGGTCTTGGTTTGCGGAGCGATCAATTGGGTCGGCGCTCGCGTGGGCGGCGCCTCGCAGAGTATCGGCAGCGCTCTGAAGGCGCTGGGCCTGTTGGTGCTTGTCGCCGCTTTGTTTCTCGCTCATGGCAAGACCGGCACGGCCGTTGCTCCGCCCCCGCCCAGCTTTAGTTGGGTGGCGGCGGCAATAGCACTGCGTGCCATTTACGGGGCTTATGGGGGCTGGGAAGCGGTTGTCTATTTTTCCGAGGAAGTCCACGAACCTGAACGCAACGTGGCGCGCGCCACGTTCGGGGGGATCGCTCTGGTTACGGCCATTTATGTACTGATCAATGCGGCAGTACTTCATGTGCTGCCGATGGGGATTCTCACCCGATCAACGCTGGCAGTCTCGGACGCGATGACCCAGGTTCTGGGACCTGGCAGCGGCGTAGTGGTGACCATGCTGGCCATGTGGTGCGTCGCCACCATTGCCAATCTTCAGGTGATGGAGCACGTGCGGAACACTTTTGCCATGGCCCGCGAAGGCAGGTTGCCGCCTGTGCTCAGTACAGTCTCCAAAAGCGGTACGCCACGTGCGGCCCTGATCGTGGTAGTCGTGGCGACTTCGCTGGTGATCCTCTCTGCCGATCTGATCAAGGGCGAATTGTACGAGGTGCTGCTCAACCTTTACGCGCCCAATATCATGTTGATCTTCCTGATCCTCGCCTATGGCGCTATCCGCCTGCGCAGGACCGAGCCCAATCTGGAACGGCCTTACAAGATGCCGTTCTATCCCTGGCCCGCGCTTCTTACGATTGTTGCCAATGGCGCCCTCCTGGTGTTGTTTGTGGTCTCGGATTGGCGCACGGGCATCTATTCGCTCCTCAGCCTGGCACTGGCCTTGCCGCTTTACGCTCTGGGCCGCTCGCGCTGGCACGGCGCCGTGCGGGCTGAAACACCTTAGGACTTCAGGCATATTCGCATCAGGATGCGCGAAGATGCTCATGTCCTTCCCGACCGCCTGAAGCCGGGTCTTATGCTGGTCTTTTGCGGAACCGCGGCGGGGCGGCAATCGGCTTTACAGAAAGCGTATTACGCACATAAGCAGAACAAATTCTGGCAAACACTTTACGAAGTGGGGCTGACGCCCATTCTGTTCGAGGCCAAGGACTATCGGAGGCTGTGGCGGCTGGGAATCGGGCTCACCGATATCGCCAAATATGCCTATGGCATGGACCATCAATTGCCCAAAGACAGTCTGGGATGCGAAGCCGCCGAGGCCCTTCGCGCGCGCATTTGCAAGATCGCTCCGCGCTACTTGGCGTTTACCAGCCTCACTGCGGGTCGCGCTGTCATGGGTAAGGGCGCGCGTCCTGGTGCGCAAAAGCAGCAGATCGGCGCCACCAAGATCTGGATACTGCCGTCGCCTTCACCCCTGGCGTCCAATCATTGGGACATCACGCCTTGGCGGGCCCTGGCGCGGAAGGTGAAATGTTCAGGGGCCGTAATCGGCCACAGCGACAATCAATAGCGGATTGCTCGCACAAGGACCGCGGGCCAGCCTGGCGTCGCATTGGACTGGAGCCGCCAATTTCACTTGATACGTGCCAATCTTCTTATCAGGCAGCAGGAAGTCGGTGACGACGAATTGTGCGCCTGACGCAAAGGCGGCATCGCGGCGCGCGGTGTTGCTGTCACGGGCCTCACGCGTGTTTTGATCGGCGCGGGTCTTGACGATGAAGCCCTGGGCGACATCGCTTTCGATACGCGCTTCATCCTTTAGCGGGTCGTCAACACAGATGAAGGAGGCAAGCGGAGAATTCTCTGCTGTTGCAATAAACAAGGGACGCCCCTCCAAATTGTTCGCCGGCCCGGCATAAAGCGCGGTTTTTTCTTCCGTATCGTCCAAGAGAAAGATCACCTTGCCGCGTGCTTGCGCCAGGCTGGGCCAGGCGCCGGCCTGAGCGGCCTCGCGCAACGTGGGATACGCGCCTTTTACTTCATCGGGCGTGATGAGTTCTTCGGGCTGGAACACGCTCCGAATTTCTGCGTCCAGTTGGGCGAAGGCGGCCGCATCGAAGGGAAGGGGCTTGGTCGCGCCGGGCATGGGGGTCTTACTGTCATTTGCATGAAGCGCAATCAGGATAGGAAGATGGCCCGGATGGGTCCGGCTCCAGGTCACCACCTCTGTGAGGCAATCCCTCAAGGTGAGGCAGTTCGAGCGAAAATCCACGTCCAGCACATGGATCACCTTGAATCCGGGTTGGGACATGGCCGCGACATAGGCAGGATCGAGCAATTCTCCCGCCATCGACGCCCCTGCGGGATTTTTGAATAGTCCGCCATGCGGGTCATAGGCGACATCGAACTCCAACGCCCGGGCCCCGGTGTCGAGTTGCTGGGCTAGAGGCGGTTCGCTGAAATCCAGCGCTTCGGCATCCTTCGTTCCGCCCATGCTGATCAAGGAAAGCATCTGGCCGCTGGGCGCCGATTTATAACTCTCGGCCGTACCCACAAATTGGAGTTGGTTCAGGCGCAGATTGGCGTCAAGCCATGCGCGCGTGCATGGTCCATCACCGGCATGCAGGGCGTCGGAAGCGGCGAGATCACAGACTGCCAGCGCCGGTTCCGTTGCTGCGAGCAAACCCGCTGCTGCCGTCACCATCAGCCAGGTCCGCGTCATTTGTACCACCAGCCGTTCTCGCTCTCGCGACGTTAGCCTCCGTCCAGCCTTCGCGCCAGAGTCAATCCAGCGATCAATAATACCAGGAAGACGAGCATGAAGATGAAGAACAGGGTCTTGGCTATGGCAAAAGAGGCGCCCGCCACGCCGGTAAATCCCAGTAGTCCGGCGATCAGGCCGATCACGAGGAAAATAAGCGCCCAGCGAATCATTGGAAACCTCCGGCAAATTCTCCTTAGAAATGCGGACAAAGCGAGCCGGGTTCCCCAAACCGACTTGGGCAGTCTTTGCAGCCCGGATTTCCGCTGGCATGGTGGAACTCGTTCGGGGGTTGGAGGCTGGGTATGAAAGTTTTCCACAGACGGGATTTTTTTCTGTCTGCTTTGGGGCTCGTCGGCGGGACATTTTCGGCGCGCGCGGAACCTGGCACTGACTCGATTTTCACGAAAATCGAAGCCCGTCTGGGCGGCCGCGTGGGTTTGTCCGTCCTGGATACGCAGAGCGGCAGGACCCTTTCTTGGCGGGGCGGCGAGCATTTCGCTATGTGCTCGTCGTTCAAATGGGTGCTGGCCGCGTCAGTGCTTGCGCGTGCCGATCGCGGCCGGCTCCGCCTGAGTGATGAGATTTCCTATACATCCGCCCAATTGCTTCCCCATTCGCCCGTCACCGGCGCCCATGTAAGGGAAGGTCGGATGCGGGTCGAAGATCTCTGCGCCGCCGCCGTGGAGGAAAGCGACAATGCCGCCGCCAATCTTTTGCTTCACCTCATCGGCGGTCCCGCCGGCGTCACCGCTTATGCGCGCAGCATCGGCGATCACGTGACAAGGCTAGATCGCAACGAACCCAGCTTGAATGAGAATCGCCCCGGCGATCCTCGCGACAGCACCACGCCCGATGTCATGGTGGCGACCATGAAGACCGTGCTGACGGGCGACGCCCTGCAACCGGCTTCACGAGGGAAATTGCTGGATTGGTTGCGCAAATGCGATACGGGCGCCCACCGTTTGCGTGCAGGCCTCCCCGCAAGTTGGAGCGAAGGCGACAAGACCGGTACGGGCGAACGGGGCGCTGTGGTCGATAACGCCATTATCTGGCCGCCCAACCGTCCGCCGATTTTGGCCGCGGCCTATCTCAGCGATTCCAGCGAGCCGGTCGAAATACTGGAGGCCGCCCATGCCGAGTTGGGCCGCATGATTGGCGTTAAATTCGCCTGATCAAGGGGCCGGCGGCAACGCCGAGCCCGGAACGGGAATTTCGCTCCCGCCCGCAGCCCGTCGTGGAGAAACTGTCGCCGTCGTGCCGTGGACAGGCCCGCCGGGTCCCGCAGAAGGGCGCGCAGGCGTGGTGATATCGGCGGCCATTGCCCTGTCCCGCGGCGGCGGCAAATTAAGGGCCCAGTTCACGATCTGGGCGGTGGCACTGGCCAGCGCTACGTCGAAGGCCTGCACCACCGCATTCACGCTGTTTGCTGAGGCGGGCTCGGTGAAATTCACGGAGAGATTGGCTACGATTTCGCGCGAACGGGTATCGGCTATGTGGGCAATGATTGTGACAGCCACCGTGGGTGCGCCATCGGGCGTTGCGTAGCGCGCTTCGAAATTCCGGATTTCGGCAGACAAATCGTAATCGGCGCGCAGTGCATCTTCGTCGCGAGCTACCGTCTCGATGCGGCCTGAGGCCTCGAAACCCGCCACGAGCGCGGTTTGAATAATATCCGGTAAGCGGTCGGGGAAAATCGCGTTGGCATAATAATCCAGCTGGGTGTCGTTCCTGGTAAGCGCGATGCGATCGGTGTCAAGCGCATCAGAGGCATCAGGCTTAATCACCGCGAGCGCCCAGGAAACCTTTGCTCCCGGCTGGGCCGGAGGCGCCGCTGGACGCAGGACATAAATCTGCGAAGGCGGAGGTGTTCCCAGAATGTTGCTGCAAGCGGCAAGCACGACAGAAGAAGCGCCGATCAGGAACAGGCGCCGGTCGGCGAACGCGAAACGGAATTTGGTCATTTGGGTTCGTATCCCTTTCGCTGATCGCCGAATATAAGCCTGCTGGGGTCGCGGTTGAGCTGGTCCGAGAATTTGGTGAGGCTGGCGACCAAACGTCTAGTCTCGCTAATCAGATCCGCCATCTGCGCCACCCCATCGCCGTTGATGAAGGCATCGGTGTCGTCCGCCACCTTGCCATATTTCTTCACGGTCGCATTGACTTCGGCGATGGTGGGTCTCAGATCCGCCGAGGCATCGCGCAAATTGGCGCTGGTCTGGTTGGTGTTGCGCAGGGTGGCGTCGATGTCGGCCGAACGGTTAGCGATGGCTGAGGTGGCTCGATCCAGACTCACCAGGACATTTGAGATCTCTCGGCGGTTGTCGTCGTTGAGAAGATCGTTGAGGCGGCTGGTTGTGACGTTCAATTTGGCCACGATCGCGGGTATCGACTGTTGCAATTCCTGCAAAGTGGATTGGCGTGTGCGGATCAGGGGGTATTTCTCGCCGGGCTTGGCCATCAGGACAGGCGAATTCTTGGTGCCACCGCTGATTTGCACAAAGGGTGCGCCGGTGATGCCCTGGCTATCAATCGAAGCCACACTGTCCTCACGGATGTTGAGGCCGGCTTGCACCTGAAGCGTGACAATCACACTCTGTGGATCGTTGGGATCGAAGACCAGATCCGTGACGCGGCCCACGGTGATACCATTGAAACGGGTGTCTGTGCCCTTGCCCAGGCCTGTCACCGGCCCGTTGAAGTGAGCTTGGTAGTAAGCGTAATCCTGGTTGTATTCCGCGCCGGCGAGCCAGAGAATTGTCACCACCAGCCCGATCACACAGGCCAGCACGAAAGCGCCCACGGCAACATAATTAGCTTTGGTCTCCATGGGGGCGCCTCTTCAACTGGCCAGCGCGGCACGCCCGCGCGGTCCCGAGAAATAATCGTGGATCCAGGGCGTGGGGTCCTGGCGCAATTCGGCGATGGTCCCGGTCTTGATCTTCTTGTTCACCAACACGGCGATGCGGTCGCAAACGGCCTTCAAACTGTCCAGATCGTGCGTCACCATGAAAACGGTAAGACCCAGACTTTCCTGCAATTCAGCGATCAACTGGTCGAATTGGTTGGCCGAGATGGGATCAAGCCCCGAAGTGGGCTCGTCCAGGAACAAAAGCTCCGGATCCAGCGCGAGCGCCCGGGCAAGGCCAGCGCGCTTCTTCATGCCGCCAGAAAGCTCGGAAGGATATTTTCCTGCCGTATCAGGGGGCAGGCCCACCATGGCGATTTTCACCGCGGCGATTTCGTCCATCAACTCTTGGGACATTGAGGTGTATTCGCGCAAGGGCACCTGAATGTTTTGTGCCACGGTCTGGGTGGAGAAGAGGGCCCCTTCTTGAAATAGAATGCCCCAACGCACCTCCAGCCCTCGCATGCGGCTGCCTTCGGCATAGCCGATGGACTTGCCGAACACTTCGATGGTGCCCGCGCGCTGCTTGTTGAGGCCGATGATGGTGCCGAGTAGGACCGACTTTCCGGTGCCCGAACCGCCCACGACACCCAGGACCTCGCCGCGATAGACATCGAGATCAAGGTGATCATGCACGACCTTGTTGCCGAACCCGTTGACGAGGCCGCGGATACGGATGATCACGTCTTTGGGATCTTGCGGCATTATATCCCCAGCACCGAAAACACGATGGAAAAAGCGGCGTCTATTACGATGACCAGGAAAACCGATTCCACCACCGAGCGGGTAGTCAGAAGGCCAACGCTGGCAGCATTGCGCTCCACCTGGAAGCCCTCATAGCAACCCACCAGCGAGATCACGAAGGCGAACACCGGCGCCTTGATCAACCCCACCATCAGAGTATTGACGTTTATCGCCTGGTCCAGCTGGTTGAGGAAAACCGGGATGTGGATGCCCAGCTGAAAAAAACACATGGCACCGCCGCCGATTATGGCCATGATGTCGGCGAAGAAGGTGAGCAACGGCAGCGCGATGACCAGGCCGATGACGCGCGGCAGGACCAGAGTATCCACCGTATCAAGGCCCATGGTCTGCATGGCGTCGATTTCCTGATTGACCCGCATGGTACCCAGATGCGCCGTAAAGGCTGAGCCCGAGCGTCCTGCGACGATGATCGCGGTGATGAGAACGCCAAGCTCGCGCAGCACGCCCACCCCCAGAAGATTTATGGTAAAGATTTCCGCGCCGAAGCGTTTCAACTGGTCGGCTCCCTGATAGGCCAACACCACGCCGATCAGGAAAGCGAGGAGGCCGATAATGGGAAGGGCATTGATGCCGGTCTCTTCGACTTGGTGGATCATGGCGGCGAGGCGCAAATTCTTGCGCGGAGCGGCGATCATCTCGCCGGTCTCTACCGTGATGCGGCCGAGATACCCCAGCATGTGCCATCCCTGCCTGCCGGCTGACACCGTGGCCTTGCCGATGCGGTAAAGCCGGTAGACAGCGGGACTCATGAGAGGGGCAATGGGTTTAGCTTGAGCCTCCGGCTGGTTTTCGCGATCGAGATTTTGGATCAGCGTGGTGTAGCGATGTGGCACATCCAGACTGGAGATCTGGCGGCCCGCAGCTTCGAGCGCGCGGGCCGTGCGCAGCAGAAGCCAGGCGCCCGTCGAATCCAACTTCTCAATCCGGCTGGCATCGATGGCGACAGCCTGACCTGGCCCGGTTTCAAGCTTCCGCAATTGATGGTCCAGACGGGCGCTTTCGGCGACGGTCCAATATCCCCCGGCCCGGAAGACATTACGCTCCAGTTTGAACCAGGCGGCCGGTTCGGCGGTATTTTCGATGCTGGTCATGAGAGGCCCGTCAACCCGGCAAATGACCTTCCAGAATGCCCCAAATGGGAAAAAAGTTCCCTAGGGTTCCCTAAGGAGAACTTTCGCATCGCCCTCAAGGCAGCGGATCAGGCGTGATGTGAGGGAGGCAGACAGGTTGCCAGCACCCGACGCCGCTCACGCCTTGAACATCAAGCCGTCGAAGGCGCGCGCCAAGCTAGCAGGGGCGAGGCCAAGCCTAGATTGGCCACCAGTCCAATTGATATTTGTAGTTCTTGTCCGAGTCTTGCTGAGCCCAACCGCCGCCCAGGGCGATGTAAAGGCTCACATCGGACTCCAGTCGCGCCAGTTTGGTCGAGACCAAGGTGTTTTCCGCAGTGAACAGATTCTGCTGCGCCTGGAGTAGCGACAGGATATCGATCGTGCCTTCGCGGTATTGCAGTTCGGAGATGCGGAACGCTTCGGTCGAAGCGCGCACTTCCTCGGTCAATGCCACAAGCTGGTCGCCATTGGACGCAACCTGCCCCAGCGCCGACTCCACATTGGAGAAGGCACTGAAGACGGCCTTGCGGTAATCGGCGATCTGTTCCTGCTCCTGCGCCAGGGCCAAATCGCTGGCGGCCTTTTTCGCTCCTCCGTCAAAGATCGTCTGCAAAAGCGAAGCACCGACGCTCCAGGCGAGCGTGCCCGGACTCACCAGGCTGCCAATCGCGCTCGAGGCGTAGCCACCCGAACCCGTAAGCGTGATGGTGGGGAAGAATGCGGCCCGTGCCGCATCCACATTGGCGTGGGCGGCGAAGAGGTTGGCCTCCACTTCCGCCACGTCAGGGCGCCGGAGCAGCACTTCCGAAGGGAGGCCGCCCTGCACTACGGGCGAGGCAATGCCGTCCAGATTCTGCGCTTTTACGTCAAAACCTTCCGGCGCCCGGCCCAGCAGAATGGCCAGCGCATAACGCGCCTCGCGTTCCTGCTCGATCAGGCTGGGGAGGGTCGCTTCCTGCGAGGCGATGATGGCCTGTTGCTGGGCGAGATCCAGATTGGACGAAACACCGGCCACGACCTTGGCCTGCACCACCGCAAGAATGCGCTTGGCGGCATCAATGTTCTCGCGGGTGATGGCGATGCGTTCGCGCGTCGCCAGGATGGTGAAATATTCTTGAGCAACGCTGCTCTCCGTGGTGAGCCCAATCACAGTCTCGGCGTAACGGGCTGAGCGCAGATTCTCGCGCGCCTGGCGCAACCGGTCCTGATTGAGGCCCCAGAAATCCAGCTGATAGCTGGCGGCCAATCCAAGGTCGAAGGAATTGTTGGCTAGGAGGTGGCCGCCAGGGCCGGTGACGACTGAACTCCCCCCGCGCGTATCGGCGCGAGTGCCGGTGGCCTGCAGGTTGACCACCGGCAGGAGATTGGCAAAAGCCTCT
>DATFSP010000020.1:0-5960 GCA_035262545.1 Rhizomicrobium sp. | reverse complement strand
TCTAGGCGGCTTTCCTCAAAGATCGTGCCTTTGCGGACCGTGAACTGGCCACGGCAGGCGTAGCACTTCCAAAGTCCGTGAACCGGCTTGCCCTCAGGGTTGCGCTTGGTCTTTTTGGAGGTCTGGACAGCCAGCCGATTGCACTTACCCACAACCCCACAGTGCGGGCACGCCTCAGGGTGACCTTTCGGCCACATGATCGCTTCCAGGGCTGCAAAGGCTGCCGCCTCGTCGTGGAAGTATGCCTGTTTCAGAACGCTGGTCATGGCTATCCCTTTGATAGCCCTAATCTAGGGGTAGTCATTGGGTTTGTCAAGTATAATATCGCCCTCTGATCTGACTCATTTTTTGTCCACAGGCCCCCAAATCTGGGCCTGTTGGCCGCATATAGATTTTCATACTTTCTTAACCACAATCCCTATGCGGACTGTTTCCCTCTCGGTATGTTGTTGATTCTAAAGTGATTCGCCGATTCGCGGCGGTGGGCGGGGATAAGGCGGTATGAGTCCCAAACCGGGACAAAGAGGGATCGGCGGCATGGGAGGAGGACTGCTCCTGGCGGCGATCGTGCCCTCGTCCGCTCAGGCCGCCGACCGGGTCAGCCTTATAATCGGGTTCGATACGGGACGGATGCTGGTCCTAAGCGCGCTCGCCGCTGGCGCGGTTGCGCTGGCAATTGCGGCTTCCCTCTGGGCGCTTGCCGAGCAGCGCAACGCAAGCAGGCTCCGCCGCGTGCTTCGGACCGCCGGCGCGCGCACCAAGTCGCAACTGGGCGAGCGGGATGCGCTTCTGGCCGCCGGCCGTGAGGCATTGGCGATCTGGGGCCGCGACGGCAAGGCGGCGCTTTCCTTTGGCGGCGGCGAGGAGATGCTGAATGCCATCCTGCGCGGACCCGACGGCGCTTCGCTTTCCAAGGCATTGGACGAACTCGCAACGCGCGGCGTGAGTTTCAAGCTGGCTGCGAGCGATGCAATCGGGCGCAAGCTCAGCGTGCGCGGGCGCGCTGTGGGCTCTATGGCCGCGGTGTGGCTCGCAGAGCCGGTGACGGATAAAGCCAAGGTGGAAAAACCGAGCGCGGATTTCCGTGCGATCCTCGACGCGCTGCCCCTTCCCGTCTGGCTGCGCGACAAGGGATTGGCGCTAGCCTGGGCCAATCACGCTTTCCTTACAGCAACCGGCGCCGCCACGATTGACGCGGCGCGTACAAACCAAAGCGCGCTGGACAAATCCGAGCGCGATCTGGCCGCCGCGGCGAGAAGCCAGAATACGGCGCTGGAGGCAAAGCGTTTCGCCGTGGTGGCTGGCCAGCGCCGCGCCCTCACTTTCACCGAGATACCCTTGGGCGATGCCGGGATCATCGGCACCGCCGTGGACATGACCGACGTGGCGGCCGCAGAAGCCAAGTTGCAGCAGCATGTGGACGCGCATGTGGACACGCTGGACAAGCTGGCCACGGCGGTAGCGATCTTCTCGCGCGAACAGAAGCTCACTTTCTTCAATCGCGCCTTTGTGCGGCTGTGGGGTTTGCCAGAGGAATGGCTGGACCGTCATCCCTCGGACGGTGAAATCCTGGACCGCCTGCGAGACGCGCGGAAATTGCCGGAGCAGCGAGACTATCAAAGCTGGAAAAAAGGCAGGCTTGCGCTCTACCAGGCTGAGGGCCGCACCGTCGAGGAATTCTGGCACATCCCTGGCGGCCAGACGTTGCGGGTGGTAAGCCAGCCCCATCCGTTCGGCGGCCTTACCTTCCTTTATGAAGATGTGAGCGAGCGGCTCAATCTGGAATCCAACTACAAGACTCTGGTCAAAGTTCAGTCCGCCACCTTGGACACACTGAATGAAGGCGTGGTCGTGTTCGGCCCGGACGGACGGCTCAAGCTGCACAATGCCGCATTCGCCCGCATCTGGGATTTGAAGCCGGAAGAATTGCGGGGAGAACCCCACGCCCGTGCCTTCGCCGGCCGTTCCGCCGCCCGTTTCGGCGACCGTGCGATCTGGGACCGGCTGATCCAGGCGATTGTCTCGGAAGGCGGAGCCGCGCGAAACTTGGGCGAAGTGGAGCGCAGCGACCGAACGATCCTGTCGGTGAATCTCGCGCCCCTGCCCGATGGCGCCAAGCTGGTCACCTTCGTCAATGTCACCGACCGTTTCCACATCGAGACGGCGCTGCGCGACCGCAATGACGCCCTGGAAACGGCGGACCGGCTCAAATCCGACTTCATCAAGCACGTCTCGTATGAATTGCGCACGCCGCTGTCCACCATCATGGGATTCGCCGAGCATCTGGCGTCCGGCATGCCCGGCGAACTCAACCAACGCCAGCAGGAATATGTGGAAGCCATCGTCTCCGGCTCCAACGCGCTTAAGGAACTGGTCAACGACATTCTCGATCTGGCGCTTGTGGAATCCGGCGCCATCAAGCTGGAACTGGAGCGAGTGGACCTTTATGGCCTTCTCGCCGAAGTTGCCAATCATGCCGCGGATTGGGCGGCCAAGGCGGGGCTTAAGCTAGAGCTGGATTGCCGCCCCGGTTCCGGCCTGTTTCTCGCCGATCAGCGGCGCATTCGCCAAATCGTATTCAATCTGCTCTCCAACGCGTTCAAATTCACGCCCCGCGGCGGCGTGGTGCGTCTTTCCGGCCGCATCGTCAACGAAGACGTTCAGATCGCAGTGGCCGACAACGGCCCAGGGCTGGCGCCCGACGTTAAAGCAAACGTGTTCGAGCGCTTCTCTGCGCAAAGCCGTTCCGGCACGCATGCTGGCG
The DNA here is from genome assembly GCA_035262545.1 of Rhizomicrobium sp. GTDB lineage: Bacteria > Pseudomonadota > Alphaproteobacteria > Micropepsales > Micropepsaceae > Rhizomicrobium. The sequence continues at coordinate 3,196 of DATFSP010000020.1, read as the reverse complement.
CGGGCCTGGGCCTGGCACTGGTCAACCGTTTCATCGAGCTGCATGACGGGTGGGTGGAAATCGAAAGCGAAACCGGCACCCTGGTCCGCTGCCACGTCCCCCAGCGCATCGCCGCGGCCGAAGCTCCACGCGAAAAAGAATTGAGCCGCTTCGCGTATCGGTAATTGGGCATTATTTGTCGTCGGCCGCATTTGCGGGCCATGACAGATTCAACATTCACCGGGGGGACTATTGGTTTGCAGTCACGTACAGATTCTTTTGGCCGTAAACCACATACAGATGAAGCTGGTGCAGCACATCCATGCCCAACGTAAGGTCGGGAATGCGCGCATCTGCTGTACGCGCCCAGCTTCCCAAGACCATCCCGCTATTGATTTCATGGGTCATGCTGTTGGTGAGGATCAGCGCCGGAACATTGTTCGCTGCGACACCGCCCGCGAAGGAAATTTGCGAGAAGGTATGGCCATAGACCGGCTGGCCCTTTCCATCTTTGAGGTCACCGGCTGGCATCATCTCCGGCGTATCGGCCTTGAGGCCCACCGTCAATTCCGCAAAGTCGCGGCGCATCACGGTGCGCGATGAGCTTGTATCGATCACCGCGTTGATCTGATGGCCCTGGACCGATACCGGTACGCTGATTTTCCCGTCCGCAATCGTTATGGGGATGACCGCCACGGCAGAATGCGGCCAGAACGCAACTTGGTTGGGATCGGTGCATTTGCTGGGGCTGAGAAAGTTGAGTTCCTTGCCGGCGAAATCCAGCTCGACATCATATTGCTTGAAGAAATCACCGGTCAGAAGTCCGTCATAGGGTTCGAACTGTGACTGCCCCATCTGTACGTCGTTGGCGACCAGGAATATCAGATGCTGGCCCGTCGCGCGCCCAATGGTGAAGGATGTAATGCGAACCCGGGTCTGCGCGCCGCCGCTGCCCGTTTTGTCCCGCACGTCATAAACGGAGACGCTACCTAGTCCCCCGTTCGTCAGCGCCGACAAGTTGCCGCCGGCCGGCGCCATGTTCGAGCCATGCGCACCGATATTTTCGCTCAGCTTGGCGTTTTCCGGCAGCCCCAATTGTGTCACCGCCGCTTGAGAGACTTCGGTCGGGTTCGTTCCAATATCGAGCAGGAATTGCTTGGGCGTGCCATTGATCTCGACCGGCACGGTCATCAGTTCGCTTCCTGGCACCGGCTTCAGATCCACCGAGTCCGCCAGGGACGGCAAGCTACAGGTTTCGGCGACGGCGGCCCCGTTCAGCCCCAACAGCGCGATCAATGCCGCCACTATTTTTTTGCACATGCGAAACCCCAGCTTGGAACGCGTTACTGCACCGCCTGTTTGGGAGAAGAGTCAAGTGATGCCTAGGACACGTAAGAAGACATACCGGCTGTCATGGCACACTGATGCGGGCCATCCGCGAGCCGCGCCCGCGTCTAGTGCTGCAACGGTGGCACGCGCACGACCATTCCATCCAGCTCGGAAGTCACACGCAACTGGCATGAGAGCCTGCTGTTGGCTTTTGGTGCGATGGCGAAGTCCAGCATGGTCTCTTCCATCTCGGATTTGGGCGGCAGCTTTCCCGCCCATTTCGGCTCGACATATACGTGGCAAGTGGCGCAGGCGCACGCCCCGCCGCAATCGGCATCGATGCCGGGCACGTTGCTCCGTACCGCGCCTTCCATGATCGACCAGCCAGGCGGGATCTCCACCGTCTGTTCCTTGCCGTCGGGCTGGATGAAGGTGACCTTGGCCATCAGCCGAAACTCTTTATAGGAAGGGACAGGTCCGCTAGCTTTTCCGGCAGAAGTTTGGCGCCCCCGGCAATCAATTTGCGGCCGATCAGATATTCCGGCGCGGCATTGACAGCCTCCACCGCCGCGACCGCACCATCGCGCAAGTGGAACACGGCGAATTTGCGCGACGATGGATCGCCTCTCAACACGATGGCATCGCTGGGCCGCGCCAGGCCCGCGATCTGTAATTTCAAATCATACTGATCCGACCAAAACCATGGCACTTCGCTATACGCCTTGGGCTTTCCCAACATTGCCAGCGCGGCATGCTTGGCCTGATCGATCGCGTTCTGTACGCATTCCAGCCTGATTTCGACGCCCTCGCGGCCATTGTGGCGAGTGCAGTCCCCAGCCGCAAAGATGGACGGATCGGACGTCATGGTGCTTTGATCCACTACGATGCCGTCACAGCAGGCCAGACCGGCATCAGCCGCCAATTCGTCGTTCGGCACCACGCCAATCCCCACCAAAACCAAATCAGCGGCATAGGAGACGCCGCCCGCACGTACCGCCTCGACCTTGCTTTTGCCTTCGAACCCTTCCACCAGCGTGTTCAGCTTGAGGATCACGCCCGCCTTCCGGTGTTCCGCGGCATAGAAATCCGATACCGGCTTTGACACGGTGCGCGGCATCAGCCGGTCTTCTGCTTCGAACACCGTCACGGAAAGCCCGCGCTTGGCGCCCACCGCCGCCACTTCCAGCCCGATATAGCCGCCGCCCACGATGGCGATACGCGCGCCCTGCCTGAAGCCATCCTGCAATCCGTCCACATCCGCTATGTCGCGCAGGTAATGAACGCCGGTAAGATCTACGCCCGGACATTTGAGCTTCCTCACACGTGTTCCGGTCGCCAGCAACAGCTTGTCATAGGCAAGCTCGCGCCCATCGCTCAGCGTCACCGTTCTTCCCGCGCGATCGATTGCCGTGGCGCGCGTCTTCAAAAGAAGCTCGCAGCGCGTCTCGCGATAAAACTCGTCGCCCTTGAGATACAGCCGCTCGCGGGCGAAGGTCCCAGAGAGATAGGCTTTGGACAAAGGCGGCCGCTGATAGGGCGGATAGGCCTCGTCACCCATCATGGTGAGTCGCCCCTGGAACCCTTCGGCGCGCAAACTCTGGACCGCCTGCACCCCGGCCTGGCCCGCACCGATGATGACAATATGTTCAACCATGCAATTTCCGTGGGAATCTGGGCGCGGGCTAGCACGCTGACGGCCCCGGCGCAAAGCCCTTTCGCGGGCGCCGGGACGCGGGCTAGATAGCTTCATGGCGGACAGATTTCGCATGATCGTGCCGCTGCCAGACCTGGCGGCGACCGCGTCCTTGGGCGCGGCGATTGCCGTGCGGCTGGCCCCGGGCGACGCAGTATTGCTGAAGGGCGATCTGGGAAGCGGCAAGACCACCCT
>DATFSP010000019.1:0-8714 GCA_035262545.1 Rhizomicrobium sp. | reverse complement strand
TATGACGGGGGCACGCTGTCGGGCCAATTGCCGATGCCATCCCTGGTCTGCGCCACCACCAGCCTGACCGCCCATGACGAGATTGCCAAGCGCCGCAAGGAGCTGATGGCGACCCGCGCCATGACGATCGACTTCCTTGCCAAGCGCAATCTCAAGCTGATCGGCCCCAGTCAGACCAATTTCGTGATGGTTGACTGGAAGTCACGGACGGCCAAGGAAATGCAGGCGGCGTTCAGGGCCCAGGACGTTGAGATCGCCGGCGGCCGTTGGCCGATCTGGCCCACTGTATCTCGCATCTCCATCGGGTCGCGGCAGGACATGGAAGGCTTCTTCAACGCCTTCAACAAAGTTGTGTCGGCATAAAGTGCGCGATTTTTGAAACAAGGAAGGCCCCCGTGCAAAATGGGGGCCTTTTTGTTGGATTGCTTGGCGAGGCGTCGCCGTCATGGCAACATCCTGCGCGAAATCGCCTGCTCCAAGAAAGCTTCCATGACCGACACGTCTCTCACCGCGAGCAGCGAAGCCTTGAGGGGCGGGGTATCCCGCCTCAGCTCCACGCTCAAGCCCCGCCACGTCGCCATGATCTCCATTGGCGGCATCATCGGCGCGGGCCTCTTCGTCAACTCCAGCGCCGCGATCACCTCGATAGGTCCGGCCATTGTGCTCTGCTATATCCTGGCGGGCATCCTGATATTTCTCTCCATGCGCATGCTGGGCGAACTGGCGGTGGCCAATCCCCACACCGGGTTTTTCACCGATTATGCCCGCAAAGTGCTGGGCCACCCGTACGGCTTCGTGGGCGGCTGGCTCTATTGGTATTTTTGGATGGTGGCGGTGGCGGTCGAGACTATAGCGGGCTCCTCCATCATCGCACAGTGGATCGCGGTGCCTGCCTGGCTGATTGGGCTGATGCTCCTGGTGTCGCTCACAGCGGTCAATCTGATGTCGGCGCGCTCCTATGGTGAGTTCGAATTCTGGTTTTCCTCGATCAAGGTGGCCGCGATTATCGCCTTTATCCTGGTGACGGGTTCTTATGTGTTGGGGCTGATGCCGGGCCATGCCATGGATTTCTCCGGCCTCACAGCTCACCGGGGCTTCGCGCCCTATGGACCCGTGTCGGTGCTTGCGGGCGTTGCTACTGTGATCTTCTCGTTGACTGGTGCCGAGATCACGACCGTAGCTGCCGCGGAGTCCGAAGAGCCGGCACGGGCCATTGCGGCCATGACCACCACGCTTACTTTGCGGGTGGTGCTGTTCTATGTCCTGTCGGTGTTCCTGATCATTGTCGCGGTCAACTGGACCACAATCCAGCCGGGCCATTCGCCGTTCGTCACAGCCTTGACTAAGATCGGTATTCCCGGCGTGGCACTTGGCATGAATATCATCGTGCTCACGGCCGTGCTGTCCTGCCTCAATTCAGGCCTTTATGTCACGTCGCGGGCACTGTTCGCACTGGCCGCTCATGGCGATGCGCCCCAGGCGCTGGTCAAACTCAACAAACGCAAGGTGCCAAGCCGCGCCATCCTGGCGGGGACGGTGTTCGCTTATGGGGCGATTTTCGCCTCGATACAGTCGCCGACCGGGGTCTTTGTGTTTCTCAACAACTCGTCAGGTACGGCGATGCTGTTTCTTTATCTGATGATAGTCGCCGCGCAGATCCATCATCGCAAGCGGATGTCCCCGGAAGCGCGCGACGGCTTGCCGCTGAAAATGTGGTTCTTCCCCTGGTTGAGCTATCTTACCGGAATTGGCATTCTGGGTGTGCTGGTCGCCATGGCTTTCATCCCCGACCTCAAGAACCAGCTCTATAGCACCTTGGTACTGATTGTAGCGCTCATTGCTGTTTATGCGATGTTTCGGCGAGGCCGCAACGTGATCGCTGAGGCCAGCCAGGCTTGATAATTTACAAAGAAATTTCTTAAGGGAGAGAGAGCGATGGCAAAGAAAGCAAAGCGGAAAGCGGTAAAGGCGAAGAAGGTCAGGAAATCGAGAAAGGCCGCAAAAGCCAAACGGGCGCCGGCGCGGAAATCTGCGAGAGCGAAGAAAGCGCGCAGGCCCGCGCGAAAAGCGGTTCGTGCGGTCAAGCAGCCGCTTCCCATGCCCGAGCAGCTGGCGCCCAGCGGTGCGCCTCAATTCGTGCCGCCGGCCGTGGAGCCAGAGTAAGTAAGCCTCTCCGGCTGATATGGGCCCGCTGCGTCCGAACACGCATCTTGAAACCCATGACGTGGTCAATCAGCCGCCGCCATTCGAGGACGTCAATTTCTTCACCAGCGACCGCGCGCTGCAAGGCGCTGTCGCGGCCCAGGGAGGCGCATCCCATTTCGAACGGCTGGAAGCTTTCGGCGCGCGGGTAGGGGCAAGCGAAGTCCAGGAGTGGGCGGCCCAGGCCAATCGTTATCCGCCACAGCTTCGAAGTTTCGATCGCTACGGCGCGCGGCTCGACGAGGTGGAATTTCATCCCGCCTATCATCGTCTAATGGCGTTGGGATTGGAGGCGGGAATCGCCTCGGCGCCGTGGACGGGCATTGCCGCTGGCCATGTTCTGCACGCGGGTTTGGAATTCCTGATGGCGCAAGCCGAACCGGGTGTTTGCTGCCCAATAACTATGACGTATGGCGCTGGGGCGGTGCTCAAGCACCAGCGTGAAATCCCGCTCGTGTGGGCGCAGAAGATCGCCACCTCGCGCTATGACCCTTCGTCCCGGCCTGCGAATGACAAATCGGGCGTAACGCTGGGCATGGCCATGACCGAGAAACAGGGCGGTTCGGATGTGCGCGCCAACACGACGCGAGCCGTCAAGAGCGGCGGTGGCTCGTACCTGCTTCATGGTCATAAATGGTTCTGTTCGGCGCCGATGAGCGACGCGTTCTTTACGCTCGCTTACACCGATCAAGGGCTGAGCTGTTTCCTGGTGCCGCGCTGGACGGGCAAAGGCGAGCGCAACGGCATCCAGATTATGCGGCTGAAGGACAAGTTGGGTGACCGTGCGAACGCTTCTGCCGAGATTGAATATCATGACGCAAAGGCCGAGCTGGTCGGTGAAGATGGACGGGGCATTCCCACCATCATCGAGATGGTACATCATACCAGGCTCGATTGCCTTCTGGCGCCCGCGGCCTATATCCGCCAGGCCGTTGCCAACGCGTTGTGGCACACCAACCATCGCTACGCATTTCAGAGAAAACTGATCGATCAACCGCTGATGCGCCAGGTATTGGCCGACATGGTGATTGAATCGGAAGCAGCGACCGCACTCACATTTCGGATCGCGCGCAGCTTTGATGAGAGCGCGGGTGACGCCGCCCAGTTCCACTTCGCCCGTATCGCCACTCCGATCGGCAAGTATTGGATCAACAAACGGGCTGTGAATCTCGTTTACGAGGCCATGGAGGTCCATGGTGGCGCGGGGTACATCGAAGAAAGCGTGATGCCGCGCCTGTACCGGCAGTCGCCTCTCAACTCCATCTGGGAGGGCTCAGGCAACATCATCTGCCTCGATGTACTTCGAGCGCTGATGCGGGCACCTGACTCTCGCAATGCGTTCGTCGCCGAGCTGGAGCAAGGATTGGGTCACTTGCCCTCGCTCGATCGCGCCGTCGAGCTGGTCAAGATCGCCGTGTCGAAACCGCAAGAGGAAGCGGGAGCACGTCGCCTTGTCGAAACCATGGCGCTGGCGCTTGAGGGTGTTGTACTGGTCCAGAATGCCCCCCCTTTTGTGGCGGAGGCTTATTGCGGAACGCGCCTCGACGATCGGCCTGGTTTCGGCTATGGCGCCTTGCCGGAAATTGTTGCGGCCGACGCGCTCATCGCTCGGGCAATGCCCGCTGTTTGACGGCGCCTAAGAACGGCGAGCGATCAGGCGTCCTCGGCACCAAGACCCTGTTCCCAGTTGTACGCGCCCCTCACGATCTCATTCAAATCGTCATACCCAGGGCGCCATCCAAGCATTTCCGAAATAAGGCGATTATCTGCAACCAAGGCGGGAGCATCGCCGGGACGGCGAGGCCCCTCCATCACCGGCAATCGGTCGCCAGAAATACGTTCTACGGCGCTTATGACCTCCCGCACCGATGTGCCGTGACCATAACCGCAGTTCAAGATGGCCGATGGTTTCCCCCCACGGAGATAGTTCAGGGCTAGCGCATGCGCGCTTATCAGATCCGTGACATGGATGTAATCTCGTTCTCCAGTACCATCGCGTGTCGGATAGTCCGTTCCAAAAATATCGAGCCTAGGAATTCTGCCAAGTGCCGCCTGGCAGGCCCGCTTGATCAAGTGCGTAGCTTTCGGGGTCGATTGACCGGTACGTCCTTTCGGATCCGCGCCCGCGACGTTGAAATAACGTAGGGCAACAAACCTGAAGTCGTGCACGCGCGCCACATCTTGCAGCATCCACTCGATCATAAGTTTGGAGCGCCCATAAGGATTTATTGGTGCAGTTAAATCTCCTTCGGCAACGACCGTCTTACCGTTGCCTGTGCCATAAACAGCCGCGGTCGATGAAAAAATGAATTTGCTTATCCTGCCGCGGATGCAAGCCTCGATCAGGTTTCGGGCGACCATCGTATTGTTTGAATAATAGGCGAGCGGATCGGCTACAGACTCGGGAACGATGACGGATCCAGCGAAATGGATGACTGCATCAATCGAATAACGAGAGAATAGTGTTTCAACAAGGGACTGTTCACCCACATCCCCTTTAACAAAGACAGCGTCACCTGGGACCAGCTTCCGAATTCCGGTGCTAAGGTTATCGACCACAACGACCTGTTCACCGAGATCGAGGGCGTGGTGAGCCATGTGACTTCCAATGTAACCCGCGCCCCCGCTAATCAGTATTGCCATTCCCTCTCCTTGGTCCGCCGTTTAGCGCGCTCGTATCAACACAGTGCCAAATCTATTCAATGCTGCAGACTTAAGTCGAGGGTGCGAGAAGGCGTTTTGCGTTGGGGTGCCCACGCGTTCCGCGTGCGCATTATTCACTCCCGTCCCACGCAACTCAGCGGGCCGCTCGAAGCCGCCACCACCTAAGATGTTGTGCTAAATTGCCCGCAGGTCCGCATCGCATTTGGTGCAGGCATGCCTTTTCCCGCTTTGTATCCTATCTCTGCTCGTTAACATTAGGTTTGTGCGGCATTTCGGACAATGAAGCGAAAGGGCGTATGCCCACGCCAATATCAGAAATGCAAGCGAGCCAAAGATCAAATACTGTGCCCCCCTAAATTGGGGCAGCATCATCAGGCCATAGGCAAGACCCAGAAAAAGGGCCCCACCCAGCAAAGAGACGCGGTATCGCGTGTAGATCAGCATGGCAAATTATCCGTTTGAAGGAGGTCGATGGAACCAAGACCTGAGGATGCGCCGTCTGAGTCTGTTCAGAATTAGCATTCCAAATCGGCCTCCTGAACCTCACCAAGACCAGGAGCAAAGTTCATGCCAGCGCTGCGAAGCCGGCTGAATATCGCGCGCCACAAAGCTTCTCCAAACCCGATGTAAACTATTCTGACACTATGGCGGGGCCTTGCCGGACCGACAACTTCCAATGCAGTATGCAAAATGGTAGCCGGTTGGACAAAGATCCAATCCTATGATCGCCGCTCGCAAGGTTAATCTGTGAGCCGCAACGACCGGAGGCTCAAATGGGCTCGAATGGTATTATTGCGTGGGTTATCATTGGCGCAATTGCCGGGTGGTTAGCGGGAGCACTGGTCAAGGGCGGTGGTTTCGGATTGGTGGGCGATATTGTTGTAGGTATCGTTGGCGCAATCATCGGCGGTTATCTAGCAAGCGTTCTTGGCGTCAGTATCGGCAGCGGGCTGATCGCTTCAATTGTCACCGCAACAATTGGGGCGATAATCCTCCTTTTCGTTCTGCGCATGATCAAGCGCGCCTGATTGCCAGCCATCGCTGTGGCATCAATCGGAGTGCCCGCGCTTCAAGTCCTTTGTTCGGACTTTTTCAAGCGATTTATTTCGCCAGCGTCAGATTCAGGGATGATACCCAACCTTGGTTGCCCAGTTCATCCTTAACTTCCCACCACACGCCATCCTTATTTCCCGTGGGATACAACATCATGCCGGCATCGAGCGGCCGGACGATTTTTGATTTATCAGACGCAGACGCGTAAAGGCGCCCTGAACGAGACATGGTCACAGCCTGCGAGGGCGCATCCGTCGAGGCCTGCGCCGATAGCCCACCCAAATCGGATACAAGCTTGGTGTAGGCGTCAATGTAGGCAAGCACGACGACTTGCCCGATAGCGGTGTTCTGATAGCTGGAAATTCCGGCGCCGCCAAAACCGCCCCAACCGCCCCATCCGCCACCGAACCCAAGGCCCACGTCGGTCTGCGAACCGTGGCCTTCTTCCATAGCCTGCTGCTCAGAGGTGCGCACGTTGGTGATTGTGAGAACAACGTCCGCGGTTTTGGATGAAATATTGACGTGGGAGACCAGCGCGCCGACGCCGCCACCTATGAAGCCGCCCAGGATGCCGCCGACGTTCGTCCCGCCGGAATTCCCGTTTCTGGACACGACGTCCGGTACTAGAATGTAATCAGCGGCTCGCACCTGACCCATTCCGACATTTGAACCCTGTTGCAGCTGGCCGCCACTCGCGAGGGCCCGCTCCTGTTGCGCCATGGCAAAACCCTGGCCACGGTCCAGAAGTGTAAAACAGCCAGACTTCATCACGAACACTTTGAGGAGCGCCTCCGGCGACTCCAGGCCAAGCGGTCCCCACCAATTATTTTGGGGCTCATGTACCGCGAGCGTTCCAATTTTGTGTGAGCAATTAGGGATCTCTGCTTGTTTTTGCGCGGTCTTGTCATCAACCGAAGCGGCAAAGGCCGTTCCCCCTGTCCATGCAAGTGCGAATGCCACGGCTAACGCAGGCGATAGACCCAAGCGCATGACCAACCTCACTTTTGAATTTGTTGCCCGATAGCGAACGGAAAGCCCACAACGATGCTAGCGCGCAGCGGAAATTCCGCAATAAGACTCGGCAGTTGAGAAAATCGATTTAAAGCCTGGGCAAAGCAGTATGCTGCACCAACTGCGTAGCCATTCTATACCTTCGGCACCATAGGGTACGACCAAGGAATGCAACGGTGGACATCCAATGCGCCCCACTATCCTGTCCCGCCCGCTTCTCAGGCTGGGACATTAACCGATTTGGCTAGGGTAATCTCCTAGCCCTTGTTGAACTTATGCGTTGGCATGATTGGTGCCTGTACTGTCGGCAGAGATCATGCTCCACGGAGTGTGCCGTGTTGGATCAAGACGGATCCTTTCATGCACAATCGCATTTGCCGAGCGGTACCACGGTGAAATCGCCGTCTGATGCGGAGTCATTGGAACGTCGGACCGCACCCGACGCGCCCATGACCTTGTACATGCGCATCCAGACCCGAAACGGTCCTCATACCGTGATCGCGTCTGGCGTTACGCTCACAGCCGCCTCTCAAATCAGCGAAGCCTTGATCATGGCGGGCCATTACGCAGAGTTTGTGGACGAATGTTCCACCAGCGGATCGGTTATTGATCGAGTGCTATCAAGGAAAGCTAGGGTCCGAAGGCTTACGCCCTGCGAGAATTCAACACCGGTCTTGCGCCGGACGGGCTGATTGAAATGCGAAAGGGCATTGGCTTACCTAGCCCGGAAACGCTTTGGCGAAAGAGGAATCTGCCCCTTAGTGGAAGGTATGCCACGCCTTGGCATTAAGGCGTCAGCTTGTCATTTCCACCGCCATTGCGGTGGCTTCGCCGCCACCGATGCAGAGGCTGGCAACGCCGCGCTTGAGGCCGCGCGCCTCAAGTGCCGCGATCAATGTAGCAAGAATGCGCGCGCCGGATGCGCCTATGGGATGGCCCAGCGCGCAGGCGCCGCCATTGACGTTGATGCGTCCGGCATCGATGTCCAATTCGCGCATCGCGATCAACGCCACCACTGCGAAGGCCTCGTTGATCTCGAAGAGATCTACGTCGTTCAGGCGCCAACTTATGCGATCCATGAGTTTGCGCACCGCAAACACCGGGGCAGTGGCGAACAAAGATGGCGCATGGGCATGGGTGGCATGGCCCACGATGCGCGCGACGGGCGCGCGACTATTCTTTATCGCCAAAGCCTCGCGCGTCATCACCAGCGCGGCAGCGCCGTCGGAAATGGAGGCCGAGCTGGCGGGCGTAATGGTGCCGTCGGGCGCAAAGGCAGGTTTGAGGCTCGAGATTTTCTCCGGCTTCGCGCGGCCGGGCTGTTCATCCTGGCGAATAGTCTCTTTGCCCGTGACAACCGGCACGATTTCGCGGTCGAACGCGCCTTCGGCTTGCGCCTTTCTGGCGCGCTCCAAAGACCGCAAGGCATATTCGTCTTGCGGCCCGCGGCCGATTTGATAGGCGCGCGCAGTGTCCTCGGCGAAAGCGCCCATTGGCTTGCCGGCCTCGTACGCGTCTTCCAGTCCGTCCAGCAGCATGGAATCCTTGACGCTGTCATGACCAAAACGCGCACCCTTGCGGTGCTTGGCCAACAGATAGGGCGCATTGGTCATGCTCTCCATCCCGCCGGCCACCACGCAATCGGCGGTTCCGGCCACGATCATGTCGTGCGCCAGAATCGCGGCCTGCATGCCGGAGCCGCACATTTTGTTGAGCGTCATGGCCGGTACATTTTCGCTTAAGCCCGCGCCCAGTCCCGCTTGCCGGGCCGGCGCTTGCCCCTG
>DATFSP010000018.1:0-9107 GCA_035262545.1 Rhizomicrobium sp. | reverse complement strand
CGCGCGAATGTTCGGCCAGTTCGCGGGCATGGAAGCGCGCTACGTGAAGGGCGAGGCCTCGCAACTTTCGGTGTCGCAAAACGGACTCTGGTTGCGGCAAGGCAATGAAAATCAGCAATCGGTGATCCACGCGCTGCGCGTGGCCGATCAAGGCCAGCATCTGGAGGAAGTGATCGTCTTTCTCTACGGCGCGGAAGATCAGTTCAAGGGCCGGATAGACGCAAAAACGGGGCAGCTTCAGGACCATACTTGGCTGCTCAAGGACGCATGGGTCTCGGGCCCAAGCGGCACGCCGCAGCACCATGGTACCTACTTGCTGGATACTACGCTCACGCCTGCCCAGATCCAGGAGAGCTTCGCCTCACCCGAAACGCTCTCTTTCTGGGACCTGCCGGCCTATATCCGCACCGCGCAGGCGGCCGGCTTCTCCGCCACCCGCTACCAACTTTATCTTTATACGCTCTATGCGCTGCCCGCCTTGTTTGCAGCGATGGTGTTCATGGCGGCCAGCTTTTCGTTGCGCATGTCCCGTGAAGGCGGCTACTTCAAAGTGATTTTGTTCAGTGCCGCTTGTGGCTTCGGCGTCTATTTCTTTTCCGACCTGACCCGGGTCCTGGGCCAGTCGGGCGCGGTGCCGATATTGCTTGCGGCCACCGCGCCGGCCATCGCCGCCATCCTCATCGGCATGACCCTTCTGTTCAATCAGGAGGATGGATGAGCTTGCGCCGTTCGGCGCTCATCAGATTGTTGTTGCTGGGCGCAGCGCTAGGTCCCTTGTCGATGCAGGTGGCGGCCGAAGCCGCTTCTGCGCCCACCAGGCAAGTCACGCAATCTGAGAGCCAAATTCTCCTCCAGGCCGACCAAATCGTCTATGATGGCGACAATCAGACAGTCGCCGCTGTCGGCCATGTCGAAATCGTCGACCGGGGCGAAATCCTGATGGCCGATCGCGTCACCTATAATCAGAAGACCGACACCGTCGTAGCCGACGGCCATGTCAGCCTCACCGACCGGCTTGGTAATGTCGCATTTTCCGACCACGTCGTGCTGAGCGACCATATGCGCGATGGCGCGCTCAATGGCTTTGGCGCGCTGATCGGCAAGAATGGGCGGCTTACCGCCGCCAGCGCGCAGCGCGTGGGCGGGACCATGATGATTGCCCATTCTACCAATTACAGCCCATGCAAGATCTGCAACCAGCCGGGAGAAACCAAGCCGCTTTGGCAGGTCAAATCCGAGCGAGTGGTCTATGACCAAGTCGCGCACCGCATCCATTTCACTGACGCTTCGGTCGATATCCTGGGCGTTCCCATCCTCTATGCGCCCTTTCTCACCGAACCCGATCCCACGGTGAAATACTCCAGCGGCTTCCTCACGCCCGATATCGGCAACGCCACGAATGTGGGGTATTTCCTGCGCCTGCCTTATTATATCGCGATCTCGCCCCAGAACGATCTTACGATCAGACCGCAATTCACCACAGATGGCGGCCAACTCGTGGAAACCGAATATCGCCAGCGCTGGCAGAATAGCGGCATGTGGGTGCAGGATTCGATCGCTTACAACCCTGACGGCGGATTGGGGGGGCACACTCCGGGGCCGCAATTCTATGACCATCTGTTCGGTTCGGGCCGCTTCACTCTTGGGGGCGGGTGGACCTCGGGTTTCAACGCCGAGCTCACCAACAACAGCGCTTATATGCGGTTCTACGACATCTCCTTCCTCGACCGGCTGGTGAACAACCTTTTCGTCGAGAACGATGCGGGACGCTCGCGGTTCGTGCTGGGAGGCTATTATTTCCAGGGTCTGCGCGCGACCGACATGCAGAGCGTCATTCCCTATATCCTGCCGCAGCTGGACTATACGTACATGCCGGACGCCCATATCGCGGGCGGTCGCTTCCTCTTCAATCTCGACAGCGCTTCACTCACCCGCAGCGACGGTCCCGACAGCCAACGTTTCACCAGTGAAGTGGATTGGCGCCTGCCCATGATATTCGGTGGCGGCCAGCTCTGGACATTGATCGCACACGCTCGCGGCGACCTCTATCACGTCAACAATAACGACCCTGTGAATTTTCCCAACGTGCCGCCCGAAAGCCGCTATGTGGCGCGCGGCATTCCCTATCTGTCACTGGATTGGCGCTGGCCCTTCATCGCCAACGAACAAAGGAGCATCACCTACATGGTGGAGCCGGTGGCGCAGCTGATTGCCCAGCCCTATGGCGGCAATCCTACGGGTCTTCCCCTCGAGGACGTCAACGCCTTCGAGTTCGACGACAACAATATCTTTAGCGTCAACCAGCTTCCCGGCTACGATCTGGTGGAAAGCGGACCGCGCGCCAATGTGGGCTTCATCGCTAATGCGCTGTTCAATGGCGGCGAGTTGCAGGGCCTTTTGGGCCAAACCTATCGTGTCAAGCCCGATCCCATCTTTGCCAATTTCACCAGTGAGAACGGCACGACATCCGATATTATCGGGCGAGTGACACTCAAGCTGCCCCATCTGGATCTCACCGACCGCCTCGACTTTGACCGCACGGACGGCACGGTGGTGCGCCATGAAATTTATGTTACGGGTACTTACGGCCGCTCCGCGCTGCAAATAGCATTTCTGCAATTACCGGCAGCCGTTCCCAATCTTCAATTGCCGCCCGGCCAGGTGACCCTGGAACTTCCCGCCCGCGAGCAGTTGAACGCCCAAGCCGATATTAACTTTTACGAGAACTGGCAGGGCTTCGCCGCCATCGAACGCGACCTTCTAGCCGGCCAGATGCTCGACAGCGAATACGGCCTGGGTTATGAGGACGAATGCCTGGCGGTTTCCGTGGCCTATCGGCGCAAATTCACCAGCGACGTCGCTCAGGGCGTGCCACCGTCGACCTCTCTGGTCCTGCGTTTTTCCCTCAAGACTGGCGACCAGCCGCCGCAACCTTTCAGCCTTTTCCCCAGGAATGTCTTCAATACGGCCCATCCCTGACCGGGCGCAGGGCGAACTTGATCGGACGGGGAAATTGCTTATTCTGCGCCACAGGTTAGGGGGCGCCGAAAACTGCGGGAGCCTGTCCGAATACCGGACCCTGTAATCGAACCAGCGGCAAAGACAGACTTGAAATCCATGCGTAACGTTTTTACCGCGTTCTTCGTCCTCGCCATTTCCGCGTCCATCGGAACGACGGCCCATGCGCAAAATGTTGCTGTGGCAGAGCCGGCGCCCGGTGCAGCCCAGCCGCAAGCCACTCAACCCGCCGCGGCACAGCCGGCCGCTACCTCCAAGCCGGCGCAAAAGACTGCCGCCGCCGAACCCGCCAAGCCCAAGGTTTGGCGACCCGCGGTGATCCATGCCGAGTCGGATGATGCAGACAGCGATGGCGTCGCTGCGGTAGTCAACGATTTCGCCGTATCCGAATATGAAGTTCGCCAGCGGATGGCCCTGTTTCTCGCCACCTCCGGCATTCAGCCCAAGGGTGATGAAGTGAAGCGCATCCGCGCCCAGATCATTACCCAGTTGGAAGACGAGAAGTTGGAGCTGAATGAGGCGATCAAGAAGCACGTCACCGTGACACCGGGCGAGGTCGACGCTCAGATCAACCGCATGCTCACGGATAACCATCTCACCATCGAGCAGCTGCATGACGTCCTCGCCAATGCCGGCTCCAGCGAGGACGCGCTTCGCCGTCAGCTTACCGCGCAGCTCGCTTGGCAGAAGACCGTGCAGCAGGAATATGAGGACCGCATTAGCATCACGCCAGAGGAAGTGGATGCCGAGCTGACGCGCTACGCCGAAGGCGCAGACAAGCCTCATTATCTGGTTAGCGAGATCTTCGTCCGGGTCGACAATCCCGACAAAGACGCCGACGCGCTCAAGGACGCCCAATCGGTTGAGACACAACTCAAATCGGGCGGCAATTTCGCCATGATCGCCCATCAATTCAGCCAGTCTCCCTCGGCCGCGGCGGGCGGCGATATCGGCTGGGTGCATGAAGGTCAACTTGCGTCGGAACTGAACGCTGCGCTTACCAAGATGGCTGTCAACACGGTCACGGAGCCGATCCGCTCTATCGGCGGCTATTACATTCTGGGTCTGCGCGCGCGTCAGGAGCCTTTGGGGACTAAGATCGACACGCCCAAAGAGGCTGCAATCACGCCCGACAGCGTTCTGCCGCTAGCGCGCTTGCTTCTCCCCTTGGGTCCCTCACCCAGCAAAGAGAATATGGATAGCGCCAGCAAGATCGCCACTAATATTCGCACGGCATTCAATGGTTGCGACATGCTCTCCAAATTGCCTGAGCAGCTCAAGGGCGCTGTCTATATGAATTTGGGCAATATGCGGCTGGGTGATCTCAGTCCCGAGATTCAGAAGGCCCTGGCCAGCACCCATTCCGGCGAGATGGCCCAACCTTTCGTCTCGACTGCCGGCGTGGAAATGATCGCGCGCTGCGACAAGAAGATCGTGGTGCAGACTGCCTATGTGATGCCCACGCGGCAGGACGTCGAGAATATGCTGTTCGACCAGCAGATTTCCGCCATGGCGCGGCGCTACATGCGCGACCTTAGACGCGGCGTCGATGTCGAGGTCAGGTAACTCTTCTCCGATCCTGATCACCATGGGGGAGCCATCGGGGATCGGGCCCGAAATTGCTCTCGCGTCATTCAATCAATTGGACGGCAGAATCGGAAACCACCCACTTAAGTTGGTTGGCGATGCGGAAATTTTCGCGTCGCGCAAAGCGTCCCTGATCGCCACCAGGGCAGAGGTCAACGCGGCCCCGGGCAAGCCCGATCCCAAAAATGCGGCCGCCGTGATCGAGGCGATCGAGACCGCGGCGAAAGCCTGTCTTGCCGGCGAAGCTGCAGCCATGGTCACCGCGCCCATCCACAAGGCTGTGCTGAGGGCGGCCGGATTTCCCCATCCCGGTCATACGGAATTTCTTGGCTATCTTACCAAGGCGCCGCGGGCCGTGATGATGCTGGCGAGCGAAAAATTGCGCGTTGTGCCGCTTACCATCCATGCGCCACTGGCTGATGTACCGAAGGCCATCAAGAAGGAGGCAATTCTCGAGACGGCAGAAATCATCCTGAAGGCGTTGACGCGAGACTTCGCCATCGCCGAGCCCCGCCTGGCTGTCGCGGGTCTCAACCCTCACGCTGGGGAAGAAGGCATGCTAGGCATGGAAGAGAAAAATGTAATCGGTCCGGCGCTCGATCTTCTCAAAGCGCGCGGGCACCACGTCAACGGCCCGCTGTCCGCCGATACGCTGTTCCATGACGAGGCGCGCAAACATTATGACGCGGTCCTCACCATGTATCATGACCAGGGCCTGATCCCCATCAAGACCCTGTCCTTCTGGGACGGCGTGAATGTGAGCCTGGGCCTTCCCATCGTCCGTACTTCGCCCGATCATGGCACGGCCTTCGATATAGCCGGTAAGGGCAAGGCCGATCATCGCAGCATGATTGCGGCAATCCGCATGGCGGCCGAAATCGCCGACGCGCGGGCCAGGTTGCAGTGAGAAAGGATAATTTGCCGCCGTTGCGCGAGGTGATCGCGGAGCACGGCCTGGCAGCGAAAAAATCCCTCGGGCAAAATTTCCTGCTCGACCTCAATCTCACCGGCAGGATTGCGCGCGCCGCCGGCGCGGCGAATGGCGGCGTTTTCTATGAAGTGGGGCCCGGACCCGGCGGGCTCACTCGCGCATTGTTGCAGGAGGGCGCAGACAAGGTGATCGCGGCGGAGCACGACTCACGCTGTCTGCCGGCGCTGAAAGAGATCGCTGCCGCCTATCCCGGCAGGCTGGAAATCATCTCCGCCGACGCGCTTTCCGTGGACGAGCGGAAGGCTTTGCCCATGGGTGCGCGGGTCGCTGCGAACCTGCCCTATAATGTGGGAACGGCTCTCCTGATCAAATGGATCGCCACGGTGGAGTGGCCACCTTGGTGGGCGAGCCTTACCCTGATGTTCCAGCGCGAAGTGGCGGAACGTATCACTGCCGCGCCGGGTAGCGCACAATATGGCCGGCTGGCCGTGCTAGCCGGCTGGCGCACCCACGCAAAGATACTGTTCGACGTAAATCGCAGCGCCTTTGTGCCGCCGCCGTCGGTGACGTCGTCGGTCGTCCGACTGGAGCCCCTGCACGAACCTGTCGCGCCGGCCGATCTAAAGAAGCTCGAGGCCGTTACAGCCGCCGCATTCGGCCAGCGCCGCAAGATGCTGCGCCAAAGTCTGAAGAAGCTGGGCGGAGAGTCGATTCTGGAAAATTCCGGGATCGATCCGACAGCGAGACCGGAGGATTTGGACGTGAAACAATTTGCCGCGCTGGCCCGCGCGCTACCGCGTTAGGTTGTTGACAAAATCCGGAATGCCCGTGGCGCGGCTGCGCTTCATGCGCTCAGCCGCCAGAATGGTCCGGACCCTCGCTACCGTCGTATCGAGGTCGTCATTGATCACGACATAGTCATATTCCGCCCAGTGGCTGATCTCATTGCCCGCGCGCGCCATGCGTCCCGCGACCACAACCTCGGCATCTTGGGCGCGGGCGCGCAACCGTCGCTCAAGTTCATTGTGGCTCGGTGGAAGCACGAAGATGCTCACCAGATCGTCGCCAGCCTGTTGCCGCAATTGCTGGGTACCTTGCCAGTCGATATCGAACAGCACATCGCGGCCCTTGGCGAGCGCCATCATCACCGGCTCCTTGGGAGTTCCGTAGTGATGGCCGAACACTTGCGCGTGCTCCAGAAATCCATCACCTCTGACCATGCCCTGAAACGCGCTGGGCGAAGCGAAGAAATAATCCTTTCCTTCCACTTCGCCCTCGCGCGGCGGGCGTGTGGTGACCGACACGCTCATCGAGACTTGCGGCTCAAGCTCAAGAATCCGGCGCGACAAAGTTGTCTTGCCCGCGCCGGATGGCGAAGAAAGGACCAGCATCAGTCCTCGGCGCTCGATCTCATTCGACATTCTGGGCCTGCTCGCGGAATTGATCGATCATGGCTTTGAGCGCAAGGCCCACGCGAGTGAGCGCGATGTCGGCAGATTTAGAGCAAAGCGTATTGGCTTCGCGGTTGAATTCCTGGGCTAGGAAATCCAATTTGCGCCCCACCGCCTGGCCGCTTCCAAGCAGCGCCCGCGCATCCTGAACATGAGCCCGAAGGCGGTCCATTTCTTCGCGCACATCGGCGCGGGTGGCCAGCAGCGCCACTTCCTGCGCCAGCCTTTCGGGCGCGACTTGTGCGCTGCCCATCAACTCCTGGAGCTGAGCGCTCAGCCTTTGGCGCAAGGCTTCGGGCTGGGCTGCTGCCATGTTGTCTGCCTCGCTTATAAGGCGGGCGATTTCATCCATCTGGCTTGCCAAAAGTTGCGCCAGCTTTGCGCCCTCGCCGAAGCGGGCCTTGCCCAGCGCATCGAATGCGGTCGCCAGGCTTTTCAGGATTGCGGCATCGCGATGGCCGCGGGCCACTGGATCGGCGATAGCCGGCTCTTCTTGCACGATCACGCCTTTGAGCGCGAGCAGGCCATCAATGCGGGCGGGCGCCAATCCTGTCTCGGCAGCGACTTCGCGCGCTAGCTTGACTGCGCCAGCCAAAGCCACAGGATCCACCTTCAACCCGCGCGCGCCCCCATCCATCTCGACCGCGAGGCTGATCTGGAAATTGCCCCGGCGGAAGCGCTCAGCCGCCAGCATGCGGGCCGGTTGCTCAAGAGACTCGAATCCTGGCGGAGTGCGCAGCCGAAGCTCCAAGCTCCTGCCATTGACGCTTTTGGTTTCCCAACGCCAGCGCAAGCCCTCATGGCTGCCCGTGCTTTCGGCGAAGCCGGTCATGCTGACGATGGTCATGTCTTGCTCTCCGAGGGTGCGAGAATTTAAACGGCAGGTGTACGGCTGTCACCTCGTCCCGGCGCCGTGATGCTTGACCTTTTTGGTGCTTTTCTCCGCAACAGGCTTGGCCAGCGCGGCTGGGTCTCTGGCCCGTTCGATGGCGCGCCACGCCTCGACATTGCGTACGTGCTCGGCCTCGGTGGAGGCGAAGACATGTCCGCCTTTGCCGTTGGCGACGAAGTAAAGATCGCCACTTTCTTCGGGCTTGAGCACCGCAGCCAGTGCATCCTTGCCCGGATTGCAGATCGGCGTGGGCGGCAGGCCCTGGATCGCGTAAGTGTTATAGGGCGTCTGGGCTTCGATCTCGCTTTCCAGGATCGGCCGGCCCAAAGGATAGCCTTTGGTTATTCCATAGATAATAGTGGGATCGGACTGAAGCTTCATGCCTTGTTTGAGACGGTTGAGGAAGACAGCGGCCACGTGCCTGCGCTCGTTGGGAAGCGCAGTCTCCTTCTCCACGATGGAGGCTAGGGCCACTGCCTGACCGGGCGCGGCGAATGGCAATCCATCGGCGCGAGACGCCCATTGCTGGTCGAGATACTTGGTTTGCGCTTTCTCCATGCGGACGAGCATCTCCTGCCGGGTCGTGCCGCGTGTAAAAAGATAGGTTTCAGGCAACAGCGCGCCTTCCGTTGGCTCGGGCCCCGCATCGCCAACAAGGACAGGATTGGCCACGACGAGCTTATAGGCCATGTCGCTGGTGAGGCCCTCGGCAATGGTAATCTTATGCTGGATGGATTTGCCGGCGACCATAATCGCGGTCACCTCGGCCATGCTGGCATGGGCGGGTACTGCATATTCTCCCGATTTCACCTTGGAGGCTTGGCCCTCGAGATGGATCTCGCCCTCGTAGATGAGCGCGTTCGCCACCACACCGGAGGCCTTGAGCTGGCTTGCGATGGCATGGGTACCGGTCTTGGGCGCAATCAGGACCACGCCGGGATGGGAAAGCGGTCCAGGCCTGCGCCAGTCGGCATTGGCGAGTACCACCGCTCCCGCGCCGATCGCCCCGAGGAGAATCAGGAGGATCAGAAATCGCCGCATCACACTTTGGACAAGATCAGCGCGGCATTGGTGCCGCCGAATCCGAAGCTGTTGGACATGGCGACATTGACGTCATGCTTTTTGGCTTTTTTAGGGACCAAATCCATCACCGTGGTAACATCGGGATTATCCAGATTGATGGTGGGCGGAACCACGCCGTCGCGCATCGCCAGAAGACAGAAGATCG
>DATFSP010000017.1:0-4409 GCA_035262545.1 Rhizomicrobium sp. | reverse complement strand
TGCTTCTGCGCGCGGGCTTCGGCTGAAGGAATGGCTGAGACGGAGCAAGAGCCAGGAGAACGGCGCCGTGCCTTTGTGATTGGCGCGGGGCTGGCGGGCTTGGCCGCCGCCACTCGATTGGCGGATAAAGGCGTTGCCGTCACGCTGTACGAAGCGGCGGGTCAGGCCGGAGGGCGTTGCCGCTCCTATTACGATCCCGCCCTTGATCAGATCATCGACAATGGCAATCATCTGGTGCTTTCCGGTAATGACGCGCTTGGGCGCTATCTGAGCCGGATCAAGCCCAAAGGGATGCTCACCGGGCCAAGGCAGGCCCATTTCCCATTCACCGACGTCACAACCGGCGCGCGATGGACCCTCAGGTTGAATGGCGGACCGCTGCCTTGGTGGATCATTTCGCGCGATCGGCGCGTCCCCGGCACCAGGGCTGCGGATTATCTTCCATATGCCAAGCTGATGTTTGCAAGCCGCAAGGCCAGGATCGAAGAACTGGTCCCGGCCAAAGGCGCGCTTTGGGACCGGCTGATGCGGCCCTTCCTGTTAGCGGCGCTCAACACCCAGCCCGAGAACGGCTCAGCCCAATTGGCCGGCCAGGTGCTGCGCGAGACGCTGGCGCGGGGCGGGCACGCCTGCCGGCCCCGCATCGCCACACCCACTTTGTCGTCTGTCTTCATCGATCCCGCTTTGTCGTTCCTGGAGCGGAAGGGCGCCAGGGTAGAAATGGGCAAGAGATTGCGTAGCATCGTGCTCGGCCAACGCGCCGTGCTTGCGCTGCAATTTACCGACGTAACAGTGCCACTCAATCCTAATGATATGGTGGTGCTTGCGGTGCCACCCTTTGTGGCCAGGGAATTGCTGCCCGAACTTTCCGTCCCCACCGAATTCAGCGCCATCGTCAATGGTCATTTCCGCTTTCCCGCGCCCAAAGGCGCCCCGCCGATCCTGGGAGTGATCGGTGGAATGGTCGAATGGATCTTCTCGTTCGAGGAGCGCATTTCCGTAACGGTGTCGGGTGCAGACGAAATCGTGGACTATGAGCGCGAGGAGCTGGCGGGGCTCATGTGGAGGGACGTGTCGGCGGCCTTGCGTATATCCGCCGACCTGCCGCGCTGGCAGATCGTAAAGGAAAAACGCGCTACCTTCGCAGCCACGCCGGAACAGGATTTGAAGCGGCCGCCTGCAAAAACCAATTGCCGCAATTTGTTTGTGGCCGGAGATTGGACCGACACTGCGCTTCCCGCCACGTTGGAAGGGGCGGTGCGCTCGGGCGAGGCGGCTGCGTCTTTGGTGCTCAAGCGTCTGCGTCTATAGTCGACTATCATGAACCAACTTGCCCCCAACGACTTCGCCGAAGTGGAAGCCGCCATCCGCGCCGCCACGGCAGCGATCCTGGCCGAGCAGCGGCCGGACGGCCACTGGGTCTATGAGCTTGAGGCCGACGCCACCATTCCTGCGGAATATGTGCTTCTCGTCCATTATTTGGGCGAAGGGCCCAACCTGGAATTGGAGCGCAAGATCGGCATCTATTTGCGCCGCATCCAGGGCACGCATGGCGGCTGGCCGCTTTATCACGACGGCGCCTTCGACATCTCTGCCACTGTGAAAGCCTATTTCGCACTCAAGATGATCGGCGACGATATCGAGGCACCGCACATGGCTAAGGCCCGCGCCGAGCTGAGGGAACGCGGCGGCGCGATTAAGGCTAATGTCTTCACCCGCATCTTGTTGGCGTTGTATGGCGAGACATCCTGGGCAAACGTGCCGACCCTGCCTGTGGAACTGATCCTGGTGCCGCGCTGGTTTCCGTTTCACCTTTCCAAGATGAGTTACTGGGCGCGCACCGTGATCGTGCCGCTTCTGGTTCTGGCGGCAAAGCGGCCGCTGGCCCGGAATCCGCGCGGGATTCACGTCCATGAATTGTTCGTGCCCGGCATTCCCACCGCTTCGCCCCGCGCGCCCCATCAGAAGGCAGGCTGGTCGGCCTTCTTCGCCGCGCTGGATTGGTGCCTGAAGCGCTTCGAGCCATTTTGGCCGAAAAAGCTCCGCGCGCGCGCCATCGAAAGATGCCGGAGCTGGACTACCGAACGGCTGAACGGCGAGGACGGTTTGGGCGCCATCTATCCCGCCATGGCCAACAGCGTGATGATGTTCGACCTGTTGGGCTATCCGCCCGATCATCCTGACCGCGCCATCGCCCGGCGCTCTGTGGAAAAGCTTCTGGTCGTGAAGAACGAGGAAGCCTATTGCCAACCCTGCGTGTCGCCGGTCTGGGACACTTCTCTGGTGGCGCATGCCCTGCTCGAGACAAAGGATGCGCACGCCGAACAAGCGGCGGCGCGAGGACTGGAATGGCTGAAGCCTCTCCAAGTCCTGGAGGCGAAGGGAGACTGGTCAGAGGAGAGGCCCCAGGTGCGGCCGGGCGGCTGGGCTTTCCAATACCGCAACGATCATTATCCCGATCTGGACGATACCGCTGTGGTGGTGATGGCGCTGAACCGTGCCGCAAAGACGGGCATCGCAACTGATTGCGGCGATGCAATCGCGCGCGGGGCCGAATGGGTGGAAGGGCTGCAGAGCAAAAATGGCGGCTGGGCCGCGTTCGATGCTGATAACAGCTATTATTACCTGAACAATATTCCTTTCGCGGATCATGGCGCGCTGTTAGACCCGCCGACCGAGGACGTTACTGGCCGCTGCGTGGGGATGATCGCGCAACTGGGCGGCGACGCCGCGCGCCTGAAATCTGGCGTGGGTTATTTGAGATCGACCCAAATGCGGGACGGTTCCTGGTTCGGCCGCTGGGGCGTCAACTACATCTATGGTACCTGGTCGGCGCTGGCGGGTTTGAACGCGGCGGGGCTTGGCCAAGACGATCCCACTATGCGCCGCGCCGCCAATTGGCTGATCCAGATCCAAAACGAGGATGGCGGCTGGGGCGAGAATTGCAGCAGCTACAAGCTCGACTACAAGGCCTATGAGCGCGCGCCCTCCACGGCGTCCCAGACGGCCTGGGCGCTGTTGGGCCTGATGGCGGCGGGGCAGGTGGACCATCCCGCTGTAGCGCGGGGCATCGCCCATCTCAAACGGACCCAAGAAGAAGATGGATCGTGGAGTCAGCCGCACTACACCGGCGGTGGATTTCCGCGCGTTTTCTATCTCAATTATCACGGTTATCCGAGATTCTTTCCGCTTTGGGCTCTGGCGCGATATCGCAATCTCAAGCTGGGGAATTCCGCCCGCGTCGAGGCGGGCCTGTGAGAAGCATCAAGTGACCATACTCGCCGTCACGGGCCTTAAGCGCGAAGCCGAGATCGTGGGCGGAGCGGGAGTGGTCGCGGTGGCTGGTGGCGGAGACGCGGCATCGCTTCGAGGAAAACTCGACGCGCTGCATGGCGACATCAGAGGCGTGATCTCGGTAGGCCTGGCGGGCGCTCTGTCGCCGCTGCTCAAAGTGGGGGAAGCGGTCATCGCCGATCGTGTGGTCCAGGGCCGCGAGACCTGGCGTTGCTCAGATCCCTGGCGCGTCGCGCTGGCGGCGAAGCTTTCGCAAACGCATCAGGGACCGGTCGCTGCGAGCGACACGATCCTGGATAATGCCGAAACCAAAGCCGCGCTCTATGACAGCACAGGTGCGCTGGCGGTGGACATGGAAAGCGCTATTGCCGCACGCTTCGCCGTCAGGCGCAATCTGCCCTTCGCGGTACTCAGGGTGATTTCCGACGATGCCGCCCATGTGTTGCCCCCGGCGGCGCTGGTGGCGATGAAGCCGGATGGCGGGATCGCTTTTGCGCGCGTGCTGGGCTCGCTGTTGCGCCATCCGTTGCAAGTGCCGGGTTTGATCCGCACGGCGCGCGCCTCGAACAAAGCGTTCAAGGAATTACTCCGCTGCGCGAACCTCAGCGGTGTCGGATTTGCCCGACCGGATCTCTGACATCTTCTTCTCCACATGGCGGGAGAAGACGAATTCTGCCGGCCGTTGGCGGGAGAGGTCGATATCCGGCGCCATCGGGCCTTCAGTCTTCACGCCCTTCAACAGGATTGGCAGCGACTTCAACGGATGTTTGATAGCGTCGGTGGCGGCGGTGCCTTCGAAGCCGCAATGCACCATGCAGTTGGCGCATTTCTCATATTTGCCGACGCCGTATTTCTCCCACTCCGTGCCTTCCATCAGTTCGGCGAAGGTCCTCACATAGCCCTCGCCCAAGAGGTAACAGGGCTTCTGCCAGCCAAAGACGGTGTAGAGCGGCATGGACCAGGGCGTACATTCGTATGTCTGGTTGCCGGCCAGAAAATCCATGAACAGGGCCGAGTTGGTGAATTCCCAGTTTTTACCGCCGCGGCCACGCGAGAGAATCTCGCGGAACATTTTCTTGGTGCGCTCGCGATTAAGGAAATGCTGCTGGTCTGGC
>DATFSP010000016.1:0-7090 GCA_035262545.1 Rhizomicrobium sp. | reverse complement strand
TGATAGTCGCGGAGAACTCCCGGTCAGTGATAAGTATTTTTGCCCCGCCATGCTCCAGCATAAAGGCGATGGACGCGGCATCAAGCCGGGTATTGAGCGCATTCAGCACACCGCCCGCCATAGGCACTCCGTAATGGGCTTCCAGCATTGCGGGCGTGTTGGCCAGCATCGCCGCCACCGTGTCGTTCTTGCCGATGCCATGGACGGCAAGCGCCGAGGCAAGCCGCACCGAGCGGCGGTAGAACTCCGCATAGGTGAAACGCTGCTGGCCATGAATTACGGCGGTGTGATCGGGAAATACACGGGCGGCGCGCTCAAGCGCGGAAAGCGGTGTGAGCGGCTGGAAATTGGCCTTGGTGCGGGGCAGCTGGTCATAGGCATGTGCCGGACGAGGCGGGTGCGGCATGGGCGCCGCCGGGCGCCGCCGGGGCCTGACGCGAGGTGGCGCCAGCCGCTGGGCCGGTTTGTGCGCGGATGCTTTCGCGGCTTTGACGGCTTTGACGCGGGCGGGTTTCTTGGCCACGCGGCGCTTTGTCGGCCTTGCCCGGTTGGCCTTTTTCTTACCGTGTTTTGTGTCTTTCGCCATGCGCGGACGCTAGAGAAACGCTACCCAAACGGCAAGATTGGACCTCTGCGTGAAGCTTGCTAGAAGGACTCATGTCGGACATTGCGCAAAAACCGCGCGGACTTCGCGCGCTCTATGCCTGGATGCTCAAGAATGCCAGCGGGCCGCACGCATGGGCGGCGCTGGCCTGCTTCGCCTTCGCAGAAGCGTCATTCTTTCCCATTCCGCCCGACGTGATGCTGTTGCCCATGATGCTGGCGGATCGCAAGCGCGCTTTCCGGCTGGGTTTATGGTGCGCATTCTGGTCGGTGATGGGTGGCATGCTGGGCTATGCCATCGGGGCCTTGTTTTGGAACACGGTTGGCCTGTGGCTGATCGGCGCTCTGCATATTCCGGTTAGCGAGGTGGAGACGCTGCGCCGGCATTACGCGCAGCATGCGTATCTGATCGTGGCGCAGGGGCTGACCCCAATCCCCTATAAGATCGTCACCATCGCTTCGGGTCTGGCGGGCGTACCGTTCATTTTATTTATGGCCTATTCCGCGGTGACGCGGTCGTTGCGATTTATCGTTCTGGAAGGCGTGTTGGTCCATTTCTTCGGCGCGCGGGCCAAAGAAATTCTCGATAAATATCTCGAGATTGCGATGGTGGCGTTTTTGGTCCTGGTGGTGCTGGGCTTTATTGCCCTGCGCTACCTCTAGTCCCTAGTCCTGTTCCAACTCGCTGGAGGTCTTCCAGTCGTCAGGTGCCGGCGCGCCTTCGCCAATTTCGGGCAACCGCGCGGTAGGGCCAAGGCTCTCGCTGACTGGCTTCAAAGTCGCACCTTTCTTGGTGGCCCGCTTCAACGCCCGCTCATGTTTGGCGGAGGCGCGCGAAACGGCCAGATCCAGTTCCAATTGCGAGCAAAGGCCCAGCGTCACGGGATCGACCGCCTTGATATTGGTGGCGTTCCAGTGAGACCGCTCGCGGATCTTTTGAATCGTGGCCTTGGTGGTGCCGACCAGCTTGATGATGTCCGCATCGGTGAATTCAGGATGGTTGCGGATGATCCAATAGACCGCGTCGGGCTTGTCTTGGCGCTTGGAGACCGGTGTGTAGCGCGGCGCGCGCTTCAACCGCACATTTGGCATTTTGTGCTTGGGGGGGGCCATTTTGAGGCGCAGTTTGGGATTCTTCTCGGCCTCCTCGATTTGCTCGCGGCCAAGCTGGCCCGAACTTACCGGGTCCATGCCCTTGATGCCTTTGGCCACATCTTCATCCGCGATGCCCTTAACTTCCAGGGGGTGAAGCCCGCAGAATTCCGCGATTTGTTCGAAGGTGAGCGCGGTATTGTCCACCAGCCAGACAGCGGTGGCTTTGGGCATCAGCGGCTTGGTATCGGCGGCCATGGAAATAATCCTTTCGTCCCGGGCGGGCCTCTCCAGCCCGTCCCTTCGCTCGATGATGGATTGTCGAGGAAGGCAGCAGTTGTAGCCGGGACAGTCCCGGAAAGCCAGCTTTTCGTCATGGAAGGAGCAAGATTTTGCCAGTGGCGCCGGGTTTTTCCATATATTCAAGAGCTTTTTGGGCGTCCGCCAGGGAGAAACGCCGGTCCACCACGGGTCGGATGCGCCCATCGGCCACCATCGGCCAAATCGTTTCCAAGAGGGCATCCCGAATGGCGCCTTTTTCAGCAACAGACCGCGCCCGCAAAATTGTGGCCGCAAGCGTCAGGCGTTTCATAAGCATGGGGCCAAGGTCCAGCGAGACTTTGGCGCCGTCCTGGTACGCGATGTTGACGATGCGGCCCCAAACTGACGCCGCGGACATGTTGCGTTGGACATATCCGCCGCCCACCATGTCCAGGATCACATCCGCGCCCTTGCCGCCGGTCGATGCCTTCACTGCTGCAACAAAATCCTCTTCCCTGTAGTTGATCGCGCGCCTGGCTCCCAAATTCTCGCACAGCGCGCATTTCTCCGGGCTGCCTGCGGTGGCGAATACCGCGTGGCCTAGTGCGGCAAACATCTGGATTGCCATTACGCCAACGCCACTTGTGCCGCCGTGAATAAGCAATGTCTCACCGGATTTGAGCCGGCCTGTGTCCATCACATTGGTCCAGGCGGTGAAAAGCCCTTCGGGCAGGGATGCCGCATCCGTGACATCGAGCGAGGGCGGCAGACGCAGAACAGAGGCCTTGTCTGCCACAGCATATTCGCCATAGCCTCCGCCGCCGATCAAAGCACAGACGGGATCGCCCTTCTTGTAAAGGCCGGAATCCTCCACCACGTGCCCGGCCACTTCCATGCCCAGCGTTTCGGGCGCGCCGGGCGGCGGCGGATAGGTTCCTCGGGCCTGGTGAAGATCGGCGCGATTGACGCCAGCAGCCGCAACTTTGATCAATACCTGGTCGGGGCCGGGAACCGGCATAGGAATTTCGCCAAGCCTGAGCCGAAAACCCGGGCCGGGATTCTCCGAGACGATTGCTTTCATGGGAACTTGCAAGCGAGGACGCGGACGCTCAGACTAGCGCAAGCAAGTCGTAACGCCAATGCGAGCGCTGATGGATAGCGACGATCTTCTGCCCCGCGCCAAGAAACTGCCCGACATTCAACTGGGCGAGGATGTTTCCGCGCTTTCCGCGCACGAGTTGGAAGCACGCATTGCGCGGCTTCAGGAAGAGATTGAACGTTGCAGGGCCGCAATTGCCGCGCGTCATGCCACCAAATCGGCGGCAGAGAATTTCTTCAAGAGCCGATCTTAACTGGTTAATATGCACATTTAAAAAGACTCGCATTGCGATCATTCGTGCTGTTTACCAACACTATTGCTTTTACTCTCCTTCACAGCTTGCTAGCGTCATTATGCCGAACCTATCATCGGAACGCGGGTGCGTCACGACGAAGTCGAAAATTTGCGTACAGGGCTGACACCGTTCTCTTTCAACGGTTCGGCGTTGTTCAAGCGTACCTTCGATGAAGGCATGGCACTGGTGGAAGAAACGGCGCGGTATCTCGACGGCCAGGGCCGGGCGGAAGCGCGCGCCCTGTCACGCAAAGGCGCAATCCTCTATGCCGGCGAAAGTATGCGCCTTACTACTCGCATGATGCAGGCAGCAAGTTGGCTCCTGGTGCAGCGTGCGGTGCATGACGGCGACATGGCGCCCGATCAGGCCGCATCCAGCCGCTATCGCCTGGGATCCAAGGAAATCTGTTTGGGCGTGCCGTCCGAGTATGGCGAGGATTTGCTGCCGGAAACCCTGCGCGATCTTCTTGTCCGCAGCGAAAATCTCTATCGCCGCATCCTCCGCCTGGACGAGGTTCTTTTCGGCGATGGTTCGGTGCCTGTGCCGCGTGGCTCTGGCGCGCGCGCTCATCTCGACAGGCTGGAACAAGCCTTCGCTCGCAAATAACCCGCACGGTTAGAGCGTCAGACGGCCTCTGAAGGCGAACCCAAGCCTTACGACTTCACGAACCCAGCAAACTTCTTGTTGAAGCGGGTTAGCCTGCCACCACGGTCCATCAGCTGCTGCTGACCACCGGTCCAGGCGGGATGGGTCGTGGGGTCGATGTCGAGGGTGATCTTCTGCCCCGCCTGACCATAGGTGGTCCGGGTCTTATAGGTCGTACCATCGTTGAGTTGGACCTCAACAAAATGATAGCCGGGATGGATGCCCTTTTTCATGGGAACGGCCTTTTTCGGTTCAGAAGCGGGGGCTTATAGGGAAAAGCCCCGGTCCTGGCAAGCGGCGCGGCATCCTGCCCTTTGAGTGGAGATTTTCACCTCTATATTAAGCCCAGGAACCCTTAAAGATCAGGTGCATGGCGCGAGGAGATCAGGAGCAGGGACGCTTGTCGGGACGGCCCGTCTCCCGCTCGCTCGGACCGCTCAGACAGATCCTGCCCTTTCTCCAGCCCTATCGCGGCCCCATCGCGATCGGCATCCTGGCGCTGCTGGTGTCTTCGGCCACCACCTTGGCCTTGCCCCAGATCGGGGGCGGACTGATCGACGCCCGCGGGCTTTCTGCCCATGAAGCGCAGTTCCTTAGCGGCTATTACATCGCCTTCCTCATCGCCGGTGCTGTGTGGGGCGCCGCCACCGCCACACGTTTTTATTTCGTCACTTGGTTAGGCGAGCGGGTGGTAGCCGACATCCGCAAGGCGGTGTTCGACAATGTGCTAAGCCTTACGCCGCAATTCTTTGAAGTGACACGCACCGGCGAAGTCCTTTCGCGGCTCACGGCCGACACGACCCTGATCCAGACTGTGGTGGGCTCTTCCGCCTCAATGGCTGCGCGCAATCTCGTGAACCTAACCGGTGGCCTGATCCTGATGTTCGTCACCAGTTTCAAGCTCGCGTTCTTGGTGGTGGGCGCAGTGGTGCTGGTGTTGGTGCCCATTCTTCTGTTCGGTCGGTGGGTAAGAACCCTGTCGCGCAAGAGCCAGGATTCCATCGCCGAGACATCGGCGCGAGGCGGCGAAATCCTCAACGCGGTCTCCACGGTGCAGGCTTTCACCCAGGAAAATTACGAGCGGCGCGAATTCGCGGTCACGGTGGAGCGCGCTTTCACCTATGCCAAGAGCCGCACTTTCGCGCGTGCCATTCTCACGGCGGTTGCGATCTTCACGGCCAGCGCCAGCCTCGCCACCATCGCATTGGTGGGTTTGCACGACATTATGGCTGGCCAAATCAGCGGCGGCATGCTGGTGAAGTTCATCATCTATGGCTTCCTTGTGGCGGGCGGCGTGGGCGCGCTATCTGAAACCTGGGGTGATCTGCAGCGCGCAGCCGGGGCGACAGAGCGGCTGATGGAATTGCTGCATGAAAAGCCCGCCATCGCGCCGCCGCGCCATCCCGTGGCGCTGCCAGCGCGGCTCAAAGGCAGCGTAAGTTTCGAACATGTCACCTTCCATTATCCCAGCCGTCCCGACAGTGCTGCGCTTCGCGACTTTTCGCTCACCGTAGCGCCGGGCGAAGCGGTGGCGCTGGTCGGTCCATCTGGTGCGGGTAAGTCTACCGTTTTCCAACTGATGCTGCGTTTCTACGCGGCACAAACGGGTGCGATCCGTTTTGAAGGCCTTGATATTGCGGAGCTTGACCCCGTGGCGTTGCGCGGCGCGATCGCTGTGGTCGCTCAAGACCCGGTGATTTTCTCGGGCTCTATCGCCGCTAACATCGCCTATGGCCGCGAGGGCGCCGGCGAGCAGGAGATTCGCCGCGCTGCCGATGCGGCTGCTGCCTCAGAATTCATCGAAAGGTTGCCTGACGGGTTCAACACACTTGTGGGCGAGCGCGGCGTGACGCTATCGGGCGGCCAACGCCAGCGTCTGGCGATCGCTCGCGCCATTCTGCGCGACGCCCCGCTGCTCTTGCTGGACGAGGCGACCAGTGCGTTGGATGCGGAGAATGAATTGCTGGTGCAACAGGGTCTTGCCAATTTGATGGTGGGGCGCACAACCATGGTGATCGCACATCGTCTTGCCACCATCCAGAAGCTCAAGCGCATCGTGGTGATGGACCAGGGCTGCGTGGTGGGCGAAGGAAACCATGGCGACTTGGTGAGGCAGGGCGGGCTTTATGCGCGTCTGGCCGACTTGCAATTCGGAAGTGGGCGGCCCGCCGTGGCCGAGGCCGCGCAATGAACCCAGTGCGGCAGGCGCTGGCCAAATCCGTCGCGACGTTGCTGGCCGTAGCGATTGCCGTGGTGATCTTCTTTTCATTGCGCTGGTTCTCGATGGCGGGGGCCTTCACAATGGCAAACTCGCCCACTCCTGCCCAATGCCGGGCAATTCGCGGGATTCAGGGGCCTGAAGATTTCGAGGTGGATGCGGCGCACGACACGATTATTGTCTCATCCACCAATCGCCGCGCGCCGAAGGATCATCCCGATCCCAGAGACGGGCTCTATGCCTTAAAGCTCAGCGATACCAGAGCGGCGCCCGTTAAGCTGGACGGTGCTCCGAAAGATTTCCACCCCCACGGCATCAGCCTTTACCGGGGCGACAAGGGTGAGGAAACGCTGCTGGCGATCAACCATCGCCGGGACGGCGGACAGGCGGTGGAGATTTTCAATCTCACTTATGATGATGGGACACCCAAGCTTAGCCCGCGTTCCAGTATAGCCGGCGGGCTTCTCATCAGCCCAAATGGCGTAGCGGCGATCGCGCCGGACCGCTTCTACGTCACCAACGACCATGCTACCAAGAATGCGCTTGGCCGCTTTGCCGAGGATTACCTTCTCTGGCCTCACGCCAATCTTCTCTATTTCAATGGCACCAGTTTCCGTATCTCGGTCCAACAAATGGCCTTTCCCAATGGCGTTTTCGTCACCCCCGACCAGAGCCATGTCTATGTCACTCTGAGCAATGAACGCCGCCTGATCGGCTTCTCGCGCGAACCCTTCTTCGGCAGCCTCACTGAGATCGGTTCGCTGTCATTTCCCGCCAGGCCCGCTAATATCTCCCAGGATGCGAAAGGCGATCTCATCGTCGCCGGACGTCCCAATCTGATGCGGGACAATCAATTTAGAGCCGATCCCACCAAGCC
>DATFSP010000015.1:0-13835 GCA_035262545.1 Rhizomicrobium sp. | reverse complement strand
GCGCGTAGTTAGCTGCTCACCGGAACGGCGACTTCCTTGCGGCGAAACATGAAAAGGGCCGCCAGCGCGGCTATCACAGGCGGAATGGCAAGCGCGCATACTACTTCCCAGCCATAGCGCATCAGGACATTGCCCGAAACGAACGAGCCGATTGCGACACTGCCGAACACCAGAAAGTCGTTGAGGGACTGGACTCTCGCTCGCTCCTCCGGCCTATGCGTTTTCAGGACCATGGCCGAGCCGCCCGAGAAGCCGAAATTCCAGCCCAGGCCCAGTAATATCAGCGCCCCCATGAATTGGGCGAGGGTGGTGCCTGAGTAGCCGACAACCGCGGCCAGCGCGATGATGACAAGGCCGATGCCGGTGATCCTTTCCGCACCGAAGCGCGTGATGAGCCGACCCGAAAAGAAGCTGGGCGCATACATGGCGACGACATGCCACTGAATGACCTGATCGGCGGCTGACTGTTGATGCCCATGCAAATGCATGGCCAGCGGCGCCGACGTCATAAGGAAGTTCATCAGAAGGTAGCTGATGATCCCGCAAATCGCGGCGGAGACGAAAAGCGGCTGGGTCATGATTTCGCCAAGAGGGCGGCCCCGGTCCTCGTCGTGTTTGCGCATGGGGGGCAGGCGGATGCCCGCAAGCACGGCGGCGGAAAGTATGGCGGCTGCCGCGCTCGCCAGATAGGTTCCGACGAAAACATACTCGGCCACGAGATTCATGGTGACGTTCACCAACTGGCCGCCTACCACGCCCGCCGCGACGCCACCGGCCAGAACCGTTGAAAGCGCGCGGGGCCGCATCGGTTCTGGCACACACTCCGCGGCTGCAAAGCGAAAGGTCAGCACGACGGCCGCATAAACGCCGCCGCAGAAGGTCGCAATGCAGAACAGGGCAAAGCTGCTGATGATGATGGCGAGAGCGCCCAACACTCCGGCCAGCACGCCAAAGCTGTTGCCCAACAGGAATACGGTCCGCCGCCCATGACGTTCGGCGATCATGCCGGCAGGAAGCGTAGACGCGGCCATGCCAACCACCAGTACCGAGATCGGCAAAGTCGCCAATCCGGGATTGGGGGCAATGCCTTCCCCGATGACCGCTCCGGTCGCATAGATGACGGTCGAATTGGCGCCCGCCAATGCTTGCGCCAGCATGAGACGCCAAACAGAGTCTGGACCAGCACCCGGTGTGATTTCTTTATGCATTCGCTATCTCGCGTCGGCGCCGAAGCCGGCGCTTATAATTGAACACTGTGCCCGATTCACGAATTTATTTCAGCGTGGCGTCGAACAGGGAGACCAGCCCGTGGACCCAAACAAAAAGCGCCCCTGGGTGAGGGGCGCTTGATGTCTTGAGGTCGATCCGGGTCAGGCCAAGATCTTGCCGGTGGCGTTCATGAAGGCTTCCATGTCGGTCTTGCTGCCGACTGAGATACGGCCGACATTGGGCCAACTCGGCCAGCGGGGTGAAGCGATCTGCACACCCTGGGCTTTGTACATGGCGCCCATGTCCTTGGCCGACTTGGTCTTCCAGTCCACCATGATCATGTTGCCTTCGCTGGGGCCGATCACCTTCAGTCCGCGCTTGGTGAGGTAGTCCACCGTCATGGTGCGGGCGTCCACCATTTCCTTGCGGCGGGCGTTGATCAGCGCGGTCGCTGTCAGGCTGGCTGTGGCGCAGGCCGTGGTCGGAATCGAAGGCCGCTCGCCGCGGTCATAAAGACCCACCTTCTTGGCTATTTCGGGCTTGGCCATCAGGAAGCCCACCCGCGCGCCGGCCATGCCGAACACCTTTGAGAAGGTGCGCGTGAGCACGACGTCCTTGCCCGCCCTGACCAAATGGGTGGCCGTGTTGTTGGGATAGTCCTTGCTCCAATGGATATACGCCTCGTCGATCAGCACGATCGAGCCGGCGGGCTTATTGTCCACTAGCCATTCGATCTCGGCCATCGGCGTCATGGTGCCGGTGGGATTGTTGGGGTTCACCACATAATAGACGCCCGCATTGGGATTGGCCGCCAGCATCGCCTTGACGTCGTGGCGATAGTCTGAGGTCAAGGGCACATACGAGATCGGCACGTTGAGGAACTTGGCGACCCGTTGCGGCGAGTCATAGCTGGGATCCGCCTGCACGAAGCCTTTGGTGGGCGAGCAGAAGGCGACCACGGTGCGAGATAGAATCTCGCCCGAGCCCGCGTAAGTGACGACATTGTCTTCCGGCACATTTTCCATCGTGGCGATGGCCTTGACCAACTGGGCCGCCTCGCCATTGGGCGAATAGCGGTTGGAGTTGGTGAATGCCGAGTTGCCCGCCTGAAGGCCTGGCGTCATCGGGCCGACCCAGCATTCGTTGGAGCCGATGCGGACCATGTTCTTGGCGGCCGCATCCTCGTCCTGGGCGAAGGCCAGTTCAGTGTTCAGGCTGAGCGCGGTGGCCGCAGCGCCCCCGAACATCAGCGCGGCACGCATCATCTGCCTGCGGGAATAGCCGCGACCGAGCAGATCGTCCTTGATGTCTTCATGGATCAATTGAGTCATTCGGCGTTCTCCCTGAATGTTCTGTTTTCAACGCAAACGGGAAATGGCGTCAGGATGGGCGAACCGTCTCGCGCATCGAGGCAGGAACTTTCCTTTAGGGAAAGGCTATAACTCCCTTGCGCAGGTTTCAAGAATGCCGGGCCGGCCTTCCGGCGGAAACGAGGGCAGGCGGCATAAGCTGCTGTTTCCCCGACGTTTCAGCGCCCATCGACCAGATTGGGTGAACCATCCGACCAGGTCGGTGCCGGAACAACAAGCGTCGTTATCGGGTCGGGAGCATCCTGAGTCGAATAGACCGGCACGCCCGGCTCGTTTCCAGCCCAATCGATCTTGTCCGTTTGCGCGAACCAGAACATCAGATGCGGATCCGCATTCTTGTTTTTCGGACCGAAATATTGCTGCTTCGACATCATGAAACACATCGAGCCCAACGCGGGCAAAGGCAGTTTTTTATCCCTGAAGGCGGCGCTGAGCGCCTCGAACATTTCTGTTTTTGGCATTCCTGCCAAAGCCAATTCCGTTGCCATGAAAGTGAAAGGCAAATGGGTCAGCGATGCGGCGGGGTTCAGGCAGAGCGGCAACCGCACCTTTGGGTCCAGGAACTCCGGATCGTCATAGTTGAGCATCCAGCTTCGCTCGACCAGACACGTAAAGCCATTCTTGCCTTTGACCGCCATTTCGTAGCCGTCAGGCCCGAGCACCAGAATATCGGCATCGCGAGAGACCGACTGAGGCGCCGCGCTTCGTGCCAGCACGATCTCCTCATCGCGGTTTGTCATTAAATAAAGGCCTGCGGGGGCGGGTACCTCAAGCGCCTTAACCTCGGCAGCTTGCGCACGCTTCACTCCGGCCAGTATGAAGCTGATCGCGAGAAATCCGAGAATTGCTCGACGCATAGCATTTCTCCGCCATTGCCGCGTGATATGTTTATATCAACCTATCAAGACGCTTTCAACGAATGTTGCTTGC
Organism: Rhizomicrobium sp.; assembly: GCA_035262545.1. Lineage (GTDB taxonomy): Bacteria > Pseudomonadota > Alphaproteobacteria > Micropepsales > Micropepsaceae > Rhizomicrobium. The sequence continues at coordinate 10,326 of DATFSP010000015.1, read as the reverse complement.
CGTTCGCAGTATTCCGACACTTGTAAATTCTGGCACTGTTAAATTCTGGGCCCAGTTCCACGCTTTGAGAATGGCTTATCCAAGGCGGCGAATCGAGTCTGGCTGTTTGCGCGCCGCCGCCGGGCGTGGGGCGCGCCGCCGCTGGGGCCGGCGCTTCTTGTGGTTCTCGATCCGGAGGAAGGCTTCGTCCGCTACGCCGCCGCCGCAAATCGCGGCGATATGAGCGTTTGCGTTGTTACGCGAATGCGGCCGCCATGCTACGGTTCATCCGGGAAGAGTTGAAATCGCAGGGGATTCCATGGACCGCAGACAAGTGATTGAGATCGCGACCGGCGCCATCTCGCTCGTCGCATTTAACGCCAACGCCGCGGAAAAATCCGCCACCGCTTCCGCCGCCGTGGCGGGCCGCGCGCCCGAGGACGTGGCGCGCGACGAAGATTACTGGATGGATATTCGCAACGCCTTCACCATCGATCGCAATGTCATCAATTTCAACAATGGCTATTGCAGCCCCGCGCCCATCCCTGTGCAGGATGCAATGAAGCGTTATCTCGATTATTCCGACATGGGACCGATCCAGACCATGGTCAATGTGCTCTATCCGCAGATCGAGCGGGTGCGTGAGCATCTGGCCCAGGCCGCGGGCTGTAGCCCTGAGGAAATGGCGATCACACGCAACGCCAGCGAATCCAACGAGATCGTGCAATACGGAATCGACCTCAAGCCCGGCGACGAGGTGCTCACGACCGACCAGGATTATCCGCGCATGCTGATGACCTTCCGCCAGCGCGAGCGGCGGGACGGCATCGTGCTCAAGGCCATTTCCTTTCCTGTGCCGGTGACCAGTGCGGACGACCTTTACAACCGCATCGAGGGCGCGGTGACGCCCAAGACCAAACTGATCCTGATCTGTCATATCACCAACCGCACCGGCGTGATCTTCCCGGTCCGCCGCATTTGCGACATGGCGCATGCCAAGGGCATTCCGGTGATGGTGGACGGCGCGCATGCCTTCAGTCATTTCCCCTACAAGCTTTCGGAACTTAATTGCGACTATTACGGCGTGAGCCTGCACAAATGGACCTGCGCCCCCGTGGGCACCGGCTTTCTCTATGTGCGCAAGGAGCGGATCCCGCAAACCTGGTCGCTGATGTCCTCGGATTCCAAGCAGGTGAACGATATCCGCAAGTTCGAGGAAATCGGCACCCATCCCGCCGCCAATCCCAACGCCATCAGCGAGGCCCTGGTGTTCAATGAGAATATCGGCATCGCGCGCAAGGCAGCCCGGTTGCGCTATTTGCGCGACCGGTGGGCGCACCGGCTGCGCGAAAATCCCAAGGTCAAGATTCTGCATAGCGAGAGTCCCGAATTGTCCTGCGGCATCGGATTCATCGGCTTCAATGGGATGGATGCAGGCAAGATGTACGAAACGCTGTACGGCAAATACAACATCATCACCGCGCGTTCGGCGCTGCCCGGCCAATATGATGGTCTGCGCGTCACCCCGCACATCTACTCAACCTTGCGCGACGTGGACACGTTCGCGGACGCAGTGGAGAAGGAGCTGGCGACGGCATAGGGACTGACGGCAAAGGAGCCTTGGCCCGCGCGCTTCGCTACACCGGGCCATTTCGCCTGCTCGGCGGATCGCAGCTATTTCGGCGTCACTTTGAACATTCCACCCGGATTGTCGTCTTCCAGCATCCACAACGCGCCGTCCGGGCCCACTTCAACATCGCGAATGCGGTGGCCCACCGCCCAGCGCTCGGCGGGCTTCGCCCCGCCCTTGCTGTCAAAGGTGATGCGGTTGAGCGTTTCGGTCGCCATGCCGCCCATCAGCGCCGAGCCGTTCCATTGCGGGAACATCGCGCCCTTATAGAAGATCAGATTTCCCGGCGCGATGATGGGCGTCCAATAGATCACGGGCTTGGCCAGATCGGGGCGCGTATCGGGGCTGGGGATCGGCACGCCATCATAGTTGACCGCATAAGACACCAGCGGCCAGCCGTAATTCTTGCCCGGCTCGATCAGGTTCAACTCGTCGCCGCCTCTCGGGCCATGCTCGACTTCCCACAACCTTCCGTCAGGCGCAAAGGCCAAACCATAGGGCGTGCGATGACCGCTGGTCCAAGTCTCCGACGGCGTGAGGTTCGGTCCAGGGAAGGTATAAGTGCTCACCACGGGCGCCGTCTTGGCGGCTTCGGTATCGGCGGGCGGATCGATCAGCGGAATTGTGGACGCGCCGACTTTTCCGGCAAACGGATTTCCCGGCGCCGGCTTACCGTCGAGCGTCAGGCGCAGGATCTTGCCTTCCGGCTGACTGGGGTCTTGCGCGGGCGTCATGCGCTGACGTTCGCCCACGGTGAGGAAGAGGTAATTGCCGTCGGGCGAAAAAGCGATCTGTGCGCCCGGTTGGCCGCCCTTGCCCCTGGGCATCTGACGCCACAGAACCTGGAAGCGATCCAGCCGGACGGAATCGCCGTTGAACGCCAATTGCCCGCGCCCCATCGCCAGGCCTCCGCCATAATCGCCGGGTTCGACATAGGTGAGGTAGACATTGTGATCGGTTGCATAATGGGGCGATAGGAAAACGCCCAGCATGCCGTTCTGGTCTTGATAATAGACGGGCGGAACGCCTCGGACCTCGGTCTTGGCGCCTTGCTGGGTCACCAGTACCACGCGGCCGACCTTTTCAGTCACCAGCATGCGGCCATCTGGCAGGAAGGCGAGCCGCCAGGGCAGGTCGAATGTCGCCACCCGAGTCATTGTGAAGGGCAGGGTGGGTTCGGGGGCCTGATTGCCCGCGTTGATTTGCGCGTGCGCCCCTGTCGCCATGGCGCATGAAACCAACATGCCAAGACGCAACGTCCATGAATTTTTCACGCGAGAACTCTCCCCCCAAATTGGCCTGCGGCATGGCTGCTTTCATGCGCCTAGCCGATGCGTTATCTATAACAGAGCATCACGGGGAAAGGCGATGTTCCGCGCTGTCTCTGCCGCGTTTATTTGGTTCGGATTTTCCGTATCCAGCGCGATGGCGGCCGGAATCCTGGTCCATGACGCTAAGTCCCAGCCGGAAAGCCTGACGGTCGCGCCGAACGGCGACGTAATCGCGGGCAGCGCCAGCTCGCCCTATGTCTATCGGATCAAGAAAGGTTCGACGACGGCCGAAATTTTTGTGGATGCCACCCTCGAAGGTCCCGATACTTTTTTCCTCGGTCAATTGGCCGACCCTGCCACCAACACGCTCTGGACCTGCCAGTTGACGCCAGTGCCCGGCACCACGCCGGTGGCGCGCCATTCCACCTTACGCGGCTTCGATCTTGCAACAGGAAAGGAGACGCTGCGCTGGAATCTGCCCGGCGACAATTCCATCTGCAACGATTTTACGATCGGTCAGGACAAGGCGCTCTATATCTCCGACACGGCCAACGCCAAAGTCTATCGACTGGCGCCGGGCGCGAAATCCGCCGAACTGTACCTGGAAAACAAGCTGCTCGACGGGATTGATGGCCTCACTTTTCTGGACGGCGTGCTTTACGCGAATAATGTGATCTCCAACAAACTCTACCGCATTCCCGTAGATGCGTCAGGAAAGCCCGGCGCGCCCGTGGACATCGGGATGGATGCGCCGGTCCAGGGGCCGGACGGGATGCGCGCCGCGAATGGAAAATTGTTCGTTGCGGCCAACGCATCGGGCGCGGTGGACGCGCTGACCATCAAGGGCGACACCGCCCATGTCACGGTGCTGAAGAGCGGGCTGGACACGCCGACCGGCATCGAACCCTCGGGCAGAACATTGTGGTTCACCGAACGCGGCACCGGGAAGATATGGTCCATTCCAATGCCGAAATAATGCTTTCGGCGTGGATTACATTTTTTTGGCAACGAGACACCGAATGTGATGCCGGTGATTCTGTTCACGCGATATTTCGGATAGCTAATGATATTGGGAGGTTGAACATGAGCACAAACCTAATCGCCCGGCGCGATTTTATCCAAAGTGCCACCCTGGCGCCGCTGCTGATGGGCGCGGCAACTGCTGTCGAAGCGCAAACGACCGGCCAAATGGTCAATCCCGATCCCTATTCCTATGTGGATCCCGAACTGGCCGCGGCCTTGCGGACTTTCCCCGCGAGCGAGATCAATGCGCAAAATCTGGCCGCCACTCGTGCGGCAGAAAAGAATTACTCCATGTCCAACGCGCCAGAGCTTCAGCCGCGCAAGACGACAGTGCCGGGCCCGGGCGGCGAGGTGCCGGTCCTGATTTTCGATCCCAAGCCCGGCGCACAGAACCGCCCCGCAACCATCTACATCCATGGCGGCGGATATGTGGCGGGCCGCGCCGACGCCAATCTCCAACTGGCGCAGGACATCGCCCAGGCGACCGCCAGCATGGTGGTCTCGGTGGATTACACCTTGGCGCCGGAAGCGCATTTCCCGAAATCGCTGGAGCAGAATTACGCCGCTCTGGTCTGGCTTTCCAAGAACGCCGGACAGTTCGGCGTTGATCCGGCGCGGATCGCGATCATGGGCGACAGCGCGGGCGGCGGCCATGCCGCCATGCTGGCGATCGCGGCGCGGGACCGGAAGGAAGTCCCCGTCGCATTCCAGTGCTTGATCTATCCTATGCTGGATGACCGGACCGGCAGCACTCGCCGCGTGCCGCCCTATATCGGCCACTTCGTCTGGACCGAGGCGGAGAACCGCTTCGGCTGGACGTCCTTGTTGGGCATGCCCGCGGGTTCGCCGACGGTGCCGCCCAATTCCGTTCCCGCCCGCGTGCAGGATGTGAGCGGCCTCCCGGCCACTTTTATCGGCGTGGGCTCGATCGATCTCTTCTGCGAGGAGGATATCGAGTATGCCAGGCGGCTGATTTCATCCGGCGTGCGCACCGAACTGTTCGTGGTGCCCGGCGCATATCACGGGTTCGACATCGTAGCGCGTGACGCGTCGGTCACGATCGAATTCCGGAACGCATGGCAAAGCGCACTCCGGCGCGGCTTGGGCATTGCAGCATCTTGAATGCACGCTCACGACGGCTGGACCCGGCCTTTCGCTGGCACGCGGGCACGTTCGTGCAAACTCATCGTCGCTTAGGACGCGCCTGCGCGGTTCTTCGCCAAGCGGTCGTCCACGAGCTTTACGATCTCATCGAGCGCTTCCAACTGCAATCCCTGTTGTTGGGCGATGCGACGGACGAGGCAATCCACCCGTTCGATATGCGCGGCCCCGCCAAACAGCGCACGGGCAGCCGACGACGGTTTGGCAAGGCCCTCAGCGGCCTTGGCATATTTATCGAACGGCACCAGGTCCTCCCGGTCGGCCCCTAGCCCTTGGCAAAGCCTGGATACCCAGTCGTAGACGGCCTTCGACTTATTAATGTCTCCGTGAACCGCGTCACGGATCGGGATCGCTCCCTCCGGCCGGATGCAACGATAATTGCCCGCGATCAACATCGGCCACTTGGCCAGAGGCACGAAAATCGAATCGTGCACCTTCAACTTCACCGGAATTTCAATTGGACCCTCGCCCGCATCGTAGCGCGCCGCTTCGATATCGGTCTCGAATTCCCTCAACAATGCGGTCGGCCCGTCCTTATCAAAGCGCGCAGCTTTGAAATTGGTCGGTAAACCTACTTGCAGGACGTTCTTGGGTTGATCTGGTGGACGGAACGCTTGCGGATCGGGACTTGCCAGCGTCACCAGTCCGGGCTCGAAGCCGTTCCATACCGAAGGGTCGGTATAGCAGCCCTGCAGAGAATCGATCGATAGCCCTGGAATTCTCCGAAGATAGGATAACGGCGGCATGTTCATGATCGCCAGACACGGAATGCGCGACTGGGCTATGCGTCCCATCAACTCTGCCACGCCTTTGGTGCCGTACTGGGCCTCTTGCATGCCCAGTACGACCAGGTCGAAACGCTCCGGCTGGACGTCCTTCGGGACGGTGGCGGAGAGTGTTCCCGGCAATTTCCCGGAGGAGACGTCGAGCAACGAGTCGCGGCCGCGAATGGGAAATCGAATGATCGTGCCTTCGCGATTGATCAGTTCGGCGGTGCTCGAGGTGCAAACAAGCGACACCGCATGACCCGCCATCAGCAATTTCGTGCCGAACAGCGAACCGTAGGAAGCGCCAAGTATCAATATTTTGCGCTGCAACTTTCCCGCTCCCTAGATTGCGCCTTGCTGGCGGGCGCTGTCGACCTCATCGTCGTTCATGCCGAGGACAGTGCGAAGGATTTCATCCGTATGCTCGCCGAGCAAAGGCGAACGGCGTACGTCGGCGGGAGAATCGGAAAGCTTGATCGGGTTGCCCACGGTTAAATACTGGCCCCGTTTCGGATGTTCGACCGCCACGACCGTGCCTGTCTTGCGAAGGGCCGGTTCTTCCGCAATCTCCTTCATTGAAAGAATGGGACCGCAGGGCACGTTCAATGGATTGAGAATCGCCATGACCTCCATCTTGGTCATGGTCATCGTCCATTTTTCGATTTCTTCGAATATGTGCTTCAACCTCGGAAGGCGGGCGTTCGGAGTGTTGTAATCCGGATCGTCCAGCCAGTCCGCATGACCAATCACCTTCGCCAGCGCGGGGAATGCCTGCAACTGGGTAATGACGTAGATGTACGCATCCGGGTCGGTCTCCCATCCTTTGCAGCGCACGATCCAGCCCGGATGTCCACCGCCGGACGAGTTTCCAGCACGGGGGACGGCAACACCGAATTTTCCGTTCGGAAACTGCGGATATTCCTTCAAGGGGCCGTGCGCGAGTCGCTGCTGGTCGCGCAACTTCACGCGGCATAGATTCAGTACCGCGTCCTGCATGGCGCACGTCACCCGCTGGCCACGGCCGGTTCTCTCGCGTTGAAGAAGAGCGGCGAGAATGCCGGCAACGAGATGAATCCCGGTGCCGGAATCTCCGATCTGCGCCCCCGTGACCATCGGAAACCCGTCGATTTCGCCCGTCGTCGAAGCCGCTCCGCCGGTGCATTGGGCCACATTCTCGTAAACCTTGCAGTCCTCGAAGGGACCGGCACCGAATCCCTTGATGGATGCGTAAATCATCCGCGGATTGATTTCTTGAATGCGTGCCCACGGAAAACCCATGCGATCAATCGCACCGGGCGCAAAATTCTCCACCATGACATCGCAGTGCTCGATCAATTTCGTGAATATCTTGGTGCCGGCTTCCGTCTTCGGGTTGAGCGTCAGGCTGCGTTTGCTACTGTTCAGCATCGTGAAATACAGGCTGTCGGCACCGGCGATATCGCGCAACTGGGCCCGCGTAGGGTCGCCTTCGCCCGGTTTTTCCACTTTGATGACATCGGCGCCGAAAAACGCCAGAATCTGCGTACAAGTCGGTCCGGATTGCACGTGCGTCATGTCCAAGACCCGTACGCCCTCCAAAGCCTTTCCCATAATTACCCTTTCGCGGAATTAAATGATTGATGGCACGCCCCGGCGGCGGGTTGACGATGTTGGAGCCGATCTCAAGTTCCTGCACCGATCGAACAACCCGGCCGTCCGCATCCTGACAGATGGCCAATCCACGTTCCAGCAGAGGGCTTAATGCGTCAAGAGGATGGGCGATACCGAACAGACATATGCCATTGACCGCAGCCGCGCGCATAGGGAGACTGGCCGGATAAGCGGCTAAAGCCACGGAGTACTTAGCCGGAAGCGGCCTGGGGAAGCATTTGGCCAATGCGTGAGACCCGCATCATCATGGGCATGCCCATCAGTCTGGGCGTGCTGGACGCCCAGGTCCGCTCGCAGGACCTGGATGCGGTGTTCGCGGAATTTACGGCCGCAGACGACCAGTTCAGCCCCTTCAAGTATGGCAGCGAGATTTCCCGCCTTAATCGCGGCGAGATCAATGAAGAGGATTTGACCCCGCGCATGCTGGAGATTTTGGCTCTGTGCGAGAAAACCAAACAGAAAACCAGCGGTTATTTCAATATCACCCGCCCCGACGGAACGATCGATCTCTGCGGCTTTGTCAAGGGTTGGGCGATCAAAAACGCTGCCCTGCAGCTCACCGGCATGGGCTTCTCGAATTTCTGTGTCGAGGCCGGCGGCGACATTCAGTGCCATGGTCTCAACGACGAGGGCCAAGAGTGGACGGTGGGCATTCGCAGCCCCTTCACGCGTGATGAGATCGTCAAGATACTCCGGCCCAGGGGCCATGGTGTCGCCACCTCCGGCAATTATATTCGCGGCGACCATATCTATAACCCGCATACCGGCCAGTACGGCTCGGACGATATCGTGAGCCTGACCGTCATCGGTCCCGATGTACTGGAGGCCGATTGCTACGCCACCGCCGCTTTGGCCATGGGGCGGGAAGGCATCTATTTCATTGAGCGCACGCCGGACCTTGAAGGTTATGAGATTGACGCGTCCGGCACGGCGCGCATGACCAGCGGATTGAAGAAATACCTGTCATGTTGAGTCCCCGCATTCTCGTGATTTCGCTGATCGGCTTCGTACCGTTCAATGCATATGCCGCCAGCGATTTGCACGATCTCTACAATGCCCTTCAAGGCAGGGGACAGGCTGTGACAATTCCGGCGAAAGTTCTTGGGAGGCTGAGGCTGGGATTGCCGGCTTCCGATATTTCGGGAAAGGAAATTGTCGTCACTGAAGCGGATCGGGACAGGCGCGGCATTACTGCGTTTGAACTGACCGGAGTTCCCTACATAACGATGTTTCACGTCGAAACGGATAATGACGATGCCTGGCTGCTAAGGTTCAGCCTGGATGGCCGCATCCTGAACCAGGAATGGGAGGAGGGCGGCTATAGAACCTATGAGATCCAATCGTCACAGGTTGCCGAGCGCGAGATTGGTTTTTGGCGCCATTGGATGGCAGACAAGACTAAGCCTTCGCCGTAGCAACACTCGATCCCGTTGGCGTTTTACCGCGCCGGCCTGGAGGTTATAATTTGAAACCTGTGGCACATCGCGCATGACCGGCGGACCGGGGAAATATTGGCCATGTTGAGTCCCGGCAAGAAACGCCAAAGGTTTGTCGGAAAACTGCTCTTGTCCTCTGCGCTGGTAGCGGTGTCCCTGGTTTATGGCTGGTGGCAAAGACACAACGCAACCCGTCCAAACATCGCGATCGCGCCGGTGCCTGTGCCGCCGGCGGCGAACCGATTTGCGCCCGCGCGCGGTCATGTCGGGACGACAGCGCGCGCAGAACCCACGGCGCCCGCCACATCCGCGACACCGGATGTTGGCGTCGCGGCCAGTCCGCACGGCATTTCAGGACAAACAACCGGCGCACCAGCCACGCCGAGAACCGCCACCATTGCAGTGGCTTCGCCGCAGACAAAAGCGCCGGCGGCCGCCTCCGCCGCGCCGTCAGAACAGAATGTGAGTTTGCCCACTCCCCCAGCGGCCGACTCGCTCACGGCCTTGGCGTCGCTGCCGATGTATCAGCCGCCGCCCCTTCAATCGCCGCTCCCGCTGGTCACAGGCATGCCGTCGCCCGGCGCCGCCGTGCCGATTCCTCCAGGCACGCATCTGCAGGATGGCGACTATCTCAGCGACACGCAACAATATGAGTGGGGCGACCTCACCGTGAAAATCTCAGTCCATGGAGGAAAGATAACGGGGGTGCAGGTGGTGCAATATCCCGATCACCGCTCCGAGTCGCTCGAACTCAGCCAGATGGCGAGCCCGATCCTGGATAGCGAAGTGATCCGGACTCAGCAATCCAGGGTGGACGTCGTCTCTTCGGCCACCGATACCAGTTACGCCTATCGAGACGCCATCGCCAGCGCGATCATAAAAGCAACCCGCTAATGATTTTGCTTAGGCGGATTCAAACCTACAGGCTGGCGCTTTATTATTTGGCGTCCATTGTGCTTGCGGCTTTGGTGTTCTCAGCCGTCGGCGCCGTGCACCAGCCGGTGATGAATCTGGCTTTCTCCACGGTGGCTGCGCTTTTGGCGTGCCTGAGCGTCAATTGGGCGTTCGCGCGGACTTTTGGGGCAGAGAGCAACTGGGAATCGGTCTCGATCAGTGCCCTCATCATCACGCTGATCATCACGCCCACGGCGCCCAATGATCTTGCCGGCGTTGCCTTTCTGATTCTCGTGTCGGCCTGGGCGATGGCCTCAAAATACGTGGTGGCGATGGGCAAGCGGCATATATTCAATCCCGCTGCCTTCGGCGCCGCCTTGGTGGGGCTCGGCCTGCAGCGCCCCGCGAGCTGGTGGGTGGGTGACAATAGTGTGCTGTTACCGGTGATCATCCTTGGCGGGGCGCTGATGCTCACCCGGCTGCGCTATTACGGGATGATAGCGGCTTATGCGGCG
>DATFSP010000014.1:0-5324 GCA_035262545.1 Rhizomicrobium sp. | reverse complement strand
GTCTTCCTTGCTGCGTGTGTCCGACACGGTCAGCACTGCGATATGCACCGGCACAAAGGTAATGCTGGTGTCTATGCGGTCCCCCACGCTCGGGTGGACGCCGGAGACATTGTCAGAAAGTGTTGGCATCTTCTTGGGCTCCAGTCGAAGCCTGGCTGGGCGCAGGCGCCGGCGGGGCCGGCACGGGCGGCAGGGCTGGATGATAAAGCGGCCATTGGCCACGCGCCGTCTCGTCCAGACTTTTGGCATCCTCGCCGAAGCGGCGGCGATACATCCATTGATATTCCATCAGGCGGCGCACATAAGAGCGCGTCTCCGCGATGGGAATGCTTTCGATAAAGAGCAGCGGATCGTCCTTGCCCGCCTTCGTCTCCATCCATCGCACTGCCGCGCCGGGGCCAGCATTATAAGCGCCGCCCAGTTCCAGCAGATTGCCGTTCAGGTGATCCAGCAATTCCGAGATGTAACGCTGCCCGAGCGACATGGAATAAGAGGGATCATCCAGCTGTTGGGCGGCGCCGGGGCCGGCGATCAATTCGGCCGTCTTCGGCATCAACTGCATGATACCATGCGCGCCGGCGATCGAGGTGGACCCATTCTGGAAACGGCTTTCCAGCCGCGCGAAGGCCAGCACCAATGACTTGTCTATGTGGTATCCGCCCGAGGGTTCATAGGGCGGTACCGGGAACAGTCCGGTGAGCAATAGGCCGCGCATTACGCTGGCCTCGCTGGCGCGCAATTCGATATTGGTGATGCCGAGGTCGCGGGCCAGTGCTGCCATCGCAGGGTCCAGCGTCTCATCGTTATAAACAAAGGCGCGGTTGAGTTCGGTGCCCACATGCTCCCGCTCGCCCACTTGATACAGCGCTACGGCGCGATGCGCGGCCGGCACGCCCATCAGGCGAGTGAGATCGGCTTGGCCGAGGACTGGATCGGAAAATCCGGTCTGCGTGTCCATGCCCAGCATGCGTTCCGCAATCAGGCCATAGAAGCTAGGTTCTTCCTTGGCGGCGGAAGCTAGCAGGCTCACTACGCGCTGCGGCTCACCCGCTTGCATATGGGCGCGCGCGGCCCAGAAGGCGGCCTGCGCGCGCAGCTTTCCCTGCACGCCGCCATTCTGGGCCAGCTTCTCCAGATGCGGCGCCGCATCGTTGAAGCGGCCCAGCCGGTAAGCCGAGAAGCCCGCGTCCCATTCGAGTTGCGGCGCAGGATTGGTGTTAGCGACGCTGGTGGCAAGCTCGAAGGCGGGGCCATCCATGCCTTCGGCAAGATATGAGGCCGCAATCCTGTGCGAGAGGATAGCGATGTCTTCTGGCGTGGCCGAGGTTCTGACACTATCCAGCCGGGCCTGCGCCGCCTGGGGCTGGCCCGCCTTGATGTCGGACAGGATCTGCCCCAACACCGCGCGAGCGGCGCTGCCGCTGGGGCTGGGTTCTGGCAGTTCCTGGTCCTCATAACCTCCCGTGCGGCGGGGTACGCTGCTGGGGGCTGGAATATCGGTCACCACCGCGACGCGGATAATCTTGTGATGGCGGCGGACCTTCTTGATCGAGTGGTCCACTGCCAGTCGGTAGATCTGGTCGGCCACCGAAAGGTCGCGATATTTCTGCAGCCAGTCCACCAATTCGCCGATCGTGACATGGCGTTCAGATTGCAGCCGAGCGGCCTCGGCATAACCTTCAAGTGATGGATCGGAAATACGCGCCAAGAGGTTCTTGGACCTGGACATTTCCCCGTTCCGTTCTGCCGTAAACAATTGTCGGTAGAGGCTTACATCGCTGGCGCTTAGGACCTGGGGTTGGACGGGGATGGCCGCCGGCGCGGCCACCACAGGCTGAAGCGGATTGGCGGGCTGGACCGGGGTGATCGCAGGTATGGCAGGACTGGCGGTGGGTACGCTGACACTTTGTCCGGGGGCGCCCTGCGCCCATGCAACCTGGGTCAGCAACAAGCCAACTCCCACCGTCAACGCCAGCCGCATCCATCGCCCTCTCGACGCAGAAATCTTAGTTACCCCGGGTTAGCGGTTCCGGCAATGCGTTGCGACCACTGGTAGGTGCTCAAACCGGTTCAGCGGACAGGTTTGAGCGACGCGCCCGCAAGCTTGGGCTAGCGGCCGCGGGCCCAAGCTCAACCTGGGCCACCCAATTCTTCCAATTTCCTAGCCACCGCTTGGAGATCGCGCCAGGCCAACTTCTTATGCGCGGGCTGACGCAGCAGATAAGCGGGATGAAGAGTGGCCAGGACAGGCACCATCTGCTCGCCCACCCGGTATTCCATCCAGCGTCCCCGCGCTTTCATGATGCCATCGGTGATGCCCATCACATGGCGGGCCGCAACCGCCCCCAGCAGCACAATGATCTTGGGGTATATCAGCTCGATATGCCGCCTCAGGAAGGGCAGACAGATAGCGGCTTCCTCAGGCGCTGGATCGCGATTTTCTGGCGGGCGCCAGTTCATCACATTGGTGATGTAGCAGTTCCGGGCACGGTCTAGTCCGATGCTGATTAGCATCTTGTCCAGCAATTGCCCCGCGCGCCCTACAAACGGTTTTCCGATCCGGTCTTCGTCGCGCCCGGGCGCTTCGCCGATCAGCATCACTCGGCTCTGCGCCACGCCGTCGGCGAACACGGTGTTGGTGGCCATTCGCTTCAAGGCCGAGCCGTCGAACGACTCCAGCGCCGCTTTAAGCTGGGCGAGATCGGCCGCGGCGGCGGCAGCCGCCATCGCATTGCCGATATTATCGCCTGGAACGGGCGCTGCCTGACTCGGCGGCGCAATTGTTGGCGCGCGCATTGGCGCGACTTGCGGCGGCGCGTCCTTTAACTTCAGCCGGTTGACGGGGGTTTCCTGAATCGCTTCGTCGGCGCCCGCTTCCACCAACCAGGCCAGTGTCACCAGAGGGTCCTTGTCCTGCATGGCGTATTGGTAGCTCAAGGCGCGTACCCGCGCGACAGGGAAGGTCGGGGCAGTGTAAATAACCCCCGCAACAATCTCGATTCCCAAGAGATGTCAGAACAACGCGAAAGCATGGAATATGATGTGGTGATCGTGGGCGGAGGACCGGCGGGTCTCTCGGCGGCGATCCGGCTGAAGCAGCTCGCCCAGAAAGATGGGCGCGAAATCAGCGTTTGCGTGCTGGAAAAAGGCTCGGAAATTGGCGCGCATATCCTTTCCGGGGCCGTGCTGGATCCCGGGGGGCTCAATGAGCTTATCCCGGACTGGAAGGAAAAAGGCGCGCCGGTCAAGACAGAAGTGACATCCGACCGGTTTTACTTTTTTACCAGGAACGCTGCTGTCCGAATTCCCAATTTCATGTTCCCGCCGTTGATGAGCAATCACGGCAATTATGTCGTCAGTCTATCCAATCTGTGCCGATGGTTGGGCAGCCAAGCCGAAGCCCTGGGCGTGGAAATCTATCCCGGCTTCCCAGCTCATGACCTGATCATCGAGGACAATGTGGTCAAGGGCGTGATCACAGGCGCGATGGGCGTGGCCAAGGACGGCCATCACAAGCCCGATTATCAGCCGGGCATGGAGATTCGGGGGAAATACACTCTGTTTGCCGAAGGCGCGCGAGGTTCGCTATCCAAGATCTTGGGCCAGCGCTTCGGCCTGCACGAAGGTCGCGAGCCGCAGAAATTCGGTATCGGACTAAAAGAACTTTGGGAGCTGCCCAAGGAGAAGCACAAACCCGGTCTTGTCATTCACGGCTTTGGCTGGCCGCTCGGGAATGATACGGGGGGCGGGCTCTTCATGTATCATTGGGGAGAGAATTACTGCTCCGTCGGGTTTGTGGTGCATTTGAATTACAGCAACCCCTATCTGGAGCCGTTCAGCGAATTCCAGCTTGCGAAAACCCACCCTGCGATCCGCACTTATTTGGAAAGCGGGAGGCGGGTGGGTTATGGCGCGCGCGCCATCACAGAGGGCGGCTATCAGTCCGTGCCCAAGTTGGTTTTTCCGGGCGGGGCGCTCATCGGTTGCGCTGCAGGCTTCGTCAATGTACCCCGTGTCAAGGGCAATCATAACGCCATGCGCACCGGCATGATGGCGGCAGAAGCCGCTTTTGCCGCCGTCAAGAATGGGCGGAGCGGCGATTTGCTCGATGCATATGAAACGGCTTATGCCAAAAGCGCCGTTGCCCGGGACCTCAAGCTGGTACGCAACGCGAAGCCGCTCTGGTCCAGGCTGGGAACTTTGCTTGCGTTGCCCTTTATCGGGCTTGATCTTTGGACCAACCAACTTCTGGGTTTTTCATTCTTTGGAACTCTTGGCCACGGCAAGCCTGACTACGCCACCTTGAAAAAAGCGGCGGATTCGAAGCGCTTGGCCTATCCCAAGCCGGATGGAAAAATCACGTTCGACCGGTTGTCGAGCGTCTTTATCTCAAATACCAATCACGAAGAGGATCAGCCTGTGCATCTAGTGCTGCGCGATCCTTTAATTCCTATTAATGTGAACCTGCCGGAATATGCAGAGCCTGCACAACGCTATTGCCCGGCGGGCGTCTATGAAGTTGTCGAGGAGCAGGCGGCCATTAACGAAGGCCAAGAGGAAGCAAGACTAAGGTTCCAGATCAACGCGCAAAATTGCGTTCATTGCAAAACCTGCGACATCAAGGATCCGGCGCAGAACATCAACTGGGTTACGCCCGAAGGGGGCGGCGGTCCCAATTATTCGAATATGTGAGGCCACATTGAAACGTCATATTACTCTCTTCGCGATGTTCCTGGCACTGGCGGCCTGCTCCACCGTGCCGACGGCTGAAAGACCTCAGGACCAGGAAGCCGATCGGCAAGCCAATGCCTTCTCGACTTATTTGTCAGCCCGTTTTGCCGCCGGTCAGCATGAGTTGCCCGAGGCCGCGCGCTATTACGCGCAAAGCCTGAAAAATGATCCCGGCAATGCCGAAGTGCTGTCACAAGCGTTCTTCTTTGCCAGCACTTCCGGCGACATGGATAGCGCGGGCAAATATGCCACCCAGATGGTGGCCAAATCGCCGGACGAGCGTTCGGCGCGCTTGACGCTGGCGGTGCTCGCATTCAAGCACAAGGATTATGCCGGAGCGCGCAAAAATCTTTCTCTTTCCGCGAAAGGCCCGTTCCAGAGCCTGGTCGTGTCACTGTTCGACGCCTGGGGGGCTGCTGCCAGCGGCGACGCGGCAGGGGCGATGGCAGACATGAGAACCCTGGGCGCGCAGAGTGGGGTGGAGGGGCTTGCGGCCTTTCATACCGCCCTGATCGCGGATTATCTCGGTCAAGCGGATGTCGATGCCGATTACAAAAAGGCACTCGTCGCGAACCGGGTGAGCCCCCGGGTCA
>DATFSP010000013.1:0-4724 GCA_035262545.1 Rhizomicrobium sp. | reverse complement strand
TTCATCCATGTCATGGACGGCCTCACGCTTGCGATCAGCCAGGGATCGCTCCGGCGCGGCAGCGCTGCGGTCTATCTAGACATCTCCCACCCTGAGATAGAGGAGTTCCTCGAGATCCGGAAGGCCTCGGGCGACTTCAACCGAAAGGGCCTCAACCTCCATCACGGCATCAATATCACCGACGAATTCATGAATGCCGTGCGCGACAACAAGATGTTCGGGCTCAGGAGCCCAAAGACGGGTGAAGTGCTGCGCGAGATCAACGCCCGCCCGCTCTGGCAGCGCATCCTGGAGACGAGGCTTCAGACCGGCGAGCCCTATATCCTCAATATCGACGCCGTGAACCGGGCGCTGCCCAAGCATCAGCGTGAGCTGGGACTCAAAGTCAACACCTCCAATCTTTGCAGCGAGATCACCCTTCCCACGGGCCAGGACCATGAAGGCCATGAGCGCACCGCGGTGTGCTGCCTGTCCTCGCTCAATATCGAGACCTGGGACCAATGGGCGGATCATGAGGGCTTCGTCGAGGATGTGCTGCGCATGCTCGACAATGTGCTGACCAGCTTCATTGAAAGCGCGCCGGACAGCATGAGCCGCGCCAAATATTCCGCTTTGCGCGAACGTTCGGTAGGGCTGGGCGTAATGGGTTTCCACTCTTTCCTCCAGTCGAAGGGGATTCCGCTCGAAAGCGCGATGGCAAAGGCGTGGAATCTGCGCATCTTCAAAAAGATCCGGCGCGAAGCGGACGTGGCCTCCTACATCTTGGCGGAAGAGCGCGGCGCATGCCCGGACGCGGCCGAGAAGGGCATGAAGGCGCGCTTCAGCCATAAGCTCGCCATCGCGCCCACGGCATCGATCAGCATCATCTGCGGAGGCGCCTCGGCTTGTGTGGAGCCGATCCCAGCCAATGTTTATACCCACAAGACACTGTCCGGCGCTTTTGTCGTGCGCAATCCCTATCTGCAGGACCTTCTTGCGTCCAAGAACATGGACACATCCGAAGTCTGGCAATCCATCGTCGAGCACGAAGGCTCCGTGGCGCATCTGGACGGCCTCGACGAGGACGAGAAATCCGTCTTCCGGACCGCTTTCGAGATCGACCAGCGCTGGATTATAGAGCTGGCCGCCGACCGTACTCCCTATATC
This sequence comes from Rhizomicrobium sp., assembly GCA_035262545.1. Lineage (GTDB taxonomy): Bacteria > Pseudomonadota > Alphaproteobacteria > Micropepsales > Micropepsaceae > Rhizomicrobium. The sequence continues at coordinate 3,578 of DATFSP010000013.1, read as the reverse complement.
TGCCAGAGCCAGTCGCTCAATCTGTTCCTGCCCGCCGACATCGACAAATGGGACCTGCACATGCTGCACTGGACGGCGTGGGAACGAGGCATCAAGAGCCTCTATTACTGTCGGTCCAAATCCATCAGCCGCGCTGGCTTCGCCGGTCAGCTGGAAAAGAAATCCGGCACCAAGATCGCGGCCGCCAAGACCGATTATGAAGAGTGTCTGGCATGCCAATGAATATGGGAGGAGCGTCCGCGCGAGCGGGAGCGACCAAACAGGAGCGTGCGCGCGAGCGGGAGCGACCAAACAGGAGCGTCCGCGCGAGACCAACGAAGCAGGCGCCGCGATGGAGAAAGATAGATGACCGTGAATCTCGGCGCCGTTGATCCCCGCGCCCTGATCGGCACCGGAAAGGTGGGCCTACTTACCTCCAGCGGCACCTATGACGTGGAGCGCTATCCCTGGGCCTACGAATGCTGGAAGCGTCAGCAGCAGACCCATTGGATGGGCGAGGAGGTGCCACTCGGCGCCGACATCAAGGACTGGCAGTCGGGCCATTTGACCGACGCGGAGAAGGCGCTGCTCACTCAAATTTTTCGCTTCTTCACCCAGTCCGACGTAGAAGTCGGCGACAACTACCTGAAGCGCTACATCCCCATCTTCCAGCCCCTGGAAGTACAGATGATGATGGCCGCCTTCACCAACATGGAGACGGTGCACATCGACGCCTATGCGCTTTTGCTCAAAACGCTGGGCATGCCTAAGACTGAGTTCGAGGCGTTCCGCGACTATGACGCCATGCGCGCCAAGGCCGACTACATGCACACATTCGGCGTAGGGACGGTTTCGGATGTGGCCCGGACGCTCGCCATGTTTGGTGCCTTCACCGAAGGCATGGCATTATTCGCCAGCTTCGCCATGCTTTTAAATTTCCCGCGCCACAACAAGATGAACGGCATGGGTCAGATTGTGAGCTGGTCGGTACGCGACGAAAGCCTGCATTGCGAGGGCATCACCAAGCTGTATCATGCCTGGAACGAAGAGACCGGCGCGGTGACCAAATCCGTGCGCGACGATATCATGGACGTGGCCCGCACGATGGTGGGGCTGGAGGAACGGTTCGTGGACCTGGCGTTCGGGCTGGGCGAGATCCAAGGCATGACGCCTTCCGATATCAAGACCTACGTCCGTTACATTGCCGATTGGCGTCTAACCCAGCTCAAGCTCGCGCCCGCGTTCGGCAATTTCGAGGAAACGGAAAGCGGCTATAAGCAAGTCAAGCCGCACCCGCTGGCCTGGTTGGTGGAGATCCTCAATGGGGTCGAACACGCCAATTTCTTCGAGCAGCGCGCCACCGAATACTCCAAGGGCGCATCGCGCGGGTCGTGGGACGGCGAGGGCGGCGTCTGGGAAGCTTTCGACGCGCGGAGCTTCGAGGCGACCCTGTAGGCTTTACGCGCTCGCCGGCGTAATGCGCCTCATCGCCTCTGGCGTGGCCTCGGTGCCTTCCGGGACATAAAGCCTCGTGCGCGCCTTCGGTTCACGTCCATGGTGCGCGCTAGTGCTTGCAAATTGAAATACTCTTCTTTTCTGGTGAGTTCGAAGCCGCCAAATTTCTCTTCCCATCCTCGGATTCGGCGCGTGAAACGCAAGAGTCACGCCAAGTTCTACGCTCAAGGCGACCGCAATCGCGCCCGGAACACCTTGTCTTTCTTGAGGCTATATTCCCGCGCCATCGCCTTGCGCTTGCTTTTGTGCCGCTCGGCATAAAGCAGCGCCCAAACCCGTCCACGGGTGGATTTGGCGCCGCGCTTGCCGTGCCCGTTATGCTCGGCCAGGCGCCGTTCCAAATCGAGCGTCCAACCTACATAAGTGACAAGCCGCCCGCCCTTGCTTCGCGTCGCCAGGACATAGACGTAACAAATCATCCTCTCCATGTGCCGCGTTTCCTGCATGGCTGGCAATGCGCGAAAGCGGGATTGCTTATGCCGTAGCCCGGGGTCAATATCGTTGCCTAAGCAATAATTGCCTATGCAACTATTTCCCATGATTAGGATAGGGTTATGCCGCCTTTCTATCGCGCCACGCAGTACGGCATGAAAAATTCCGTCGGTTACCTGATTCGGCGCAGCACCAACCTTATCCTGCCGCAAATGGAATCGCTGTTCGCTGAGGAATCACTTACTTTTTCACAATGGACAGTGCTGATGGCATTGCGCGACTGGGGACAGTCCACCGCCGCGGAACTTGCGCGAAACATCTGTCACGATGCCGGTTCGCTCACCCGCATTCTGGACGAATTGGAGGAGCGCGGCCTGGTGACCCGAGCCCGCAGCGAAACCGATCGCCGGGTGGTGGCGCTCACCTTGACCACCAAGGGGCTCGCCATGGTCGAAACCCTTTTGCCGCGAGTGGTGGAGTTCTGGAATGGACTCCTGGACGACTTCAGTCATCTGGAAATCAAATCGCTGGTCAAACTGCTGAGCCGATTGGTGGACGCGGCGGACGAGCAGCGCGCCTTGCCGCGCCGGCGGCGGGGACTTTACGCGTCAAAATGAAAATGGTCATGAACGCCGGCATTGGCGGGGACAACAACCATGAAAAGAAACATCGCCCTACTTTCCACGCTGTTTCTGTCAGCCTGCATTTCCTCGCCGACCACTACGCCTCAGGCGAGCAAAATCCCGCCCGAAAGCCTGGGTCTTTCCGGCGAGGCCGCGCCGCAATTTCCCGACGAGTGGTGGAAGGCGTTTCACGATCCCCAGGTGGACCAACTGGCGGAACTGACGCTTGTCCACAACCCCACGCTGCAAAGCGCGCTCGACCGCATCCGTTCGGCGCAGGCTGAACTTTCTGCAGCGCGCGCCAATGACCGTCCGCAAGTGACACTGGATGGGCAGGAGCAGCGCGAGCTATTCAGCAAGAATTACATCATCCCGCCGCCTTTTGGCGGCACGTGGCAATGGTTCGGCCAGATCCAAGCCAATCTCAGCTGGAATATAGACTTTTGGGGCAAGCAGGCAGCAATAATCGCGCGCGCGCGCGATAATGCTCAGGCAGCAGCCTTGGACGCTGCGGCGGCACGGCTGGCTCTGTCGGGCGCCTTGGCGCAGACCTATATCAATCTGCTTCTGGCCTATCAGGAAAGCGACATCGCCGCCGAGACGGTGGCCGAGCGGGAAGAAATTCTGAAACTTACCCTGGGCCGATTCAATGCCGGGCTTGAAGATGAGAGCGCGGTCGAGCAGGCCAAGGCGTTGGTTGCATTGGCGCGGGCGGATCAGAAACGCACAACCGCGCAGCGCGAGTTGGACGTGCATGCTATCGCTGCGCTGACCGGGCAGGGAGCCACGGCCTACCCCTCCATCACGAGGCCCGCGCCGAACCTTGATACCGCATTGCTTTTGCCGACCGCGCTCCCGGCCGACCTTCTCGCGCGCCGGCCCGATATATTGGCGGCGGAAGCCCGGGTGGAAGCAGCCGCCAAGGGGCGCGAGGCGGCACATGCCGATTTCTATCCCAACATCAATCTTCTGGCCTTTGCCGGATTCCAGGCGATCGGGCTTTCCCGCCTTTTCACAAGCGATTCCTTT
>DATFSP010000012.1:0-4316 GCA_035262545.1 Rhizomicrobium sp. | reverse complement strand
GGGATGGGATTCATGGTCTTCATCGCCTCGACGATGAACAGGGTCTCGCCTTCCTTCACCTGCTGCCCGACCTTGACGAAAGGCGGCTTGCCCGGCTCGGACGCGACGTAGACCGTTCCCACCATAGGTGAGGCCACGGCGCCCGGATGGGGACCGGATGAAACGGGCGCAGGCGCGGCTTGTGCCGGGGTGGAGGCGGCGACAATCGGGCCAGAGGCGATAGTCGCTATGGCTCCCGAGCGCGCCACCCGGATGCGCGCGCCGTTATGCTCGATCTCGATCTCGGTGAGGCCGGTTTCGGTCAGAAGATCGGAGAGCGCGCGGATCGCTTCCAGGTCTATGCCAGGCTTATTGTCCGAAAGCCGCGCCTTGATGTCGTTCTTGCTGTTCATTACTTCGATCCTTTGGGCCCGACCAGAATGGCAGCGACCGCATCGATCGCCAGAAGATAAGAATTCACGCCCAGCCCCGTGATACTTCCTGTCGCGGCTTTTGCAACATAAGAGAGATGGCGATACTCCTCGCGCCGCGCCGGATTGGAAAGGTGGACCTCGATCACCGGCGGGCTGAGCATCTGCAAAGCATCGAGGATAGCGACCGAGGTATGGGTATAGCCCGCGGCGTTGATGATCACTCCCGACGCCATCGCGCGCGCTTCCTGGAGGTATTCGACCAGGTCGCCTTCCTTGTTGCTCTGAAGAAAGACGATACCAAGGCCGTGGCTTTTGGCGCGGGAGGCGCAGAGCGCCTCGATCTCGCCCAAGGTGTAGCGGCCATAAATCTCCGGCTCCCGCGTCCCCAGCAGATTGAGATTCGGGCCATTGATGATATATATGGGTAAAGGATTGGATTTACTTGTATTTCTCGCCATTACGATTCTACCAGCGAAGCGGGTCCACGCCTTATAATGTGTGGGGCTACGGAACGGAAACCCTAAAAGACTGGATTATCACGGCATGGCGGCAAATCTGAATGTGATCCTGAACGGAGAAGCACGCGCACTCTGTCAAGGCATGACCATCAAGGCCATGCTCGAAGGCCTGGGGCTCGATCCCGCCAAAATCGCTGTGGAACGCAATCTCGAGATTGTGCCGCGATCCACCTATGATCAGGTTGCTGTGAACGAGGGCGACCGGTTCGAGATCGTGCATTTCATCGGTGGAGGAAACGCTCCGGTGGAACTCCCCCGCCAAGACAAGCCTCTGATAGTCGCCGGTAAGACCTACAAGTCGCGCCTGATCGTGGGCACGGGAAAATATAAAACTTACGAGGAAAATGCTCGCGCGCTGGAAGCGAGCGGCGCCGAGATCGTTACCGTAGCGGTAAGGCGCGTCAATCTCACAGACCGCAACCAACCAAGGCTGGTCGATTTCATCGATCCCAAGAAATACACCTATCTTCCCAACACGGCGGGATGCTTTACCGGAGAAGACGCGGTGAGGACTTTGCGGCTCGCGCGCGAGGCAGGCGGCTGGAGCCTGGTCAAGTTGGAAGTGCTGGGCGACAAGAAGACGCTCTACCCCAACATGATCGAGACATTGCGCGCAACCGAGCTACTTTTGAAGGAAGACTTTCAGGTGATGGTCTATGCCAACGATGACCCCTTGATGGCGAAAAGACTGGAGGAGATGGGCGCGACTGCGATCATGCCGCTGGCGGCGCCGATTGGCTCGGGCCTGGGCGTGCAAAATCCAGTGGGCATTCGTATGATCGTGGAGGAGGCGAAAATTCCCGTGATCGTGGATGCGGGGGTGGGCACCGCCTCCGATGCCTCCATCGCGATGGAGCTGGGATGCGACGCCGTGCTGATGAACACGGCAATTGCTGAAGCGACGAATCCGGTTCTGATGGCGCGCGCTATGAAGCACGCAGTCGAGGCCGGGCGGCTTGCCTATTTGGCGGGACGCATGCCGAAGAAACGGTATGCTGATCCCTCCAGCCCTCTGGCAGGGTTAATCTAAAAAGGGGAAGGACATGAAGCGGATCGTGTTGGCGCTGATCATGGCAGCATGGGGCGCATGCGCCGCTCAGGCGGGCACCAATTACCCCGCGCTGGCGGACTATCCCGCGCCCAGTTGCGTCAGACCCGACAGGCCCACCCCGCCTGGACCCGCAACGGTCAAAGTGGTTTCGGCCGGAGGCGCCATGGTTGAGACCGTCACCGGCAACAAGGAAATAAAAAAATACAACGAGCAGGTCGCGCAATATAATGCCGCTCTGCACGACTATACCGTCTGCATGAACGACTATGTCGCCAACGCCCAAGCCGACATGGACACGATCCGCGTCAAGGTCAACAAAGCTGTCGCCGACGGAAAAGTACCTGACTAGCTCCGGCCAGCCATGCTGTCGATCAGTTCGTCATCCACCGCACCTGGGTGCATGACGCCATTGATGATGAAAGTGGGCGTACCGTCGATGCCTGCGCGCATGGCGAGCTGCTTGCTGGCGGCGATGGCGTCATCAATGGCGGGATTTTCCATGTCCACTTTCAGCTTGGCCATGTTGAGGCCTGCTTTCTGCGCGTCGGCGTAAATTATCGCCTCATTGACCGGGTCGGTTTCGTTCATCAAGAGGAAATGCAGCGCCAAGTATTTGTCTGGCTGTAGTCTTGCAGCCAGCGCCACCCGCGCCGCGACAATCGAGTCGGGCCCTTTGATCGGAAATTCGATGAAGGAGAAGCGGGTGTCGTTCTTGTGCTGGCGGTAGAATTTCTCCACGGCCGGCAGCGAGGCGCGGCAATAGGGGCAATTATAATCGTAGAATTCGACCACGCTTTTCTTGGCGTCGGCGGGACCTGTGACGAAGGCCACCTTGCTGTCGAAGAATGGCGCCAATCCAACCTTCTTCATGGTTGCTGCGGCCTTGGCAGCGTCTGCTGCTTCTTCCTGCTTCTGCAACCGGTCGGTCATCTCGGCCACGAGCTCTGGATGGCTGAGCAGATAGGTGCGGATATCGCCGCCGCCGGGGCCGCCCGGAAGGAAGCCCCGGTCCGCCGCAGCGAACACGATCACCACAGCCAGAAATGCGCCGCCTAGCGAGGCAGCAAGAAACTTCACCCAGTCACTCATTCTTTGTCCTTAACGTTGCTGCGGCGTACTGGCAATGCCGACAATGTCGTTGGCGCGTTCCCAGTCGGGCGTTCCCTGGTCCAGCCCCCGCCGGGCACGCAAAGCGAAGATACCCGCCTGTCTGACCGCCCCGGCATTGTAATATGCCTCGGCGGTAGAGAGGTTTGCCATCGGCTCGTTCTTCAGCATGCTGTAGGCTTGGGCGGTCTCGTACCAGGTAAACACATCATCATTCTCGATCAAGGAAGCCGCTTTGAGATTTTGAAGCGCCGAACTCGCCAACCTTGGGTCCTCGGTCGCCAATTGCGCCACCGCCAGACCCAGCCGCAACTGTGGCGCATTCGGTCTCAAATCGACCGCTTTTTGATAGGCGGGAATGGCGAGCACGGGTTTCGCCATACTAACGTAAATCTGCCCCAGCACTTCATAGAAGAACGGATTGTTGGGTTCGTCCGCAATCAGGCTGCTGGTGGTGGAGAGCGCCTTGGCCAGATCGGGCTTGCGCAGATAGATCATCGCTCGGGCATAGCGCGCGGGCTCGGAGGTATTGCTTTCCGGATAGATGTTGAGCGCCGACTGAACCGGCATTGTGAAACCAGCGAGTTTCGCCTGCACCATCTCGAATGTGTGCGTCACCTGAGGCGGGTCCTTCACGTCGCGCCAGGGCGAGGCATTGACGCCTTCCTCGATGTCGGCAAGCCGCTGTTGGCCCACAGGATGATCCACAGCATAGGGATCGACCTTGTACGCGCTCTGCGCCTCTTCGACCGCAAAGCGTTCGAAGGTCGAATAGAGACCCATGGGCGATTGGTGGGTGGCGTTGAGAAGCTTCAGCGCGATCTGGTCGGCAGTGGATTCCTGAACCCGCGTAAAAGCCGCCATCTGCGCATTCGCTACGGCCATACCCGCGCTCATGATCACCATGCCGGCCTCGCCCGCCCCAAGAGCCATGGCGGCTGCGCCCAGCACCATCGAGAGCAACATGGGAATCATGGCGTGCTGCGCGCCCACGGAGGTCCGCGAAATATGCCCTGCGGCGATGTGGCCGGTCTCATGCGCCATCACCCCGATCAACTCGTTAGGATTCTTGCAGTAGAGGATGATGCCACTCATCACGAAGATGTTTTGGCCGTCAGCGGCGAAGGCATTCACTTCGGGATCGCCGACCAGGTAGAGATGGACGGCGGTCGGATCGAGCCCCGCCGCTTTCGCAATCGGTGCTTCAAAGCTTTTCAGCATGTCTTC
>DATFSP010000011.1:0-14925 GCA_035262545.1 Rhizomicrobium sp. | reverse complement strand
TCGGAGACGAATGTGGCGCTCAAGAAAGATAATACGGCATGGTGGCGGCAAAGGACCTCACCGGTCTTGATCTGAAAGGCCTGACCAGCGACAGCCGCAAGGTTGAGCCGGGCTATCTGTTCGCGGCTCTGGCCGGGACAAAAACCGATGGCGCGCGCTTCTTGAAGGACGCCATGGCGAAAGGCGCGCGCGTGGTGCTTGGCCGGCCAGAACTGGCCGACGAAGTCGAGGGGCTGGATCTTGTATTTATAGGCGATGAAAATCCTCGCCTGAGACTGGCGCGGATTGCGGCGGAATTTTATGGCGCCCAGCCCGAGACGGTGGCCGCGGTAACCGGCACTAAAGGCAAATCTTCTATCGTCGCCTTCTTGCGCCAGATCTGGACGCATTTGGGAAGGAAGGCGGCGAGCCTGGGCACGGTGGGTGTGGTCACACCCAAAGGTGAGTTCCCTCTCGACAACACCACGCCGGATCCGGTGGAAATTCATCGCCTTCTCGCCGAACTGAAAAATGACGGCGTGGAATATCTGGCAATCGAAGCCTCCAGCCACGGGCTGGATCAATATCGCCTTGACGGTGTCTTTATCCGGGGCGCGGCTTTCACCAATCTCACCCGCGATCATCTGGATTATCACCGGACCTTTGACGATTATCTCAAAGCCAAACTCAGGCTCTTCACTGAAGTGGTGGCCGAAGATGGCGTGGGGGTGATCAACAGCGATTCCGAACATTCCGATGCATTCGTGGAGGCCGCACTTAAACGGGGCTTGACGCTGATCACTGTTGGGGAGGCCGGAGAAACCATCAAACTCCTTTCCCGTCAAAGCAAAGGCGAAGCGCAAGCCCTGACGATCAGCCATTGCGGCAAGATTTATCCCGTGCTGTTGCCGCTGGCCGGCGCCTTTCAAGCCTCCAACGCGCTGGTTGCCGCAGGCCTCGCAATCGGTCTGGGCGAGGATGCGGCGAAAGTCTTCGCGGCGCTGCCGCACCTCAAAGGCGCGCCTGGACGGATGGAGAAAGTGGCTTTCGCGGTGAGCGGCGCGCCCGTCTATGTGGATTATGCCCATTCCCCGGACGCACTGGAGAAGGTGCTGAAGGCGCTTCGGCCCCATACCGACAACAAGCTGCATGTGATGTTCGGCTGCGGCGGCGACCGCGACAAGGGCAAGCGACCCCTGATGGGCCAGATAGCAGCGGCACTGGCCGACGATGTGATCGTCACCGACGACAATCCCAGAAGCGAGGACGCCGCACTCATCCGCAAGGAAATCCTCACCGCCGCGCCCAGCGCGCGCGAGATCGGCGATCGCGGTCAGGCGATCCGCGCGGCCATCGCGTCGCTGCAAGCGGGCGATGTGTTGGTGTTGGCCGGCAAGGGCCACGAGACCGGCCAATATGTGAAAGACAAAGTCCTGCCATTTTCCGACCGAGAAGAAGCGGTGAAGGTGGCGCTTTCCTTGGGCGGGCGGGCGGCATGACGCTCTGGACCGCAGCCGAGGCAGAGGCCGCCACGTTGGGCAAGGCCAGCAGGGATTTTGCCGTCACGGGGCTCTCTATCGACACGCGCACGCTCAAGCCGGGCGACCTTTTCGTGGCACTCAAGGGTGCGCGAGACGGTCATGAGTTCGTGAGCGCCGCGTTCGAGGCCAAGGCCGCGGCAGCCATGGTGGCGCGCTTGTCAGTCTCGTCGCCAGGTCCGTCGCTTGCGGTGGCCGATACCCAGCGCGGTTTGGAGGATCTTGCCCGCGCCGCCCGCGCCCGGAGCAACGCCAAGATCGTCGCCGTCACCGGCAGCGCGGGAAAGACGACCACCAAGGAGATGCTCCGTCTTTGCTGCAATGCGCTCGGCCGCACCCATGCCTCGGCCGCTTCTTACAACAATCATTGGGGGGTGCCGCTCAGCCTCGCCTCCATGGCGCGCAATGCCGAATATGGCGTGTTCGAGATCGGCATGAACCATGCCGGCGAGATCCGTAATCTTGTCTCCTTTGTGCGGCCGCAGGTAGCGTTAATCACCACTATCGCGCAGGCGCATTTGGAATTCTTCGGCTCCTGCGACGCCATAGCCGATGCGAAGTCGGAAATCTTTGAGGGCTTGGTCCCGGGCGGCGGCGCCCTGATCCCATCGGATTCGCCCTATGCGTCACGTCTCGCCAGACGGGCGGCACAGGCACGGGCGGGCCGCGTCTTGCGCTTCGGCCATCAGGGCGACGCCAGGCTTATCTCATTCCAGCCCTCCGGCGCCGGCATGCGGATCAAAGCCGACATTTTCGGCCACGCGGTGGACTGCCTGATCGGCGCGCAAGGCGCGCACATTGCCATGAATGCGGTTGCGGCGTTGGGAGCGGTGGCGCTGGTGGACGGCGATGTGCTCAATGCCGCCGCTTCGCTCAAGGATTTTCATGCGCTCAAGGGGCGCGGTGCGCGCTTTACGGCGGGCGGCGTCGAGGTGATCGACGAAAGCTACAATGCCAATCCTGCCTCGATGGCGGCGGCGCTGGATTTGCTGGGCATGGCCCAAGGCCGCAAGCTGGCCGTTCTGGGCGACATGTTGGAAATGGGCGAGGAAGGTCCCGCGCATCATGCCGCATTGGCGGACCCTATCGCCGCCGCACATACCGATCTCGTTTTCGCCTCGGGGCGGCAGATGAAAGCGCTATGGGACAGGTTGCCTCCCACGCAGCGCGGTGCCTATGCCGAGAATTCCGTGGCGCTGGTGGACAAATTGACCGCATCGTTGAAACCCGGCGACACGGTCCTGGTCAAAGGATCCTTGGGCAGCCGCATGGCGGTGATAGTCGAGGCCCTGAAAGGGAAGAGCTGATGCTTTACTACTTATCGCTCCTCACCCATACCGACCAGTTCGCCTTCTTCCGATTGTTCGGCTACCTCACCTTCCGTTCAGGCGCGGCGGTGATGACGTCGCTCTTGATTGCCTTTCTCATCAATCCGGCCCTAATCGGCTGGCTCAAACAACGTCAGGGCAAGGGCCAGCCTATCCGCGCCGACGGTCCCCAGCGCCACATCATGGCCAAAGCCGGCACGCCGACCATGGGAGGCCTTCTTATTCTCATTCCCTGGGTGGGCTCGACCTTGCTATGGGCCAGCTTGTCGAATCGCTATGTCTGGGTCGTGCTGTTCGTGACGGTGGCGTTTGGGTTGTTGGGCTTCCTCGACGACTATTACAAAGTCACCAAGCGCACGGCGGACGGCTTGTCGGGCCGCTCACGGCTTTTGATCGAATTCGTGATCGCTTTCATCGCGACTTGGGCGATCATGGGCATCGAAACGCCAGCCCTGTCTGGGACATTGGCGATTCCGTTCATCAAGACCGCGCTGCTGCCATTCGGCGTCTTCTTCATTATCGTGGGCGGTTTCGTGATTACCGGCGCCGCCAATGCGGTCAATTTTACCGACGGGTTGGATGGGCTGGCCATCGTGCCGGTGATGATCGCTGCGGCCACGTTCACCCTGATCGTTTACCTGGTCGGCAATGAGAGATTTTCTGCCTATCTGCAGATTGCCTATGTAGACGGTTCGGGCGAGCTGGCGGTGTTTCTGGCCGCCTTGGTGGGCGCGGGCCTGGGCTTCCTCTGGTACAACGCGCCGCCCGCAGCCATCTTTATGGGCGACACAGGTTCGCTGTCCTTGGGCGGTGCGCTGGGCGCGGTCGCCGTGGTGGCCAAGCATGAGATCGTGCTCGCTATTGTGGGCGGCCTGTTCGTGCTGGAAACGGTTTCGGTGATCGTGCAGGTGATTTCCTTCAAGCTCACCGGCAAACGGGTGTTCCGCATGGCGCCCATCCATCATCATTACGAGCAGTTGGGCTGGACCGAACCAACCATCGTCATCCGTTTCTGGATCGTGGCGGTGGTGCTGGCTCTGGCCGGACTCGCCACCTTGAAGCTGCGGTAAAAGCATGATCGCGGCCAAGAGCTTCCAGGGAAAAACCGCCGCCGTGTTTGGGCTGGCCCGCGCCGGCCTTGCCAGCGTGCGCGCCTTAAAGGAAGGCGGCGCCGAGGTAATCGCCTGGGACGACAATAGCGGGGGGCGCGAAGCGGGCCACGAAGCGGGAGCGCTGATCAGACCGTGGCGGGAATGGGCTTGGGAAAGTATCGCCGCCTTGGTCTTGAGCCCTGGCGTGCCACTCACTCATCCGCGTCCACATGAAGTCGTGACACATGCCACCGATGCGCGAGTGCCCGTGATCGGCGATGTGGAATTGTTCGCGCGGGAAATCCGTCCGGACCCAGGCCAGCCGGGCAAGGCGCCCGTGATCGCCATCACCGGGACTAATGGCAAATCCACCACGACGGCCTTGATCGGCCATATCCTAGCCAGCGCTGGTTTTGACGCTCAGGTTGGCGGCAATATCGGCAAAGCCGTTTTGGAACTGGCCCCGCCCGGCGCCAAGACCGTTTATGTGCTGGAGATGTCCAGCTTCCAGATCGATCTCACGCCCGGTCTGCATCCCGACGTGGCGCTGCTTTCCAACCTCACGCCCGATCACATCGACCGTCATGGCAGCATGGAGAACTATGCCGCTATCAAAGAGCGGTTGCTACGCCAAGTTCCTAAGGATGGCCAGATCATCGCGGGCGTGGATGACGATTACAGCGCGGCGATTTTCACCGCGCTCTCGGCTGCCGGCGGTGCGCCGGCCATTCCCGTCTCGGTAGGCAAGGTTTTGGGCCGGGGCGTGTTCGTGGTGGACGGGGCGCTGTACGACGCCCAGAGCCAGCGGGCCAGCAAGGTGATGGAGGTGGAAGACGCGCCGCGCCTGCCGGGCGCCCACAATTGGCAGAATATGGCCCTGGCCTACGCAGCGGCCCGGATGTTCGTGAAAGAGCCGCGTGCCATCGCCGCTGCTATTACATCATTTCCCGGCCTTGCTCATCGCATGGAGGAAGTTGGCCGCATTGGTAAGGTACGCTTCGTCAACGACTCCAAAGCCACCAATGCCGACGCCGCGTCGCGGGCGCTCGCCTGCTATCCCGATATTTTCTGGATCGCCGGTGGCAAGCCCAAGGAAGGCGGCATTTCGGGCCTCGCGCCCTATTTTTCCCGGATCCGAAAAGTATATCTGATCGGCGAAGCGGCGCATGATTTCTCCCGCGCCTTGGAAGGAAAAGTGGTCTATGCCCTGTCGGGCACGCTGGACAAGGCGGTAAAAAGCGCCGCCGCCGATGCAGCCGCCGCGCAAGCGCCCGCCCCTGTGGTGCTGTTGTCGCCGGCCTGCGCGTCCTACGACCAGTTCAAGGATTTCGAGCAGCGCGGCGATGCTTTCCGCACCCTGGTGTCGCAGCTTCCGCGCGAAGTTAGGGCGGCGTCATGAGCATTTCACGCGCCGACAAAGGGGGTTTCGCCGATTGGTGGTTCACCGTCGACAAGGTGGCGCTCACCGGCATGGGTCTTCTTTTGGGCATCGGCCTGATGCTGGCCTTCGCCGCCAGCCCCGCCATCACAGGCGGTCCCGTCACCGCCGGCGATTTCCATTACGCGGTGCGGCAATTGGCGTTCGCGGTGGTGGCCCTGTCGATCATGGCCGCCGCGTCACTTCTCACCTTGCGCCAGGTGAAGATCGTAGCGGCTCTGGTCTTTGCGGGCGCCCTCATCGGCTCGTTCCTGGTTCTGTTCCTGGGCAGTGACGTACTGGGCGCCCGCCGCGAATTGAATTTCGGTTTTATGAGTTTGCAGCCGTCGGAATTCTTGAAGCCAGGCTTCGCCATTCTCGCTGCCGCGGTGCTCGCCGACCGCGCACCCATGGTGCTGCCCAAGCCGGCGATCACCTTTCTGCTCATCTTACCGGCGGTCGTTATTCTTCTACTCCAGCCCGACGTCGGCCAGAGCGGCCTGTTGCTGTCGTTGTGGGGCGTAATGCTGTTTTTCGCCGGTCTGCGAGTGTTTTGGGTGGGCTTGATGGCGGGCGCAAGCGCCATCCTGGGCTTCGTGGCTTATATGATCTTTCCGCATGTGCATCATCGCCTGGCGCAATATCTCAGCTCGTCCGACATCGGCTATCAGGCCGAGCTGGCGCTCAAAGCTTTTGCTCATGGCGGATTGGCCGGCGTAGGACCGGGCGCGGGCACCATCAAATATCGGATCCCCGACGCTCATTCCGACTATATTTTCGCAGTGGCGGGCGAAGAATTCGGCCTGGTCCTGTGCGCCATCATCGCGGGTCTGTTCTGCCTTCTCACCGTGCGCATGCTGTTGCGTTCCGCCAATGCGCGCGATCCTTTCTGCCAGTTGGCAGGCGCCGGTCTGGCCATGGTTACAGCGCTGCAAGCTTTCATCAATATGGGGGTGGCGGTATCGCTGCTTCCTGCCAAGGGCATGACCTTGCCTTTTATTTCGTATGGCGGCTCTTCGCTTTTCTCTATCGCGCTCACCATGGGCTTTGTGCTGGCGGTGACACGGCAGCGGCCCAAGCTTGCCATCCGCGCCGAGTCGCTGCTGGGCGCGCTGGGAGTGGGAACATGAAGGGCCTCATTGTGCTTTCGGCAGGCGGCACCGGCGGGCATCTCTTTCCTGCCCAGGCGTTGGCAGGCGAATTACGCAAGCGCGGACATGGAATCGTGGTGATGACCGATGCCCGCTTCTCCAATTATGCCACCTCCTTTCCGGATTCGCGTATCGAGACCGTGCCTTCCGCCCCGCTCAATTCGCTGCTCGCCCCGTTCAAGATCGCTGCCGGAGTGATCCTGGCGTTCGCAAAATTGCTCCGGCTGAAGCCTTCCGCGGTAATCGGGTTTGGCGGCTATCCCTCCGTGCCGGTGATGCTGGCGGCGGTCATGGCGCGCCTTCCCACCGCCATAATTGAACAGAATGCCGTGGTCGGACGGGCCAACCGGCTAGTCATGAACCGTGTCAGACGCGTGGCCGCAGCTTTTCCAATCGCCCGCTTCGCGCCTGAGGACAAATCCAAGATCGTGCTTACCGGAAACCCGCTCAGGCCGGAAGTAATCGCGTTATGGGGCGCAGCTTATGCCGGTCCCGCGTCGGATGGCCCGTTGCATCTTCTGGTGTTCGGCGGCAGTCAGGGCGCCCGCGCCTTGAGCGAGATCGTTCCCGCCGCCATCACGAGGCTGCCGGATTCCTTGAAATTCCGGCTGTCCGTGGTCCAGCAATGCCGGCCCGAAGACATGGAAAAAGTGCGCGCAATATACACCCAGGCCAGCATCCGGGCCGAACTCAGGCCATTCTTCCATGACATGCCCCAACGTATCGCAGAAGCGCAGCTGGTGATCGGCCGTTCCGGGGCAGGCACCGTAGCCGAATTGATGGCGATCGGCCGTCCCGCCATTCTGGTGCCGTTGCCACACGCGTTGGACGACAACCAAACTCCAAACGCCGAAATCCTTTCTCGCGCTGGCGCCGGCTGGATGGTGGCGCAGCGCGACTTGAGCGCGAGCGGCCTGGCACGCATGCTGACCGATATTTTCTCGGCGCCTTCCGATCTTGCCGCACGCGCCGGCCGCGCGCATGCTCTTGCCATTCCGGATGCGGCGGAAAAGCTGGCTGATATGGTCGAGCAGTTGAGCGAAATGCCGCAAAGGAGCGCCGCGTGATGGCCATGCCTGTCGCGACCCGCGTGCCGCTCGACATCGGCGCTATTCATTTCATCGGCATTGGCGGCATCGGCATGTCCGGCATCGCTGAAATCATGCACAATCTGGGTTACAAGGTGCAGGGCTCTGATGCCGCGGAAAGCGCCAATGTGAAGCGCCTGCGCGCAATGGGCATTCCCATCGCAGTGGGCCATGCCGCCGAGAATCTCAAGGACGCGTATGCCGTCGTCTATTCCTCGGCGGTAAAGCCCGGCAATGTCGAGTTCGATGCGGCGCGCGCTTTGTCGTTGCCCTTGGTCCGGCGCGCCGAGATGCTGGCCGAGATCATGCGCCTGCGCTCTTGCGTGGCCATCGCGGGCACCAATGGCAAGACCACCACCACCACCATGGTCGCGGCGCTTTTGGATGCCGGTGGCATGGACCCCACTGTGGTCAATGGCGGCATTATCAACGCCTATGGCACCAATGCGCGGCTGGGCGCGGGTGAATGGGTGGTGGTCGAAGCCGATGAGAGCGACGGCACCTTTCTACGTCTGCCTGCCACGGTCGCGGTGGTGACCAACGCCGATCCCGATCATCTGGATTTCTATGGCACTTTCGACGCCATGCGCGACGCCTTCCAGCGCTTTGTCGAGAATGTGCCGTTCTATGGCTTTGCCATCCTCTGCCTCGACCATCCCGAAGTGCAGGCCATGGTGGGCCGTATCACAGACCGGCGCATCATTACCTATGGTTTCAGCCCTCAGGCCGATGCCCGCGCGGTGAATGTCTCCTATGCCGAAGGCATGTCGCACTACGACGTGGTGTTCACCCATCGCCGCAAGGGCGCCGAGACGCGCCTCACCGGTCTCAGCCTGCCCATGCCAGGCGATCACAATGTTCAGAATTCGCTGGCCGCCATTGTCGCGGCGCGCGAGCTTGGCGTGGCCGATGAGGTAATCCGCAAGGCGCTTTCCGGCTTCAGGGGCGTGGGCCGCCGCTTCTCCAAGTTGGGCGAGTGGAATGGCGCGGCCATCATCGACGATTACGCGCACAATCCGTTCAAGATCGCCGCGGCGCTTCGCGCCGCGCGCCAGGCTTATAGCGGCCCGGTGGTGGCGGTTGTGCAGCCGCATCGCTATACCCGGCTGCGCGACACGTTCGACCAATTCGCCAAATGCTTGAACGACGCCGATATCGCCGTCATCGCACCCATCTATGCCGCTGGCGAACCCCCCATCGATGGCATCAGCCGTGACTCTTATGCGGAGGCCCTGCGCGCCCACGGCCACCGCAATGTCCTCACCATCGAAGGTGAAATTGATCTAGCCGCCACGGTGGCGCCGCACCTGAAAGCGGGCGGTGTGGTGATCGGGCTGGGTGCCGGCTCGATCTCGGGCTGGATGCACAATCTCAAAAATAAGCTGGAGGGCCTGTGACGCGGCCTTGCGACATGCTTCCGCCCGCTCGCGGCACTGTGATCCGGGAAGCGCCGCTCAGGGAGCTGGTGTGGTTTCGCGCGGGCGGCCCGGCCGAGGTTATGTTCCGGCCTGCCGATGCTGAAGATTTGGCAAGCTTTTTGGCGGCCCGGCCCGCTGGCCTCAAGGTCCAGGTAATTGGCGTGGGCTCCAATCTTTTGGTCCGAGATGGGGGCTTCCCCGGCGCCGTGATCCGCCTTCCGTCAAGTTTCGGAAAAATCGAATCCCACGGCACCAAGCTTCGCGCCGGCGCTGCGGCGTTGGACGCCAATGTCGCCAAGGCAGCGGCGGAAGCCGGCATTGCGGGCATGGAATTCCTGCGCGGAGTCCCCGGTACGATCGGCGGTGCGCTCAAAATGAATGCGGGCTGCTACGGCCGCGAAATCGCGGACATCTTTGTGGAAGCCACGGCGCTGGATGGCGAAGGCAACAAAGTCACGCTGGGCAAAGCCGACATGGACTTCACCTATCGCCGCACGGCCGCGGCCGAGGACCTGATCTTTATCGAGGCCGTGTTCGAAGGCGCGGCAGACGCGCCAGAGCGGATCAAGTCGCGCATGGAGGAATTGGTGGCAAGCCGCGAGGCCAGCCAGCCCATCCGCGCCAAAACGGGCGGCTCGACCTTCAAGAATCCCCCGGGGCGGAAAGCCTGGGAATTGATCGACCAGGCCGGTTGCCGGGGGCTTACGCGCGGTGCCGCCCAGGTGAGCGAGAAACATTGCAATTTCCTGATCAATACCGGCGACGCTTCAGCGGCCGACATCGAGGCCCTAGGCGAAGAAGTGCGTCGCCGGGTCTGGCAGAGCCAGGGCGTCGCGCTGGAATGGGAAATCAAGCGCGTGGGCGTGCCGCTTCCCGCCGAGGTCACGTCATGAATGCTTATAGGCGCATTGCGGTCTTGATGGGCGGCCGTTCTGCCGAGCGTGAAGTCTCGCTTTCTTCGGGGCGGGGCGTGATGAAGGCCCTAGTCGAGGAAGGCTTCGAGCCGGTGTGCGTGGACCCTGGCGACAATCCCGGCGAACAATTGTTTCGGACGAGGCCGGATGCGGTATTTAATGCCCTGCATGGCCGATTCGGCGAGGACGGCACCGTGCAAGGTCTCTTGGAATTGATGCGCTTGCCTTACACCCATTCCGGAGTACTGGCCTCTGCTTTGGCGATGCATAAGGGGCGGGCCAAAGACGTATATCGCGCCGCGGGCCTGCCCGTGGTCCGCTCTATCGTGGTCGATCGGAGGAAAGCCGCAGCCGGGCACTTGATGGAACCGCCCTATGTGGTCAAACCGGTCAATGAAGGCTCCAGCGTGGGCGTTTATATCATCCGCAAAGGCGACAATCGCCCGCCCGCTGCGTTGGGCAGCGATGAATGGACTCTGTCCAATGAAATGATGGTCGAGGAATATGTGCCAGGCCGCGAGCTCACCGTCTCGGTGATGGGTGACCAAGCCTTGGGCGTCACCGAGATTACTACCAATCTCGAATTCTACGACTATCAGGCAAAATACAGCGAAGGCGGTTCGCGCCATGTCCTGCCGGCGAAAATTCCTCCCGCCATCGCCGCGCAATGCATGGAATTGGCGATCAGCGCGCATCAGGCGTTGGGCTGCCGGGGCGTGTCGCGCAGCGACTTCCGCTATGACGATACCGGCGCAAAGCCTCGCGTCATAATCCTGGAGACGAATACCCAACCGGGCATGACGCCGACCTCGCTGGTGCCGGAGCAGGCTTCTCATCAAGGCATCTCTTACGCCAAATTGTGCCGCTGGCTGGTGGAGGATGCCTCATGCGATCGCTGAAGGTTGAACGTGTGCCGCGCGACAACCCGCGCGCCCGATCCACCCGGAAACAGGCCCGGCCTGTGCGCGAAACCGTTCCTTCATCTCGCGGTCGCCGCGAAACATCGGGAGACCGAATTGTCGCCCGGCTGCGCGCCGCGGTCGGACGCTTCCTCCGACACCCCATTCTCTGGATGAGCACGGGGATATTCGTCTTCGTGCTTTTGGCCGCGCTGTTCGTGAGCGGTACGATTGGCCGCACAATTCACAACATCCGCCGATCCACGGACCGGCTGTTAGGCGAGGCCGGATTCGGCATTTCCGAAATTCATGTCGCAGGCAATAGCCGAGAGCCAGCGGAAACTATCCTGGCAGCTTTGGGCATGCAGCCAGGCGATTCCATCTTTGGGGCCGATCTGCAGGCCGCCCGCGCCCGGGTCATGGCGCTGGACTGGATCGCGTCCGCTGACGTGATGCGCCGCTATCCCGACGCGATCTTCGTCAATGTGGTGGAGAAACGTCCTTTCGCGCTTTGGCAATCGCCGGATGGCGTCACGCTAGTGGAGCGGTCGGGCAGGGCAATTACCAGCGAGAATGTGGAGAATTTCAGCCGCCTGCCAAAGCTGGCGGGAGCGGGCGCTCCGCAAGGCGCCGCTGATGTGGTGGATGCGGTGATGGCGCACCGTGCCATCGATTCCCGCATCGCCGTTTTTGAGTTCGTCTCTCAGCGGCGGTGGAACCTGATTCTCAGCAATGGCGTGGTCGTCAAGTTGCCGGAAAATGGCTGGCGCAAGGAACTAGATACGTTGGAGCACCTGATCGTGGTTGACGGCATCCTGGAACGCGACGTCACCGAAATCGATCTGCGCTCTCCCGATCGATATTTCTTCGTACTGCGCGGCGGCGAGAAAAAAGATGTTCAACGCGGTAAAGAGACGTGAGCCTGATGTGCCCCGATAGAAGATGGCTGCGGTGCGTTCCGGCGCGCCTGCGCCGCAACATCAGGCTCTAACATGGGTGAGACCATCCGATTGCGCGTCAACAATGAAATTCCCGCCTACCGCCCCGGCCTGGTGGCGGCGCTGGATGTCGGCTCCTCGAAGGTGGCTTGCGTAATCGGCCGGGCCGAGCAGGGCAGCCTCAAGATTCTGGGGAGCGCTTTGCGCGAAAGCGCGGGCATTCGCGCCGGTACGATCACCAGTCTGGAACTTGCCGAAGAATCCATCCGCGATTGCGTGGCGGCGGCAGAAAATCACGCCGACGCTCGTGTCCAGAATGTGCTGATCTCGGTCAATTGCGGTCAGCCCGTTTCGGTCAACAGCCGCGCGGTAATGGCGCTGGACGGCGCCCTTGTCTCCGACGCGCATCTGCGCGCGCTTCTAGCCGATGGCCGCGCCCGTTGCCGGCTCGAAGGGCATGAAATCATCCAGTCGGCGCCCACCACCTATGTAGTGGATGAGGCGCGCGGCGTGCGCAATCCCTCGGGCATGTTCTGCAGCCGCATCGGCGTCGCTATGCATGCGGTGGCAGTGAAACCATCGCCTTTGCAGAATCTCAAATTGGCGGTCGAGCGTTGTCATTTAAATGTGGTGGGGACGCTGTTTTCGGCCTACGCGTCGGGTCTCGCCGCATTGAGCGAGGACGAAAAGCAGATCGGCGCCACCGTCATTGACATGGGGGGCGGCTGCACCTCTATCGCCGTTTTCCTGGAAGGTCATTTGGTGCACGCCGATGTCGTGCCGCTGGGCGGCTATGCCGTAACCTCGGACATTGCGCGTGGGCTGGCGGCGCCGGTTTCCGCAGCAGAGCGAATTAAGAGCCTGTTCGGTGCAGCCTTGGGCGATCTCGAAAGCGGCAGCGACTTGGTTGCAGTACCGCAAGTGGGCGAGGAAGGCGAGGACAGCGCACTGCGCGTGCCGCGTTCCATGCTCACCCGCATTATCCAGGCCCGGCTCGAAGACATTCTGGACGAGGTCCAAAAGCGGCTTCAGGCTTCGGGCTTCGATGTGGCGGCAGGGCGGAGGCTTGTGCTTACCGGCGGGGCCTGTCAATTGGCCGGCACCAGGGAATTGGCCGCGCGCAAGCTGAACAAGCAGGTGCGAATCGGCCGACCGCAAAATTTCCCGGGCTTGGCCGCCGCCAATAACGGGCCCGATTATGCCACAGCTATTGGGCTTCTGATGGCGGGCGCGACCATGCCGCCGGAAGTGATCAATCCCGAATTGGCGATGGCGGCGGAGCCTGAGTTGGCCAAGGGATGGTGGGGACGGTTGACCGGCCGGTGGCTGGAGTGATTCAACAATATAAAATGCGAATCAGTTGGGCGATTCGCGGGTGTGCAAGGTGACTTTGTGACGTCACTGAGGAGAATGTAAGATGGCGATCAACCTCAAAATCCCCGAATGCAATGAACTGCGTCCCCGCATTACCGTGCTGGGCGTGGGCGGCGCCGGCGGCAATGCCGTCAACAATATGATCGAGGCGGGCCTCGACGGTGTGGACTTCGTCGTGGCGAACACTGACGCCCAGGCCCTGGCGCAGTCCAAGGCCGAACACCGCATCCAATTGGGCGTGGCTACGACGGAAGGGTTGGGCGCGGGCGCCCAGCCGGACGTGGGACGCGCGGGCGCAGAGGAGTCCCTATCTGAGATCATGGAGCACCTCGCAGGCGCGCATATGGTCTTCATCGCGGCCGGCATGGGCGGCGGCACCGGCACGGGCGCGGCCCCCGTAATCGCCCGTGCTGTCCGCGAGGCGGGCATCCTCACGGTAGGTGTGGTGACCAAGCCTTTTGCGCTCGAAGGCGACCGGCGCATGCGTGTGGCCGAGCGCGGGATCGCCGAACTGCAGCAATTTGTTCATACCCTGATCGTGATCCCCAACCAGAATTTGTTCCGCGTTGCCAACGACCGCACCACCATGTCCCAGGCCTTCGCCATGGCCGATGAGGTGCTGCATGCGGGCGTGCGCGGCGTCACCGATCTGATCGTGATGCCGGGCCTGATCAATCTCGACTTCGCCGACATCAAATCGGTGATCAGCGAGATGGGCAAGGCCATGATGGGCACCGGCGAAGCGGAAGGCGAAGAGCGCGCCATGCGTGCAGCCGACATGGCGATTTCCAATCCGCTGCTCGATGACGTCACTATGAAGGGCGCCAAGGGCGTTCTTATCAATATCACCGGCGGTCCGGACCTGATGCTGTTCGAAGTCGAGCAGGCCGCCAACCGCGTCCGCGCCGAAGTAGATCCCGACGCCAACATCATCTTCGGCAATACCATTCTGCCGGACATGGAAGGCCGCATCCGCGTCTCGGTGGTCGCGACCGGTATCGACGCCGATATCGTGAGGCTGCCAGATAAGGTGCATACGCTCCGGCCCCATCTGAAGCCGGCGCAACCCTTCCGCATCGATCCGGTCAAGCCCGCTCAACTCAATCCAGTGCAGGTGCAGGTGGAGAACCTTGCCGCAGAGCTCAATGCCAATGCAGCGGCCAGCGTGAAAGCCGACGAAGCCTATATACTGGGTGGCAAAGACTCTCCAGCCATCGAGGAGCCGCCAGCCCAGGAGGTGCCGGTCGCGGTGAAATACCCGGCCACCGAGAGCTATCGTTCGCTGGATCGACAGCCTTTGGCGCGGCAACAACAGGAAAGGAAAAGCGGCTGGAGCCTGTTCGGCCGCAAGAAAGCGGCCGTGCCCGACATGCGCACCGAACCAAAAGCGGAACGGCCCCGCGCCTCGGCTCAGCCTATGCAGCGTCCGGCGCCGCCCGATCCGCTGCCACCGCAGGGCGAGGATCTCTTTCCTGATCACGCCCATGATGATCAGTTCGAGATTCCGGCCTTCCTTCGCCGCCAATCGAGTTAGCGCAGCTTGCCTCTTTCGCGCTAACGTTCAGAGATATATTCCCCCGCCGATGGCTTCCCATGCGGGGGAAGAAAGCGGGGACCAAGACGCAATATTAGGGCGGCCTCGCCGCCCTTTTTGTTATAAGGACCGATACGGCTCATCTCGTTGAAGCCTGGTCTTGGCCCGCCTCCCTACACATGCGGAGCATGATGGTTGGGTGTCGTGAGCAACGCTCTTGAGCGTGCGAAGGCAGAGGTAAAAAAATGAAT
Source organism: Rhizomicrobium sp. (assembly GCA_035262545.1). Classification (GTDB taxonomy): domain Bacteria; phylum Pseudomonadota; class Alphaproteobacteria; order Micropepsales; family Micropepsaceae; genus Rhizomicrobium. Next base: position 5 of record DATFSP010000011.1, on the reverse strand, counting down.
TTCTG
>DATFSP010000010.1:0-5278 GCA_035262545.1 Rhizomicrobium sp. | reverse complement strand
GTTCCAGAACTTGCGTCTGACTCGCCGCGCGGCGCAGCGAGAGAGCATCGGCATCATCCGCCAGCGGATTGTCGGAATGGCGGCAATTGCCTTCGAAGAAAGCGCCGGTTTCCACCGCAAACGCTTCATGCAGGATATCTCCTTCGACGTGACTGGTCGCCGTGAGCAGTATTTTGCGCGCGCGGATGCGGCCGATCACCTTGCCTCGCACCGTCACATCCTCAGCCCAGACCTCGCCGTGAATCTCGGCCCGTTCGCCGATCACCAGGCCCTGGCTGCGTACATCGCCTTCGACGATACCGTCGATCTGCACGTCGCCTGCCGAATTGAGTGCTCCTGTGACCGTGAGGTCGGCGCTGATGATGGAAGGCGCGGTGCCAGAACGGCCCGGCCGCTTCGGCGCAGGGTTGGCGAGCATCGTGCCACCGATGCTGGCTGCAGGCGGAGCAGAAATATCTTTGCTTTTGCTAGAGAACATGTCGGCCTGCCTCGATGAAGTTGCGGGGATTACGCACCAAGTCGTCGTACCAGACTTCGTAATGAACATGGGGCCCGGTGCTGCGGCCGGTGGATCCTACTCGTCCTATCGCGGTACCTTTATCGACCTTCATGCCCACCCTAACCCCAATCGTGGAAAGATGACCGTAACGGGTGTGAAGGCCCATGCCGTGATCGATTTCCACCATATTGCCGTAACCGCCGCGATCGCCCGCAAAAATCACGGTACCGGCTGCGGTTGCCCGCACTTCCGTGCCCCAGGGCCCTGCAAAATCCATTCCCGAATGAAAGGCGTAGCGGCCGGTAAAGGGATCAAGTCTGGGGCCGAATCCGCTGGATAGATCGAATTCTCCGGCGTTCACTGGCAGCGATAGAGGGATGTGGCGCATTTCCTGGGAGAGTCCGCCCAACTGGTTCAATACTGCGCTAGCCTGAAGATACGCGGAATTGAAACTGCTATCATTCAGCCCATCCACTTCGACCCGATCGAAAGGAATTTCCGGACCGCCCGCGCCCTCATTGGTCGCGATCTGGAGTTCGAATTTGGCGGGATCGATGCCGGTGCGGCGCATCACATTGCGCAAACCGGCAACATCGTTGCTCAGTGCGTCCTTTGTCTCACTCATCAGCAGAGTTTCCGAACCGCCCATAGCGGATATCCGCGCCGTCTCTTGGTCCAAGACGCGCAATCCCGGGTAATGGGATAGGGCGACCGAAAGCGTGGTCGGATTTTCGGCGGGGTGAGCGAACAGCGAAGCTGCCATATGGCGCAATTTGGTGAACGCCCGGTCCACCAAACTTGCGTGCTCAGGTTTGGCAATCCGGGGCTGCGGCGCCACCGGTTCCGGCATCACCGTGAGCGTGCTACCGCCATCGGCCTCGGCATCGCCGGTAACGCTGTTTTGCGCGCCCGCTGGCACATTTGCTGGCGAGGCTTCGTCCATACTGGCGCCGACCGCTCTTTCCTCGGGCAGCGGCGGAGCAGCATGTTCTGCGCCAATGCCGGTTTCCACTTGGGCTTTGCGGTTGAGAAAATTGGCGATGGCGTTCTGCTTGGTTTCGAGCGTATCGGCAGTGGCCTTGAATTTGTCCGAGGCCACAGCCAGTGCACCGTTCAATTCGTCATAGGAAATCTGCAGATCTGTCAGCCTCGTTTCATAGGCGGCTTGCATTTCCTGGTAACGCCGGTCCTTGGCGGTGATGATGCGATCCTTGAAAATCACGTTGACGGTCGCGAATGCCACCCAGCCCAGGAAGATCAGGCTGAGGCCCGCGAGCGTTGCCTGCAGCGTCGGTCCGAAAGTGAAGAATTGCACCCGTCCGTTGCTGCGGATGTAAATTTGCCGCTCCGGAAACGTTGCGTGGACCCAGGCCCAGATCCGCTCCATGGCAGCAGTCATTCTGGAGTTGGCCGCCTGCTTGCCTTCGAAGGCGGAATGCTCCTCGCTGTCCAGTCCGCGCTGCCAAAAAAAGGAACGCGAGGTCAGACGCGGCCCGAACCGCCCGAGCAGCTTCACAGATTTTTCGCCGCGGCGAGCACGGCCTCCGCATGTCCGGGAACTTTGACCTTGTGCCAGGCCTCGGCGATCACGCCCTTGGCATCGACCAGAAAAGTTGCGCGCTCCATGCCCATGTATTTCCGCCCATACATGCTCTTCTCCACCCAAACACCATATGCAGCGGCGGTCTTAATATCGGGATCGGAGCCCAGCGTCAGTTTGAGTTTGTGCTTCTTCTTGAATTTTTCGTGGGACGCCAGGCTGTCCTTGGATATGCCGATCACCGTCACGCCCAGTTTCTCAAACTTGGAGAGCGAAGCCGAGAAATCGATCGCTTCCTTGGTGCAGCCCGAGGTGTCGTCCTTCGGGTAGAAATAGATCACAAACGGGCGGCCTTTGAGATTAGCCCGCGAAACGGTGCTCCCGTCATCCGCCGCCAAATTGAAGTTGGGCGCTCGATCACCCGCAGACAAACCCTGTCCCGCCATCACCCACCAGCCTCTGCCTGCCAGCCATAACTTATGGAGGCAGAAAAGGCGAGAGCATCCTGCAAAAGGCTTTACAAGATACTGCGATATCTGCCCTTTTTAGGCCCAAGACCTGCGATATGCCTCGACTTTCCTCTGAACTTGCGCGTTTGAGTTAAACTTTCGGCAAATGATCAAGCCTCACCATATCAGCCACGCAGCTTTGGCCTTCTGCACGCTGACTGCAGCAGTGGCGTTTTTTGCCGCAGGCGCGGTAATCCGCCTGTTGCTTGGCCCGGTTTCGCTGGGGCCACTAGCAGGGACTTTGAACGGCGCGATCGCGCAGGCCTTGCCTGGCATCACTCTCCAGTATGACCAGGCGGCGGTCGAATGGACCCGAGACGAGGGTCGGGTCAATCTGGTCGTGCTGGGTGCCAAAGTCCTTGATCGTAGCGGTCGAGTGGTGGCTCGCGCCCCCAAGGCCGACATTGATCTCGCCGCCAGCTCTCTGCTGTCGGGTAATCTTAGGGTGCAGCGTATCACGTTGGTGGGGGTCGAGCTCTCGCTCGTGCACATGAAAGAGGGTGGCGTGCGGCTGGGCGCCGAGGGCGATAAGAACGCCAATGACGTGCTGGCCCGCCTCGACGATGTCATCGAGGCCAAGGGCTCGGCCACCTCAAGCCTCAAGAGCTTCGCAGTGCGCAACGCGAAGCTGACTTTGGTCGATGAAAGCACCGGTCTTCACTTTGTCGCCCCGAGCGCTAGCCTGGTGATGGCGGCCAAGGACGGTGCCATCGCACTGCGCTTTGATTCCGATGTCGTGATGTCGGGCCGGTCGGCCCATGTTAAGGCCAATATGACGTTGCCGCCCGACAGGGGACCGGTCGAGGGCGACGTGTTGATTACAGGTTTGGATCTACGCGCACTTGCCGCCAATGCAGCCCTGTTCAGGCCGCTAGGCAAACTTGCGCTGTCGATCAATCTTGCGGCACGCTATCGCGTGGCGCCCGGCGCCCATATCACTGCAGCAGATTTCGACCTGACGGCCGCGGGCGCGTTGCCTTTTGCCGCGCTCAAGAGCAAGGCATTGCATGTGCGCCAATTGCGGCTGAGTGGAAATTACGACGGGATCAAAAACCATCTCGTGCTGAGCCAAGCCAATCTGGAGGCCGCGGAAGGCGTGGTGCACTTGAAGGGTGCCGCGGATTTTCAGTTTGAGCAAGGTGCGCTCTCCAGCGTCAGCGGCAGTCTTGCCACGTCGCGGCTGGCTCTGAACATGCCGGGCATTTTTGCCGAACCGATTTCCTTTCAGTCGCTACAGGCCAATGCCAGTTATCAAATCGCGGGGCAGCAATTCACCATTGGCAGCGCCAGCTTGACCGCGCCGGGCTTCGCCCTTTCCGGTTCGGGCAGTGTGACCTTGGGCACCAAGGACGAGGCCCCCGGCATCGCCATGAACGGCAAGCTGGCGGCGCTGCCGGTCAAGACCCTCTTACGGTATTGGCCCTTGCCGGTGGCGGAAGGCACGCGCAGCTGGATCAATGCCAATATTTTTCAGGGCTCGGTTGGTCCCTTTGCGTTCCAAACGAATTTCGCGCCAGGCACCCTCGACCTGGATGTCTTGCCGGATGCTTCCCTCAAACTCACATTCGCGATGAGCGGCGTCGAAGGAAATTACGTTACCGGCCTCACCCATCTTACTGGGGTCTCGGGCAACGCGACTTTGTTGGGCGATACTTTCTCGGCCGACTTTACCGGGGGCCGCGTCGGCAATCTGGCCATGCGAGACGGCCATGCCCTGATCCCCACGCTCCATGTTCACGGTACCGCGGGCCAATTCAGCGCCCATGTCGACGGCCAGATGGCTGACATTATGACCCTGATCGACATGAAGCCCTTGGGCTATCCCTCCCGCTTTGGGATCGATCCCCGGCAGACCCGCGGCACAGCAGGCACGGATCTCTCCTTCACGATACCCATGCTGCAGGATCTGGCGGTGGACTCGGTGGGTATTTCCGTAAAGGCCCAGGTCAGCGAGTTCGCGATGACGCTTGGTCATCTCAAATTCACCGATGGCGCGGTTAATTTCGACATCAACAATGACCGGCTTCATCAGACGGGAAGCCTTGCGCTGGCAGATTCGCGCTTCGTGACCGACTGGGTCGAGGATTTCAAAACCGCCGACCCCATCACCACAAGAATAAATGCGAAAGGCGTGGCGACCGATGCTGTCCGCCAGGTCTTGAATGTAGGCCTGCAAAAACTACTCACCGGCCCGATCACGGTGAATGCGGACTTGCAGGGCCACCGTGGCCAGCTCACGACTGCCGATGTCAACATGGATCTGACCAATTCCGCGCTGACCATTCCGATCCTTCATCTGGGTAAGCCGGCGGGGCTAAGTGCCAGCGGCCAGGTTGCCGTCAGGTTCGCGCCGGGAGACATCGTTCACGACGAAACTATCCATGTCGCTGGCCCCAATGTCACGGCCGTTGGCACCGCAAATTTCGACCGCAATGGCGCCCTTTCGGTGCTGAATTTCTCCTCAGTGAAGATGGGCCCGCAGAACGACCTTTCCTTCACGCTGACCCATACGCCGGTGGGAAATGACTATGCCCTACGTGGACGTTCCCTGGACGGCTCCCTGATCGGGCGCGAAGTGGGTAAGAGCGAGCCAATCGTCGTGAAGGGCAGCGTCTCGGATGAGACGCCGGTGGGGCCTTTCCATGTCGATGCCAAACTTGACCGACTGGCCATGCGCGATGGTGTCGCCATCGCACCGTTCAATCTCGACCTGTCCGGCGTCGGTGACAA
>DATFSP010000009.1:0-3840 GCA_035262545.1 Rhizomicrobium sp. | reverse complement strand
GCCAGCGTGAAGCGTGGCATCTATGCCACCAATTTCGGCGGCGGCCAGGTGGACATCACCAATGGCAAATTCGTCTTCAGTTGTACCGAAGCCTACGTCATCGAGGAGGGCAAGCTGGGCGCGGCCATCAAGGGAGCGACCTTGATCGGCTCCGGTCCGGAGTCGCTCACCCGGGTTACCATGATCGGCAATGACATGAAGCTCGATACCGGCATTGGCACTTGCGGCAAGAACGGCCAGAGCGTGCCGGTGGGCGTGGGCCAGCCGACACTGCGTCTGGATGGGCTTACAGTCGGTGGCACTGCCGCCTGACAACATGGAGATAGCGGTCCGTAGACAAGATTGGTAGGCGCGTCACCGGCTGGACTACAATCTCTGGCTTATCGGCGCGGGGCTGCTAGCTTTCGCTGCTTATTGCGCGGTCGTTTGGTCTCGCTGTCCCGGGGTAGATACATACGAAATCACGATAGTTACAGTTGCATTTCAAGCCGTGGGGTATTTGCTGGCCATGGCCGTGGCCAATGTCTGTTATTTCCTCGGCACGACCGGCGAAAAACTACTTCAACCAGATAACCCGATAAGGTACCGGCAACTTGCCTTTGGAGTGGGGGTCGCAGTTTCTGTGATTTTGCCAATTCTCGTTCCATTATTTGCTTACATCAACGTGCCTAGGTGTCATTGATGCCGCGCTATTGGTTTCGACAAAAGCAATACGGGTACGGCGCCACGCCCAACACATGGCAGGGCTGGATATTCTCGATCTCTGGCACGTTGTTGATCGCCGCGCTGGCCTTAGGCGCGGAATTCGTGCGCGACAACGGGGTGCAGCTGGTTATCATCGCGGTAGGAGTGCCCCTCGTGCTGATCCCGTTCCTTCTCGTTGCGTACGCCAAGACAGAAGGCGGATGGCGCTGGCGGTGGGGCCAAAAAAACTGACCCGCATGCCCGAACCGGTTTTCAAGATCGTGCCACGCGCCGAATGGGCGGAAATCACAGACGCCTACGAAGGCTCCGAGCATGATCGTGCCGACGGATTCCTCCATTTCTCCACCGCCGCCCAACTACCAGAGACATTGCGGCGCCATTATGGGGACAAGGAAGATCTTCTTCTGGTGGCGGCCGACACGGTTCGGCTTGGCCGGCTACTGAGATGGGAGCATTCGCCCTCGCGCGGCGAGGAATTTCCCCACCTCTATGGCGTGCTGCTCACCAGCGCGGTCTTGTGGGTCAAGCCCATCACAAAAGACGCGCAAGGCGGTTTCATCATCCCCAAATGACGGCTAGGCTCCTTCCATGATCCCGGTCATCGGCAAACGCCACGATCTAGGCGACGGCTTCATGGTCACCCGCATCCTGCCGCAACCGGCGCGGCGGAGCATCGGGCCTTTCGTGTTCTTCGATTATTTCGGCCCGGTGGATTTTCCACCCGGCAAAGGCGTGGATGTGCGGCCGCATCCCCACATCGGGCTTGCCACCGTCACTTATTTGTTCGCCGGTGCGCAAATGCACCGCGACACGCTGGGCTCGGTGCAGGAGATCGCGCCCGGCGAGGTCAATTGGATGACGGCGGGCCGCGGCATCGCTCATTCCGAACGCACCGGCCAGGAATTGCGCGCGCGGGGCCATCGCCTGCACGGAATCCAGACCTGGGTAGGGCTGCCGCAACAGGACGAAGAAGCCGAGCCCGCCTTCCAGCATTTCGCCGCCAAGGATTTGCCCGAACGGAGCGAGAAGGGCGTGCGGCTGCGCATGGTGACTGGCGAGGCCTTTGGGCTTCGTTCGCCGGTAAAGGTCTTCTCTCCAATTTTTTATGCTGAAGCGCGGTTCGAGCCAGGCGGCAGCATGACCGTGGCACCCGAGCATGAAGAGCGCGCAATCTTCATCGTCGAAGGCGAGCTTCAGATAGGCGGGGATAATCATGGGGTAGAAACCCATGGCGAAGGGGCGATGTTGTTGCTGGAAAAGAACGAGACCGTGACCTTGTTCGGCAACGGTGCGGCGCGGGTGATGTTCTTGGGCGGCGCGCCCCTCGATGGCCCGCGCCACATTTGGTGGAATTTCGTCTCGTCCTCGACAGACCGGATCGAGCAGGCCAAGAATGAGTGGCGAACAGGCAAGTTTGGCAAAATTCCCGGTGACGACAAGGAATTCATCCCCCTGCCAGACGGCAGGAATTGATGCTGAATCGCCTCTCGACAGTCCTGGGCACGCTCCTGATCCTGTTCGGAATCTTCTTCGCGCTGCAAGGCGCCAATATCGTTCACTGGCCGCTGGAAAGCACCATGCTGGGGCGCGGCGTGTGGATCCGAAACGGTCTCATCATTGCCGCGTTGGGCGCTGTGCTGATCGCTTTCGCGCGCAGGCGTTAAAGGAAATTATACGCACTGAAGAGGCGGCTCATGTCGCCCTTCCACTCATGTTGGAAGGAATGGAGCAATTCTTCTGCGCGCGTATGCCCGCGCGCCACCAATTCGCGCAATGGATTGATGAAGCCGTCCTCGCTCATACCGGCGCTATCCAGGCTGGCCCGGCGGCGCAAACCCTCGGCGGAAATTTCCAGCATGCGGCGTGCCAACTCCAGCACGGTCGTGTTGCGGAACGGGGCGCAAAAGGCCTGTTTGGGCACCATGTCGCGCAGGGCCTGACGTTCCTCGGCGCTCCAGTCCTTGACCATATCCCAGGCAGCATCGAGCGCCACCTTGTCATAAAGTAGCCCCACCCAAAGCGCTGGCATGCCGCATATACGCCGCCATTGTCCGGCATCGGCGCCGCGCATCTCTAGATATTGCTTGAGCCGCACCTCGGGAAAGATGGTGGTCAGGTGGTCGGCCCAATCCGACATCGAGGGCTCGATATGGGCCACTTCGGGAATCTTGCGGGCGAGAAAATCGCGGAAACTCTTGCCGCTCACGTCGTGATAGTGGCCGTCGCGATAGACGAAATACATGGGCACATCGAGCGCATAATCCACATAGCGCTCGAAGCCCATGCCACTCTCGAACACGAATGGCAGCATTCCGGCGCGCGCATTGTCCACATCGGTCCACACCTGGGCGCGATAGGACAGGAAACCGGATGGCCGTCCTTCGCGGAACGGCGAATTGGCCAAGAGAGCAGTTGAGATGGGCTGAAGTGCCAAGCCGACACGGAATTTTTTCACCATGTCGGCTTCGTCGCTAAAATCGAGATTCACCTGCACTGTGCAGGTGCGGAACATCATGTCCAAACCGTAGCCGCCCACTTTGGGCATATAGCGCCGCATGATCTGGTAACGCCCCTTCGGCATCACCGGCGCTTCGTCCAAGCGCCAACTCGGTGCAAAACCGAGGCCTAGGATACCGGCGCCGATTTCACCCGCCACTTCGCGTACCTGCGCCAGATGGGTGTTCACTTCGGCGCAAGTCTCATGGATGTTCGTAAGCGGCGCGCCCGACAATTCGAACTGGCCGCCCGGCTCAAGCGACAGCGACGCGCCGTCCATACTGTGCCCGATGATATTGCCGTCTTCCTTGACCGGCTTCCACCCGAACCGGGTCATGCCTTCCAACAATTGGCGGATGCCCGGCTGCCCCTCATAGGCCAGCGGCTTCAACGTCAGAGGGCAATAGACAAATTTCTCATGCTCGGTGCCGATCCGCCACGCAGTGGCAGGCTTGGCACCTTTGGAAAGGTGGCGAACCAGATCGTCGCGGCCCTGGATTGGGCCGCCGGCGGATTGAGGAATGGACATACTCTTCCTTGAGCGGGCCTAAGGCCCTATGACAATTATGGAAATGGGCCCCATCAGTCCCCAAGAGTTAGGCGCGGCAAGCCGTCAGCGCAAGATTATCCAATAATTTT
>DATFSP010000008.1:0-6039 GCA_035262545.1 Rhizomicrobium sp. | reverse complement strand
AGTTCGAATCTCTCCGGGCGCGCCAGGCCACATCCCATTTTTGATCGGCAGAACGTGCGAAACCGGAAGCGCGCGGGCTTCCATGTAGCCGGCCTGCTCCAGCGTCTGAATGCGCGCGCCCGAATTGGCAGCGTCCACGATCTTGCGCAAGCGGACGAACTCGATCTGTTCGGGGCCAGGTAGCGCCTTGAGCGCCGCCATGATCTTCGCTTTACAGGGGAGCTCGCCCGGTCCCTATACTTTCGAAAGGGGAACGCCATGAGCGAGAAAATCAATCAGGGACCTAATCGCCGCGGTGTGCTGGCGGGCGCGGCAGCCACGGGGGCATTGTTGAGCACAGGCCGCGCCTGGGCTGCCCCATCAATTGCCATCACTCGATATGGAAAAATTCGAGGGGTCAGCGACGGATCGGTTCATATTTTCAAGGGCGTCCCCTATGGCGCGCCAACCTCGGGCCCGAATCGTTTCCTGCCGCCCACGCCGCCCGCGCCCTGGAGCGATGTGCGCGACGCACTCGCGCTAGGCCATCGCGCACCACAGACCGATGCCACCGGCTTCATGGAAGAAGAAGTGGTGGCGCTCGACCGCACCCCGCAAGGCGAAGATTGCCTCTGTCTGAATATTTGGACGCCGGCCCTTGGGGACAGGATGAAACGCCCGGTGATGGTGTGGTGCCATGGCGGCGGCTTCACCGGCGGTTCGGGCGGCAACATCCGCTATGACGGCGCCAATCTGGCGAAGCGGCACGATGTGGTGCTGGTGACGCTTAATCACCGCCTCAATGCCTTTGGCTTTCTCTATCTGGGCAAGTTGGGGGGTGAAAAATATGCCGACAGCGGAAATGTAGGCATGCTCGACATTGTGGCGGCGCTGGAATGGGTGAGGAACAATATCGCGGAATTCGGCGGCGATCCTGGCAATGTCACCATATTCGGGCAGTCGGGTGGCGGCAGCAAAGTCACCACAGCGATGGCGATGCCACAGGCGGCGGGACGGTTTCATCGCGTGATCGCTGAGAGCGGCGTGGCGTTGAAAGCGATTCCGCCCGACGAGGCGACGGACATCGCGTCTCGCCTGATGGCCCAGCTTGGCGTCAGCAATGTGGATCGGTTGCAGCAGATTCCATTTGGCGAGATAGTCGCCGCGCTCGGACCAATGGGCCCCGCCGGGCGCTTTGGACCGGTTCTGGACCACCGCAGCCTGGTTTCCGGCAATGGTCCCTTCGATCCCCTGGCGCCTTCCTTGTCGGCGGATGTACCAATGATCCTGGGCTCGACCCTGACCGAAATCACCTTTCTCAACACCACACCGCTGGACGCCATCGATGACGCAACATTGCGCACCGACCTCAAACGCACGCTGAGGGTAGAAGACAGTGAAGTGGAAAATTTGATTGCGCTCTACAAACGCGATTTTGCCGGCACCTCGAATGTGCGCCTTTATCAAATCATCGCCAGCGACAATTGGCTCACTGCCAATGTGGCGCTCACCGCCGAGCGCAAGGCCGCGCTGCGAGGCGCACCTGCCTACGTCTATCACTTCGAGAAACCCACGCCGGTGCGTGACGGCAAGCTGGGCGTGCCGCATACGCTGGAAGTCTCGTATGTGTTCGACAATCTCGACGGAGCCACCGACGATGTGATCACGGGCACAGGCAGGGACCGCTACCCCTTGGCCGACAAGATGAGTCGCGCCTGGACGCATTTCGCCCGAACCGGCGACCCCAATGTCTCTGGCTTGCCACATTGGCGGCCTTACTCGGCGGGGGACCGTGCGGTGATGATCTTCAACGATCAATGCGAACTGGCGGTGGATCCGCGTGCCGAAGCGCGCCAGGCGATCACCGAGATTCACATGCGTCAGGGTCAGGTTTCGCGCGCCTGATACCGCGGCTCGGCTGCGGCCAGCGATCGCGCGCCGCCGCCGAAGAGCATTATATCCCCGTGATTGAGAATCCCCCCTGGCCCGAGCCCTCCATGCCAGCGTCGAGGTGGATGAAGCCATTCCGCCCGAACACTGTAAAGCGGTGGCGCAAGTGATCGGCTATGTGATGCGGCTCAATGGCCAGCTTGCGCGCCGGTAAGTTTCTTCACCTTTTTTGTTGATAAAAGGCCCGGAATTCGCACCCCCTTTTACCGGCGCGGCCGGGGCGGAAACCAATCGTTAACCGAATCCTGTAAAGTGCGGGGTGATGTACGAATCCCGCACACTTTCCAGTTGGACCTTGGGCGTCTCGGCCGGCGCCTGGCGCTGGGCGGCTTTGGGCTTTGGTCTTCTGGCGCTCGCAACCGCGGTCCTGGCGCTGATCTATCCCGACAAGGCCGGTTTTGCCGGCTATGCGCTTCTGGGCGGGATCGGTGGGGTGGCCGCGCTTCTGCTCTACGCGGTATGGCCGCGTGAAAGCTTCCGGATTCTCGAAGCCAAGCGGGTGGCCGAAGCCGCCGCCCGCGCCAATGTCGCCTGGGCAATTACCGGGCCGGACGGCGCAGTGGTGGATTGCAACCAGGTCTATCGCCTGATGGCCGGGACCAAGGATGGCGAGAGTCCTGCACCGCCCGAGCTGGCGTTAGCCGGCGAACCGTCCAGCGCAGTGCTCTATCGCCTGGCGCGCGACGCCGCCGAAGGCAAATCCCGCGAGGAAAGCTTCCAGGTCATGCCGGGCCTGGAATTGGTGGCGGCGGTACGTTCTTTGAAAGATCAGCAGACCGTGTGGTGGTTCACACCGCGCCTGTCCGCCAGCGTCTCGCCCATCCATAACGCGGCACCTCAAGCCCGAGCCGCCATCGCGCCCGCGCCCTCAAGCCCACCTGCGAGCGAGGCGCGCGTCCCCGCGGCGCGGGCCCTGTTTCAGGATGCCCCCATTGGCGTGGCGTTTACCGACGCCCATGGCGTGATCCGCGAGACCAATGCTGCCTTCGCGCGATTTTTTCCTGAAGTCACGCTCGCCGGGCGCGACTTAACGCAGCTGGTGGAGGCGGGCGACCGCGCCCAGCTGCGCGATCTCATCACCCGCTCGGCCAGGGGCGAAAGCGTGGACCGCCCGCTGGAGTTGCGCTTCGGCGAGAGCCGCATGGCGGAATTGTTCGCCAGCCCCATGGTTGATGGCGCACTGCTCTATCTGATGGACGTTTCAGACCAGAAAGCGCTGGAGATCAAATTCGCCCAATCCCAGAAGATGCAGGCGGTGGGCCAGCTCGCGGGCGGCGTGGCGCATGACTTCAACAATCTTCTCACCGTGATCATTGGAAATTGCGAATTCCTGCTGATGCGCCATCCCGCTGGCGATCCTTCGTTCAAGGAGATCAACGAGGTCCATCAGAATGCGCTGCGCGCCGCAACCTTAGTTGGTCAGCTCTTGGCCTTCAGCCGCAAACAGACCATGCAGCCCAAGGTGCTGGCGCTGGGCGACATGCTGGGTGAACTCACCCAGATGCTGCGCCGCCTCTTGCGCGAGGGCATCAGCCTCAAGCTGGACAATGGCGCCGATCTCTGGCCGGTCCATGCCGACGAGGCCCAGATTTCCAACGCTATCATCAACCTGGTGGTCAATGCCCGTGACGCCATGCCCAGTGGCGGCGTGGTGACCATCCTTACCAGCAACGACACGATCAGCCGCGCGGTGTCGTTCGGCACCGCGATCATGCCGCCGGGCGAGTATGTGAGGATCGAGGTGAGCGACACGGGCACAGGAATCTCCCAAGAGCATATGGGCAAGATCTTCGATCCGTTCTTCACCACCAAGCCGGTGGGGCAGGGAACGGGGCTGGGGCTGGCCACCGTCTATGGCATCATCAAGCAATCGGGCGGCTTCATCACCGTGAACACCGAAATGGGCCGCGGCACCAGCTTCAAGATCTATCTGCCCCGCCATCGTGCCGACGCCAATGCGGCAGGGGCCGAGGCTCAACCGCTGCCGTCCCGTGATGTCACCGGCCAAGACACGATCCTTCTGGTGGAAGACGAAGAAGCGGTCAGGAGCTTCGCCGCCCGGGCGCTGCGCCTGCGCGGCTATCATGTGTTGGAGGCCGGCGGCGGCGAAGAGGCACTCGATATCGTGACCAAGGGCGCGAGAGAGATCGATCTTCTGATCACCGACGTGGTGATGCCCAACATGGATGGCCCCACTTTGGTACGCCATGTGAAGGAATTGAAACCGGACCTCGCAGTGATCTTCATGTCCGGCTATGCCGAGGAAGCGTTCCGCCGCAATGAGGAAAATGCCTCAGATCTGCATTTTCTGCCCAAGCCTTTCGGCCTCAAGCAGCTGGCGGCCAAGGTCAAGGATGTCCTGTCCCACACACCTCAGCGCAAAGCGGGCTAGAGCATGATTTTCCCGGACGGAATGGCCTGCACCGGAAGGAATTTGCGGCGAAGGCTGTGGCGGTGCCCAGGGACCAGCCCGGACCCAAGGAAATCATGCTCTCGCTTGCGCCGTTCCCGCTCCTAGACCACACTCGCGCCCATGAAAATCCGCATCGTTATGCTTGTCGCCACTGCCATGCTTTTGTCTGCCTGCACCGATCAGGATTGGCAGCATGCCCTGACCTATGCGGGCGTGGGCGGCTCTCACCAGAACGACCCACAGACGCGGCCCGTGGCGACTGCGCAGCCTCAGGCAACCACGCAACCCGCGCCCATCGCCCAATCCGCGCCGATGACCGCCCAAGCCACGCCCCCAACTGCACCCCCCGCCCAGACTGCGCCCCCGCCCAACGCTTTCTGCGAATCCGTGGCTTCGCAGGATGCCCGAGGCAATGATTTCGATTCCGCCACGGAGCGCCGCGTCTTTGTTCAGAGCTACCAGCAGTGCGTAGCGGTCTTCGGCAGCGTCACTCAGTAACGTTGAAGCTACGCCCGCACATAAACGAAAGCATCCAGGCCGGATTTTAGGCGCGCGGCAATGCGCTTGTAATTTGATACCTCATACGCGTCGGCGCGCAGAAGCTCTTCCTCGCTGATCTCGAACACCGTGCCGGCGATCTCGTCGCGTTCGCTGCCCGGTACTAGGATGGGATGAAAACGCTCGCCGGAGAGGCAAAATACTTCAGCGTCGATGATCTCTACCATCTCGCGCCGCCAGCCGGGTAGCACATCGGGCCTGCCCTTGAGGGCGCGCCCGAAGGAGGCGATCTGCACGCTCTCCTGCTGCAAAGTGCCATAGGAAAAGAGAAAGGCCATTGCGAATTATTGCACTGGCCGGCGCCGTCAGTACCAGGGCCAAGTTCGCGCTTTCGCCGGTGCTCGGCTTATGCGGGTGCTTAGTCCGGAGCGTGATGAGAAGGGCCCACAAGCCAGTCTCGCGCAGATGTTTCTCGAAGGGTCGGGTTTGTTCCCTTTGAGAATCTGCGGGAACCTGCGCCCAGCGCCAATGGCGCTGTAACGAGCTCAGAATAGGACGTCAGGGCGTGGTATGTGGGTACTCGTAGGCTAATAATCACCGGCCAACACATGAGTGACACAAAATTGTAACAATACAAAATTTCAAACTGGGTTGCCGTTTTGTGGCTATTATATACTTGACTCAGCAGGTCTCCTGATCTATATTAAGAATCAAGGAGATAGCTATGTCTAAGTCATTGCTGGAAAACAAAATTTTCAAGGATGCCGAAGCGGCCCGTAACTGGCTCGAAAGTCTCATTTGGGCCGATGGTCGGGCTTGCGGATATTGCGGCACTGTAGACGAGTCAACGGAGCTTCCGGCCCGTCCCGGTTTCTATCAATGCAACGCCTGCCGTAAGCAATTTACTGTCATGGTCGGGACCGTTTTTGAACGTTCCCATATTCCGCTCAACAAGTGGCTTCTGGCCGCTTTCCTTCTTTGTGCATCCAAGAAGGGAATCAGCGCACATCAGATGCATCGTTTGTTAGGCATCACCTACAAGTCAGCGTGGTTCATGATGCATCGTTTACGCGAGGCCATGAAGCCAAACGGCAAGCCCGGACCAATGGGCGGCGAAGGCAAAGTCATTGAGGCCGATGAAACCTACCTCGGCAAGCGCGACGGCAAACCTTCTAAGCCCGATACGTTTGTTTCAGGCT
>DATFSP010000007.1:0-14894 GCA_035262545.1 Rhizomicrobium sp. | reverse complement strand
CGTTCTGTGCCGCCAAATGTCCCTATTGTGACTTCAACAGCCATGTCCGCACGTCGATAGACGAAATCGGCTTGATCGAAGCCATCGAACGCGAATTGATTTGGACGGCGACTAGTCAAGGGGGCGATCGCCCCATCGTTGAAACGATTTTCTTTGGGGGTGGCACACCCTCCTTGATGACGGGCTCTTCCGTGGCGCGCGTGTTGGAAAACATCGCTCGTCTGTGGCCGATAGCAAATGACGTCGAGATCACACTCGAAGCCAATCCCGCCAGCGCTGAAGCGGCGCGGTTCGCCGACTACCGCGCGGCAGGCGTCAACCGGCTGTCGCTGGGCATGCAAGCTTTGAATGATCCCGATCTGAAGCGCCTGGGCCGGCTTCACGACTCGCGGGAAGCCAAAGCGGCGCTGTCGCTGGCGATGCGCCATTTCCATCGAGTATCACTCGATCTGATCTATGCCCGGCCCGATCAGAGCGAAGAAGCATGGCGCGCCGAACTCAGGGAAGCATTGTCCTTCGGCACCGATCATTTGTCGCTGTACCAACTCACCATCGAGCCGGGAACGCCATTCGCCATACTCTATCAGAATGGCGCGCTCAAAATTCCGGACGAGGATCTAGCGGCGGGGCTTTATGAGATAACACAGGAATTGGGTGAGGCTGCAGGCCTTCCCGCCTACGAAATTTCAAATCACGCGCGCGCCGGTTCAGAGAGCCGCCACAATCTTCTTTATTGGCGCTATCAGGACTATGCCGGGGTGGGACCGGGCGCGCATGGCCGCCTGAGATTGGGCGACAAACGCATCGCCACCTCGACTATCCGCCTGCCCGAGCGCTGGCGCGAAGCTGTGATCAAGGGCGAGAGCAGCTTTACAGATTTCATCCCCGTCAGCGACGAAGATGCGGCCCGCGAGCACCTTTTGATGAATTTGCGCCTCAGAGAAGGGGTCGATCTCACGGCCTATCAGGCGCGTTGGGCCGTCCGACCGTCTTCCGCCAAGCTCACGCCGCTATTAGAGCAGGGATTTCTTCGCCAGGATGGCGAAGTGATCAGCGCCACGGCCAAAGGCCGGCTGGTGCTGAATGAAGTCATCGCGGCTTTGTTGAATTAATCCTCAGCTGCTCTCGACCAAATCTCAGGAGCTTTTCCCCTGAAAAGTTTTCGGGGCCGGGCTCACGACACGGAATCCGTCGGGCTGGACTTCCAATATTGCCAATCCTCGTTCCGAAGTGCCGTCGGTGTTGAAGCGGAATATGCCATCGACGCCCGCAAAGCCATTCGGGTCCATCAGGGCGGCGGGCGTGAAGCGATGATAGGGCTGACCTTGCGAAAGCAACGCCACCAGCGAGATGGCGTCATAGGCCAGCGAAGCAAGCTGCGGCGGGGCCGTGCCATAGACTTCGTGGTATTTTCCGGTAAAGGCGCCGTCGGCGTCTGGCTCGGGCGCGGCGAACCAGCCACCATCCAAGGCCTGTTCCTTCGTGACGGTTGGATCGTCCCACAGTCCGGTGCCCAGCAATTTCACTTTGGCAGGGTCCAAGCCGTTGAAGGCAAGTGAAGGGGCTATGGCGCGCAGCATGCCGCCGCCCTGGGCAATCAAGACCGCGTCCGCTTCGCTTTTGGCGATGGTCGCGGATGGCGCCATCACCGCGGCAGAATTGGGCGCGAAATGCTGGACGTCTACGTTGGTCGCGCCCGCACCTTTCACGGCATCGTTAAACGCATTGGCGACTACGTCGCCATAGGGGGTCTGGGGCACCATGGCCGCGAAATCATGATGGCCTTGGGACGCCGCATAAGTCACGACCCGGCGGACTTCGTTCTGAGGCAAGAACGATAAAAGATAGACCCCATTGCCCGCCACGCTGCGCTCGGTCGAAAAAGCAAGCACCGGCACGCCGCGGTCGCGCGCAATTGGCGCCACTTTGGCGACGGATGGACCGAACAGGGGGCCGACGATGATCTCGGCGCCCTGACTCAGCAGCTTGTCGGCCGCCGCGGCGGCCAGGTCGGGCGAGCCTTCGTCCGCAGTCATCAAAAGGAGATTGCGATTGCCAGTATCGAACAAGGCTAGTTCGGCCGCTTTCAGCATGGACGCGGCGAGATTCCTGGTCGCCGGCGTGCCGCTGGTGAAGGGCAGAATGATGCCCACGCGCACTGGCGTGACACCGGGTGCCAAGTTGGGAAGCCTCAGGTAATTCGATTGATCCTTGTTCAGTGGATTGGCGGCAATGGGGGGCGGTGGCGGCGCCAAGACCGGAGGCGGCGGGGGCGGTGGCGGCGTACAGGCGCTCAAGGCGGCTATCGCGACCGCGCCTCCAATGGCACAAAGGCGGGCAAATAAGGTCTTCTGGCGAAATGAAGCGGCAAAAATCATCTTCAGGTTCCCGGGAGGGAGAATACGGTCGCGGCCATACTAGAACGCGCGATGCCAGTAAACCGCAACATCTTGGCGATTTGAGGGAGGTTAATCCTTTGGCGCCTGGCCTTTATGTCACGGCCACGCCCATCGGCAATGCCCGCGACATCACCTTGCGGGCGCTGGATGCGCTCAAGAAGTGCGATCTGATCGCGGCCGAAGATACGCGGGTGACCGCCAAGCTTTTAGCAATCCACGGGATCACGAAGCCGCTCGCGGCCTATAATGATCACAATGCGGAAAGAGAACGGCCACGCCTGCTAGAGCGGCTGCGCCTGGAAAGCCGAATCGTTCTGGTGAGCGATGCCGGTACGCCGCTAGTTTCCGATCCCGGCTTCAAATTGGCGCGCGCGGCGATTGAAGAAGGCTTGCCGGTGCATGTTCTGCCCGGCGCATCGGCTGTGCTGGCAGGGTTGACCTTGTCAGGTCTGCCTTCGGATCGCTTCCTGTTTGCGGGCTTTCTGTCCAGCAAGGCGGGCGAGCGCCGCGCGGGGCTCACCGAGTTGAAATCTGTTCGCGCCACATTGATCTTCTTTGAGTCAGGCGGGCGGCTGGCACCCTGTCTGAAGGACATGGCGGAGATTTTGGGCAAACGGCATGCGGCAGTGGCGCGTGAAATCACCAAACTGCACGAAGAGGTGCGGCGTGGAGATCTGGCAGAGCTTTCTGAAGCCTATGCGCGCGAGGATGCGCCCAAAGGCGAAATGACTTTGCTGGTGTCGGGGGCAGAACGCGGCACCGACATCGACTTCGCGGCGGTGGATGAAGCACTGGCGAAGGCGTTGGCCTTCATGCCGCTCAAGCCCGCTTCCGAGATAATCGCCGGGCTTCTGGGAGTTTCGCGCCACGCCGTCTATTCACGTGGGCTGGATAAGAAGAATGACTGACCGCGGCAAAGCAGAGAAGCGCGGTCACCGCGGCGAGGCTTGGGCCGCCTGGTGGCTAAGACTCAAAGGTCATCGCGTTCTGGGCCGCCGCATCAAGACCCATGCCGGAGAGATCGATCTGATCACGCTTTCCCCCTTCGGTCCGGTCTGCTTTGTCGAAGTCAAAGTGAGGGCCAACGCGCGCGACGCGGCCGACGCGGTGGGCCGCGAGCAGAGGGCTCGCATCGCCCGCGCCGCCTCCCTATATCTGGCGTCACGGCCCGCCTTGGCGAAGCGCGGGGCGCGATTCGATATCGTCACCGTGGCGGGACTTCCCAGGCATCTTCCTGATGCCTGGCGGATGGATGGGTGAGAAGATGACACTGACAGTCGCGATCCAGATGGACCCGATCGAGAAGATCGACATCGGCGGCGATTCCACCTTCGCGCTCGCGTTGGAAGCGCAAAGCCGCGGCCACGGTCTCTTATACTACGGGCCGCACGATCTCTCCTTTGGCGAAGGAAAGGTCACCGCGCGGGTGCGCCCTCTGCGCGTGCGTGCCGTGAAAGGCGATCATTTCGCGCTCGGTGAACCCTTCGTTCAGGATTTGACCGCTGCCAATGTGGTCATGATGCGCCAGGATCCTCCATTCGATATGGCGTACATCTCGGCCACGCATATTCTGGAGCGCATTCATCCCAAAACGCTGGTGGTGAACGATCCCCGGGAGGTGCGCAATGCGCCGGAGAAATTGTTCGTCACCGAATTCCAGGATTTCATCCCACCCACCCTGATCACCAGCGACCGGCTGGAGATCCGCGAATTCCGCCTTCGCCATAAGGAAATCATTCTGAAGCCGCTTTACGGCAATGGCGGCACCGGCGTGTTTCGCATCGGCCCCGAGGACGAGAACCTTGGCTCGCTCATGGAGATGTTCACTCAATTCTATCGCGAGCCGGTGATCGTGCAACGTTATCTTCCGGAAGTCCGCCAGGGCGACAAGCGCATCATACTGGTGGACGGCGAATTCGCCGGCGCCATAAATCGCGTTCCGGCCGTGGGCGAAGCTCGCTCCAACATGCATGTAGGGGGACGGCCCGAGAAAACCGAATTGACCGACCGCGAACGTGACATCTGCGCGGCCATTGGACCGGAACTGAAACGCCGTGGATTGATTTTCACTGGGATAGACGTAATCGGCCAATACATGACGGAAATCAATGTGACATCTCCCACAGGCATTCAGGAGGTCAAGCGGTTCGGCGGCGGCGACATCGCCAAGAGGATCTGGGACGTGATTGAAGCAAAGGCGCGCAATTGATTACGGTACGCAAAGCTTCGGAACGCGGCGCGACAAGGACCGATTGGCTGGACTCCAGGCACACATTCTCGTTCGCAGACTACTATGATCCCGCCTTTGACAGCTTCGGCGCGCTGCGCGTGATCAACGAGGATTGGGTCGCAGGCGGGGGCGGATTTCCGGCTCATCGCCACCGTGACATGGAGATCGTGACCTACATTCTGGAAGGGTCGCTCGAGCACAAGGATTCCAGTGGCGGCGGCGGCACGATCCGACGGGGAGAAATACAGCGCATGAGCGCAGGCTCCGGCATCATCCATGCGGAATTCAACGCCAGTCCTGACAAGCCCTGTCACTTCCTGCAAATCTGGATCATGCCATCCAAGGAGGGGATGCAACCGTCCTATGAGCAGAAAGCAATTGATGCCAATGCGGTAACCAACAAATTGGCGCGCATTGCCGCGACGGATCCCCAGCCAAATGAAATCCGGCTGGTGCAGGATGCAGAGATTTGGGCGGCCAGGCTGGAGGCCGATATCGAGACCATTCACAATCTGTCGCCGGGCCGACGCGCTTGGGTCCAGGTCACCAAAGGCGAAGTGAGCGTTGGCACGGAGCGCCTCACGGCCGGAGATGGTGCGGCGGTGACGGACCAGGCGCAGATCGCTTTGCGTTCACGAACGCCAGCAGAATTGTTGTTATTCGATCTGGCTTGATCTGCCCTCCGGTCTTCGCAGCGTTACTTTTGGCGCTTCCGGCCGGTGCCTAAGCGCCTGCAAGCGCTGCTATGGCCTCCTCCGCCCACGGGCGCGCCGACGCGCGGGGGCAGGTGCCGGCCAAGATTCAATCGAGGGAGGCTAGGATTATTTTACCAGTCCAAAGCGCGATTTGTACCGCGCGTCGATGCCCGATAGTGGGAAGTAAATGAAGACGTCAGTGGTGCCGAACTGCCGATCGATCACTGCCCCGTCGCCTATACAGCAACCGGCCCGCACATAGCCCTTGAGCAGCGGGGGCAAACTACGCAGGCCCTCGCGCGGATCGATCTCAGCCTGCGGGACCAGATTCATGTTCACGAACAATTCCGCGCGAGCGCGGACTTTGACCGCGTCCGGCATGGCGTGGAAGTGATAAAGGTAGGCCAATGGCAACGTGAGTGCGCCGGGATCCGTGCCGGCCAACGAGGCACAGCCGAACATCAGGTCGATGTCGAAGCGCGCCACATAGGCCATCAGACCTTTCCACAAAAGCTGCATCGTGCCCGGCCGAGCGCGATAGCTTTTGAGCACGCAAGAGCGGCCCAGCTCGAGGACTTCCGTGCTCGCGGGCAAGCCCTTTAACATCGTCGCGATGTCGTATTCGCCGGCTGTATAGAAGCCGCCGGCCCGCAACGCATCCTTCTTGCGGGTCAGTCGATAGGTGGCCACCACCAAAGGTTGCCCGTCTTCGTCGTGGGCTTCGCGGTCGACCACAAGAAGGTGATCGCATACGTCATCATATTTATCGAAATCCCGGCCCGCTTCGCGCATCTGCGGCGACGGGATCGCGCTCATCTCTTCGTAGAAGACGGTATAGCGCAGACGCTGCGCCTGCCCGACTTCGTGGTCAGTCTCGGCCAGACGCACTTCCAGCGCGCCTGAGATGGCGAGAACAGGCCATTGCTCCAGGCGGCCTTCGAACGGCCCCGCTTCATAGATATTGACCACGAAGAGTCCTCAACACCCCTATCGCGAGAAGGGAATAGGCTCTTTCTGCGACAGAATTATAATCTAGCCCAGGGACTTGGGGGCGCGCAATGAATTGTGACAGTCATGGTTTTAGGTCGCTTTGGGACAGGTGTGCCAACGCCCTGCTTTCCGCATATGTTGTCTCCCGGCGCGCCAGAAACCAGAACAAAAGGAGCGCGGGAATCCCTAATGTACCGCAACCGACGAAAAATACCGCGTACGCGGTCATCTGCCCAAAATGGGATGACAGTCCCTCCACCGCCAGGCCGGAAAAACCTTTGAGAATTTTTCCCGCCCACGCATAACTGGACGATAATAGAGCGTATTGGGTCGCGGTGTAGCCGAGACTGGTGAGACTGGACATGTATGCCACCAGGGTCACGCCGGCCACGCTGATGGAAAAATCGTCCAGCACCATCACAGCCGTAAACAGGGCGGTGTCGGGGCCGTTAAACGCCAAAAACGCATAGGCAGCGATTCCGACCGCTTGGAGCACTCCGCCCAAAAGCAACGCGCGCATATAGCCTAGCCTTAGCGAAAAGAATCCGCCCGCTGCTATTCCGGCAAAAATAGCAGCCAAACCCGCCGTCGCGCGTACCTCGCCAACCAAATCTTTACTGATGCCGATGTCATGAAAGAAAGGATTGTTCATAGGGCCGCGCACGAAATCCGGCAGCCGGTAGGAACTGATTGCCAACAGCATCACCAGAGCCGAAGGGCCATGGGTCTTAAAGAAGACGATGAAGGGTCCCGCAATGGCGTCGAGAAATCCGTGAAAAGTCCAGAGTGGATTTTTTGCTTCCTGCTCCGCCAATTTTTCTTCGGCACGTTTGGGTTCTTCGGCCGCAAGACTGGCGCTTAGACCTACCG
This sequence comes from Rhizomicrobium sp., assembly GCA_035262545.1. Classification (GTDB taxonomy): domain Bacteria; phylum Pseudomonadota; class Alphaproteobacteria; order Micropepsales; family Micropepsaceae; genus Rhizomicrobium. Next base: position 7,710 of record DATFSP010000007.1, on the reverse strand, counting down.
CCATGCCGATACCGCAAATCGTATAGGAGATGGGCCAGCCCAGATGCTGCGCCGACACGAGTATCAGCGAGTCGGTGCAGAGCATGGCTATCCGATAGCCCAATTGGTACGCAGACGTGAGAAGTCCCAATTCGTCGGCATCCGAAGCGATCTCGATCCGCCAGGCCGAGATGGCAATGTCCTGGGTGGCGGAAGAAAACGCTACCAACAGCGCAGCAGCGCCCAAAGCCACGAGCCCATGGCGCGTCCCGAGAAAGGCCATCGCCAGAAGCCCTATCGCCGCGAATATCTGGGACAGCAACATCCAGCCCCGGCGCTGCCCTAATATCCTCAGCACGGGGAGATGATCCAGCAGCGGCGACCAAACAAATTGCAGCGAATAGGTGAGACCCACCCACGAAATGAAGCCGATCGCCTTCAAAGACGTGCCTTCATCGCGCAGCCAATAGCCGAATGTGTTGCCAACGAGAAGAAAAGGCAGGCCCGACGAGAAGCCTAGCGCCGTCATGGTCAGGACTTTGGAACTGAGATATTCGCTGAACGAATAGCGGCGAGTCATGCCCCCACAGTATGGGACAGTCCGCCGCCGGAGGGAAACCTGGTCGGGAATGCCCGAGCGAAACCGTGCACAAGTCCGAACCGCTGCCGGGCTCCAAAATTGGGCGCCCGAAAACGCAATCCTGAAGGTGAGCTTGCCAAGACCTGAATGTGACTGGGACTATCCGTGCGGTTTCGAAAAAGGCTCCCCCCCGCCGTTCATTTCCGGTTTGCTGCGTGTTGAATTGAGGCCTTCGCGAATATTAAATCGCGCTGAAAACAGATGATAATTCGCCAGCCAACGGATGGCGGAATTAGCATAATACATATGCGAATCAGTGACTTACGGATCGCCCATAGATCCGCGTCAGGACCGTCACAAAAGCTTTGCATAATTGTGATGTTCGTGGCGCGAGAGCCATGTGAATTGGCCCCCACCGCCTGCAGGCTTCCGATCTGAATGGCCGATATTGCCTTGAACGAAGATGCTACTGCCAACCGTGATACGCGAGCAGAAACTACGCGGCGTGCCGGTCGTGGCGACGCGCGCTTTCACTTGCTCACTTGGATGGCCGCAGCCGCCGTCCTTTTAATCTTTGTGGGCGTTATAATATCCTTAGTAATCGGCTCGATTCCGGCCTTTAAGGCATTTGGCTTCGCCTTCCTGAAATCGAGCGCCTGGGATCCCACTTCCAACTTGTTCGGCGGCCTGCCCTCCATCTTCGGCACCTTGGTGACTTCGACGCTTGCGATGCTGCTCGCAGTTCCGGTGGGCATTGGCGTGGCCATTTTTCTCACCGAATTATGCCCCCGCCCTCTGAGGCGGCCTATCGGCATAGCCATCGAGCTTCTGGCCGGTATACCCTCGATCATCTACGGCATCTGGGGTCTGTTCGTCTTCGCGCCGTGGTTTCAGGCACATGTGCAGCAGCCCGTCATTGACGGGACTTCGGGGATACCGCTGATTGGCACGCTGTTCGGGGGCGCACCTTACGGCATCGGTATTTTTAGCGCCGGGCTCATCCTTTCCATTATGATTCTTCCCTTCATTTCGGCTGTGACGCGTGACGTATTCGAAACCGTCCCCGCCATGCTGAAGGAAGCGACCTACGGACTGGGTTGCACCACCTGGGAAGTGATGTGGAGCGTGGTTCTGCCGTATGCCCGCTCCGGCGTGATCGGTGGCGCCATGCTGGCCTTGGGCCGCGCGCTTGGCGAGACAATGGCCGTCACCTTCGTGATTGGCAACGCGCACACAATCGCGCCTTCCTTGTTCGCACCGGGCACCACGATTTCCGCCACCATCGCCAATGAATTCACCGAAGCAACGGGCGCGCTCTACACTTCGTCTTTGATTTTCCTGGGCCTTATCCTGTTCTTCATCACCTTCATCGTGCTGGCCTGCGCTCAATGGATGCTGCTCACTCTCGAGCGGCAGGCAGGTGCGAAATGATCGTTTCCAGGGGCCTGTACCTGCGCCGGCGCCTGACCAACGGCGCGTTCATTACCTTGTCGATCGGGGCCGCCTTGTTCGGCCTGATCTGGCTGGCTTTCATACTTTCGGCGCTCCTGTCCGAGGGCATAGCCGCCCTTTCGCCCATTCTTTTTACCCATTCTACGCCACCGCCTGGCCAGCCGGGCGGCCTTTTGAATGCCATTATCGGCAGTGTGCTGATGAGTATGCTTGCCGTCGGGCTGGGGACGCCGATCGGCCTTTTCGCTGGCACATATTTGGCCGAGTATGGCAAGCACACCAGTTTCGCGTTCATCGTCCGCTTCGTGAACGACATTCTCCTGTCTGCGCCTTCCATCGTCACCGGCCTTTTCATCTATGAGATCGTCGTGCTGCCAATGGGGCATTTCTCGGCTTGGGCCGGTACCTTGTCTCTGATGGTGATCGTAATTCCTGTCGTGGTGCGCACCACGGAAAACATGCTGATCCTGGTGCCCAATGGCTTACGTGAGGCCGCCAGCGCGCTGGGTGCGCCGATGAGTTTCGTGATCCGCTCCGTAACCTGGAAAGCGGCGCAAGCAGGCATCGTTACCGGCGTGCTTTTGGCCATCGCGCGTATATCCGGCGAAACCGCGCCCCTCCTTTTTACCGCGCTGAACAATCAGTTCCTTACCACCGACTTGAACGCGCCAATGGCGTCTTTGCCGGCGGTGATCTTCCAATACGCTCTATCGCCTTATGCTGACTGGCATCGCCTGGCCTGGGCGGGGGCGTTGCTAGTCACGGCGGCCGTGCTGCTCCTTTCCATCATCGCCCGCGTGCTCGAAACCAAACGGAACTGACTTCATGGATATCGCGGCCGCAAACAGCGCCACCGGCACCGAGAAACCCAAGGTCGATATTCGCGACCTGTCCTTCTATTACGGCGCCAGCAAAGCCCTGAAGGACATCACCCTGCCGCTCCACGACCGCAAGGTAACGGCGTTCATCGGCCCTTCGGGCTGCGGCAAATCCACCTTGCTGCGCGCCATCAACCGCATTTATGAACTTTATCCCCAGCAGCGCGCGGAAGGCACCATCACGCTGGACGGGGAAAACATTCTCACGATCAAGGACCTCAATCTTCTGCGCGCCCGCATCGGCATGGTGTTCCAGAAGCCCACGCCGTTTCCCATGTCGATTCACGACAATGTCGCGTTCGGCATCAAACTGTATGAGAGGCTGCCGCGTTCGGAGCTGGAGGGCCGCGTCGAGGACGCGCTCACCCGCGCCGCGCTCTGGTCTGAAGTCAAGGACAAGCTTCATGCCTCTGGGCTCTCTCTGTCGGGGGGACAGCAGCAGCGGCTCTGCATCGCCCGCACCGTCGCGACGCGGCCCGAAGTTATTCTACTCGATGAGCCCTGCTCGGCGCTCGATCCGATTTCGACCGCCAAGATCGAAGAGCTGATCGATGAATTGTCCGAGGACTACACGATCGTTATCGTTACGCATAACATGCAGCAGGCATCACGCGCGTCCGACTACACCGCCTTCATGTATTTGGGGGAGCTAATCGAGTATGGCGCCACCGAGAAAATTTTCACGGCGCCCGATAATAAGCGGACAGAGCAATACATCACCGGCCGCTTCGGCTGAGTACGTCCCAATGGCGGCCGCACGCGCTCAGGTACGCACGACGTAATCAGCGGCCTTCGTCTCATCGGCTCTCGGTCCGCGTGACAGGGCATTGAACGGGATACTGAGCAAAATCGCCACGCCTAGGTTGAGGGCCAGAGCGCTCAGGGCGGCATAGCACGGGACAGCCACGCCGAAGATGTGCAAGACGTAGATGGAGCTCCTTAGACCCAGGCTCCATGCCATTCCCGTGCCTGCTGCAATTCCACCGGCCCAGCCAACAAGAAGCGCAGTCGGGTGCAGCGCGCGTGTGAACAGCGCAACCAGCACAGCAGGCATGGTCTGACAGATCCAGATGCCGCCCAACAATTGCAATTGGATGGCATAGGAACTTTTCAGCGCCAGTACAAAGAAGAGTGCGCCTAGTTTCGCGATAAAGGAGACGATTTTGGCCACCTGAGCCTCGCGCCGGGGTGTGCAATCGGCGTCAATGAGATCTCTATAAATGTTGCGGCTGAACAGGCTGCCACACGCTATGGACATGATTGCTGCGGGTACAAGCGCGCCGATCCCGATCGCGGCGAAGGCGAAGCCCGCGAACCAGTTGGGGAAGGCGCTGAGGAACAGCGCCGGCACCGCGAAATTGTTGCCAAACCTGTCGAAGCCCGAAGCGAAGGCGGGCATCGCCTTTACGCCAGCGGCCACCGCCACAAAACCCAACAGCGCGACCAGTGCCAGCGCAAAGGAATAGATGGGCAATATGATGGAGTTGCGCTCGACCGCGCGCCGACTGGACGAGGCCAAGATGCCAGTGGTGGCGTGTGGGTAAAGAAACAGCGCCAGTACGGAGCCCAGCGCCAAAGAAGAATAGGCGAAGCCTGCGCCCAGATTATAGGCGTTGCCGCGGGGCAGGAGCAGCATTTCGGGATCAATGCTGGCGAAGATCTTGGCGTAGCCGCCAAGTTCGATGGGGATAACTATGACCGCGGCGATTACGGTGCCATAAACCAGAAGATCCTTCACGATCGCAATTAGGGCGGTGCCCCGCAGGCCGCTGGAATAGGTGTAAAGCGCCAGCACTACAAACGCGACCACCAGCGGCAAGTCGGGAATCGCAGAAAGGCCAGGCAGGCTTTGGATCCCCAAAGCCGCGATTACGACCTGCAACCCGAACAATTGCAGCGCGATATAGGGGATCGTCGCGGCAATACCGGTGAGAGCCACTGCCAACGCCAGGCTTTTGGAACCGAATCGGCCCCGCACGAAATCGGCCGCGGTGATGTAGCCGTGGCGGCGCGCTACCGACCAGAGACGTGAAAAACCCACAAACAGAAGCGGATAAGCCAGCATGCCGTAAGGAATGGCGAAAAAACCGATCGCGCCGGCACCGAACATCAACGCGGGCACGGCCACGAATGTGTAGGCCGTATAAAGATCCCCGCCCAGCAAAAACCAGGTAATCAAGGTTCCGAAGCGTCGCCCGCCCAGACCCCATTCGAGCAATTGTGAAAGATCACCCTTGCGCCAGCGCGCCGCCAGCAAGCCGAGGCCCGCCACACCGGCGAACAATACCAAGAACACCGTCAAGGTGACGGGATCAGCCCGAAGCCCCATGCCCCCGATCCTGCGCTTATTTTTTTACCTGTGTGGTGGTGACCGGCCCCATGCCCACCAGTTCCAGAAGGGCGTCCTCATCCTTAGCGCCGTCCCAATGCACCGTGTTGGCAAGATCGGTGACCACGCTCCCTGCCGGCATGGGATAGGCCATGGCTGGATCGTAGGTGTCGCTCGAGCTTACCCACCAGGTCCCGGACACGACATACGCGTAACGGTCGGTGTTGTGGAAATGCGGCCGACTGAAATTTCCCGGGTGCCAGCGAATCAGAATGCCATAAATGCCGGGTTTTTCGGGATCGCCGAAAATTACCGCCTGGTCTGAACTCGTGCCCATTTTCCACTTTATGTCCTTGGGTGCGGTGAAGATGATATGGCTGGGATCAGGTACGGGATAATTATCCGCCGCGTCCACGCTGGTCGCCGCGCAAACAGCCAAAGCCGCAATCGCAAAGCCCGAAAGACGCATCGCAAACCTCCCTTTTTGCCATGGCGATGCTAGGCGGAAGACGCCGCTTCACGCAATGCGCTCTCTCGCCTGTGCTATTTGCCGAGTACGGTGAATCCGTCTTTCTCGAACACTGCCCGTGCCGTGGGCGAGGAAAGATAGGCCAGGAAGGCGCGCGCGTCGGGCTTGGCGTCCTTGGTCATGGCGGCCGGATAAAGAATGGGCGGGTGGCTGTCCTCGGGAAAGACGCCGACGATCTTCACGTTGGGCTCGGCCTTCGCATCGGTCTCATAGACGATACCCAACGGCGCCTCGCCGCGGGCGACATAGGCCAGTGCCACGCGGACATCTTCGGCATTGGCGAGTTGGCTGGCAACACTCGACCAGACGCCCAGCGCGCTGAGCGCCGCGCGGCCATATTTGCCGGCCGGCACTGTGTCGGGATCAGCAATGGCGAGTCTGCCGCCTTTAAGCGCGGCCTGAAGATCAAAATGTGGTGCAATGACGATGGGTGTTGCTGCATCCCTGGGCGCGATCAATACCAGACGATTGGCCAGCAGATTTTCGCGGCTTCCCGGCGCGATCAAACCCTTTTTGTCCAAATAATCCATCCAGTCGAGATCGGCCGAGATGAAAATATCCGCCCCGCCCGACGCCTCGATCTGACGCGCCAGAGCAGAGGATGCGGCGAACGACACCGCCACGGTTTTTCCGCTTTGCACCCGATAGTCGGCGGAAATCTCTTTCAACGCATCGGACAGCGAGGCCGCGCCGAATACGATGATGTCGGCGGCCAGGACGGGCGTGGCCCCGAGGACCAGAAAAAGGACGGCCGCACAGGCGCGCAAGTATCTCGAAAGCATATGGTTCCGAACTCGTGATATTCATTCGAGTATCACGTTTACGGCGGCGGGAAAAGCCTTGCCCGGGCACGGGTCGCCGCGTCAGGATGGCGCCATGGGCGGGTTATTCTTGCGGCTTCCTATCGGCGACACTGGCAATCTCGGACCGGGCAAGGCGCGGCTGCTGGAACTGATCGAAGAAACGGGCTCGATCCGCGCAGCGGCGGCCAAAATGAGGCTCAGTTATCGCCGCGCCTGGCTGTTGCTGCAGGATCTCGAGAAGGTCTTCGGGGGCGCGGTATTGGAACGGCGCACTGGCGGCAAGGCCGGCGGCGGCGCGGCACTGAATGGGCGCGGCCGCGATATCGTCAAGCACTTCCGTGCCGCGGAGCGGCGCACCGCCCGCGCCATCAAGGTCGAGCTGGACGCATTGAATAAATTGAAAAGCTAGGCCCTGCGGCCGGCCACTACCAAACCCAGTCCGGCCAGCACAACCACGATGCCCGCGGCGGTGGGAACCCAGACCGTGTGATCTTCCTGCGAATTGATCTGCAACGGACCCGCCTTCAGCACTGGTTTGGTTTCGGTGAAGCTAAAATGGCCGAAGAACAAAGCGGCCACACCGAACACGATCAGGACCACGCCAAGCAAAGTGAGGCTTCTCATGCGCGAGTTCTCTGTTATCGCGGAGGTAACGGACCGGAGGTGCTTGCGTTCCCTAAAACCTCAGTTCTGCATCGCCAGCCGTCGATATGACAAAGCCTCCGCAACATGAGGGCGCAGTACCGTGGTCGCGGCCGCCAGATCGGCGATAGTGCGGGCGACCCGCAACACGCGGCTATAGCCGCGCGCGGAAAGCCGCATCCGCTCCGCCGCTTCGGTAAGAAGCTTGATGCCGCCGGGCTCGGGCGTAGCGATCCTATCTAATAACTCGCCTTCAGCTTCCGCGTTGATTCGAGCCACCTCACCGTCAAAACGGGTGCGCTGGATGTCACGGGCGCGCGCTACCCGTCCCGCAACATCGGCGCTTCCTTCTCGCGGCGGCGCCAAGGCCAGATCGGCGGCGGCAACGCCTGCAACTTCGACATGCAAATCAATGCGGTCGAATAACGGTCCCGAGATGCGCGTTTGGTAATCGGCGCCGCATTTGGGGGCGCGCGAGCAGGCTTGGGCCGGATCGGAGAGATAGCCGCATCGGCAGG
>DATFSP010000006.1:0-3297 GCA_035262545.1 Rhizomicrobium sp. | reverse complement strand
GCCACCGGCTGGTGGCCAAGCTGCCGACCATCGCGGCCATGGCGTACAAATATTCAACCGGCCAGCCCTTCGTCTATCCGCTGAACAAACTGGGCTACACCGAAAATTTCCTCCGCATGACCTTTTCAGTGCCGGCCGAGGAATATGTGGTCAATCCAGTGCTGGCCAAGGCGCTGGACACGATCTTCATCCTGCACGCCGACCATGAACAGAATGCCTCGACCTCGACGGTGAGGCTGGCCGGATCGTCAGGCGCCAACCCCTTCGCGTGCATCGCAGCAGGCATCGCCTGCCTGTGGGGCCCCGCCCATGGTGGCGCCAATGAGGCGGCGCTCAAGATGCTCGAGGAGATCGGCAGCGTCGACCGCATTCCCGAATTCGTGAAGCGAGCCAAGGACAAGAATGATCCCTTCCGCCTTATGGGTTTCGGCCATCGCGTCTATAAGAACTACGATCCGCGCGCCAAGGCGATGCAAGTTCAGGCCCATGCCGTTCTCGACGAACTCGGTCTGCACGATGATCCGCTGCTCAAAGTAGCAATCGAGCTGGAAAAAATCGCGCTGAAGGACGATTACTTCATCGAGAAGAAGCTTTATCCCAATATCGATTTCTATTCAGGCATTACCCTGAAGGCGCTGGGCTTCCCCACCTCCATGTTCACCGCCCTGTTCGCCCTGGCCCGTACCGTGGGCTGGATCGCGCAGTGGAAGGAGATGCTGGAGGATCCGCGCCAGAAGATCGGCCGCCCGCGGCAGATATATACCGGCCCCACCGAGCGCGAATATGTGCCGATGGGTCAGCGGACCTAATCAACCGGCAAAATTCAGCAGGATCTTGGCTGCGCGTAGCGAGGGGGGCTCATCCCCCTCGCCAAGTGCGTGAGCAAACTCGTCCATAGCCGTGGTTTGGGCAGCGCGCGCGGCGGGATCACGGAGTAGTTTTTCCACTTCCGCCGCCAGGACTTCTGGCCTGGCCTCATATTGCTTGAATTCCGGCACGGCGTTCCGCTGGAGGAGGATGTTGATCAGGGTCATATAAGGCACCGTCATGAGGCGATGCGCCAGCGCGTAGGTGAGGCCGCCCACCCTATAGGCGACTACCATGGGCGTGCGCGCCAGCGCCAATTCCGCTGTCACCGTGCCTGAGGCAGCCAACGCCACGTCCGCGGCGTCAAAAGCAGCGAACTTGTCCGCTTCGCCTTCCAATATATGCAACGGCGTGGACCAGCCTTTTGCCGCCTCGCGGACCTTGGCGGCGACATGGGCAACGGTAGGCAAGACCGTGACCAGCCCGGGAATTTTTTTAGCCAGCAACTCCACCGTCTGGCGGAAAACCGGAAAGATGAATCGTATCTCGCTGGTGCGGCTGCCCGGCAGGAGCGCCAGCAGGGGCACATCCATTCCGATCCCGTGCTCGGCCCGGAAGCGATCCCCGCCGGTCATTCTGGAACGTCGCTCGATTACTGGATGGCCCACGAAAGCTGCCTTGAGCCCGTATTGCTCGAAGAATGGCACCTCGAATGGAAATAATGCCAGGATCAGATCGAAATATCGCGCCATCGCCTTGGCGCGATACGCGCGGCTTGCCCAGACTTGCGGTGCCACATAATTGACGGTCTTGATGGTGGGATCGCGCTTCTTCACCGCACGGGCTATGCGGTGGGTGAAATCGGGGCTGTCGATCATCACCAAGGCGTCGGGATGAACCTCCACCGCATAATTCGCTGCCTGCTTCACCCGCGCCAGGATTCTGGGAATCGCGGGCACCACTTCGCGCAAGCCCATCACCGCAGTAGCGTCGAGCGAATAAAGGCTTTGAAGGCCCTCCCGCGCCATCGCGGGACCGCCCACACCCACGATCTTCACCCGGTCACCCGCCAATTGCTTTATTGCCGCCATCAATTGCGCGCCCAATTGGTCGCCCGATGGCTCGCCGCACACCAGCATGATGTTCTTCACGGTGTCACGCCCGTTACGAAAAGGCCCAGGCGATCGGCCTCGTCCCTCACCGCACGCTTGCCCACGATCAGGGATTTGCCGGCCTCCAATGCGATGCCGGCGAGGCCCACTTCGGCTGCGCGGCGCACGGTTTCCCTTCCGATCACCGGCATGTCGGTCTTGGCGTCCTGGGTCGGCTTCAGCGCCTTCACCAGTACGCCACGTTTCCTTTCGGGCGTGCCGCGCAGTGATTCGCGCAACTGGCCGATACGGGCAATCATTTGATCGGTGCCCTCTGCGGCCTCCACCGCCAGCGCCAAGCCTTCGCACACCACGGCCGCCTGCCCGACATCCAGCGCCCCCAAGGCGCGGACGATGCCGAAAGCGCGGGCAATATCCGCTCTCTGTTCGTCATTGGGTTCGAACCGTCCGAGCGGCCCTTCCTGCGCCACCAAGCCGGGGGCTGCTTCAGCCACGCCGAGTGCCCGAAAGCCTTCCGCTTCGAACAAATCGACCAGCAGACGCAGCAGAACGTCATCGCCCTGGCGCGCCGCCGCCAGGACCTTTGGCATCACCATCACGCCTTTGGCATCTAGCCTGAGTTCGGAAAATTTGGGCCGTTCCACCCGGCCCGCCAAAAGAACCCGATCCGCATCCGCCGTCTTGAGCGCCTTCAGCGCGCGGCCTGGCTCGCCCAACGAAACCCATTCATGCGGAAAATCCTCTGCCCAGCCGCCGCAAAGCCCGCGCAGTCCCACGATAAAGATGTTGCCGCCCGACTCCTTGACGCTTTCGGCCACCGCGCGTGGCAGCTCGCCGCCGCCTGCAATGAGGCCCAAATTCCTCACTCGGCCTCGCCGCGCCGGCGCGCGGTGCATAATTTCTGCTTGGCAGGGGCAAGAATGAAATCGGCCATCTCGCCCACTTCGGCTACGGCGCCCCAATGCGCTTTCGCCGCCATGGCGCGACTTTTGATGTCGGCATCGTTGCCATAGAAAATTTGGCGGAAAGCGCCGCGCATCGCATTGATCGTGTCGCGCGAAAGCCCGCGCCGCTTCAGCCCAACGAGATTTAAGCCCGCGAGTTCGGCATGGTCACCAAATGCCATGGCATAGGGGATCACGTCGCGATTGACGCCGGTCAATCCGCCAACCATTGCCCCCTTGCCTACCCGGCAGAATTGCTGAACCGCCGACAGACCACCAAAAATCACGCCATCGCCGATCTGGGAATGCCCCCCCAGCGCCACGGAGTTCGCGAAGGTCACATCGTCGCCCACGACGCAATCATGGCCGACATGACTACCGGCCATGAAATAGCCGTTCCTTCCCACCAGGGTAATGCCTTTGTCCTTGCGACT
>DATFSP010000005.1:0-16179 GCA_035262545.1 Rhizomicrobium sp. | reverse complement strand
AAGAATTCCGGCGCGCCGCATTCGGACGTCATGATGTGACTGTCCTTGTGACATAGGATCGCGCCATAGGATGGGGTGAGGCAGGCAAGCGCCAGCGCATTGGCTGCGGTCCCGGTCAGAACGGGAAACGCCATCACTTCGTGCTCGAACAATTCGTCGAAGCGTGCAGAGAGCCGTTTGGTAATGGAATCGTTGCCGTATGCGAGTTCGGCCCCGTGGTCGGCCGTGTGCAGTGCGGTCCAGATTTCGGGCAGGGCGCCATAGGCATTGTCGGATGCGAAATTCATGTATCTCACCAGCTTCCCGTATTGGCCATGGACGCCCACGGTTCTTTGGGCGGCAACGGGTGGCCCTCCTGCAGCAGTTCTATCGAAATACCATCGGGCGAACGGACGAAGGCCATATGGCCGTCACGCGGCGGCCGGTTGATCGTGATACCACCCGCTACCAGCCTGTCGCACAGCGCATAAATATCCTTCACCGCATAGGCAAGGTGGCCGAAATTACGTCCGCCTGCGTAACTTTTCTCATCCCAATTCCAGGTCAGCTCGACCATGGGGCTGACGCCGTCTTCACGCAGCTCGTCTTCGGGCGCGGCTAGGAAAACCAAAGTAAAACGGCCTTTTTCGTTGGTCGTGCGCTTGACCTCCTTCAGGCCCAGCTTGGCGCAATAGAAATCCAGCGCCGCCTCCAGATCGGAGACACGCACCATTGTATGCAAATACCGCATGGCCTAACGCCCTCCTTATGCCGGCGCGACTTTCCGCGAAGGGCGAAAATCACGCAAATCCAATGCTCTATCTTCTCGACTGTCACAATTGCCGATTTCGACGGGATTTTTCGCCGCATCCTGTGACACAAAATCCGTGAAAGGAACCATGGCAACCTTTTATCGAAGCGGAAAAATAGTTTGCTGCTTCTGCGAGATTTTTCGGCTCGTAACCCCTTAAGGGAACCGGAATCCACAACAATTATATAGATTTTGCCGTTGTTCCTGGCCAACGCAAATCGTGCTGCACTTGCGAAATCGCTGGAAAAGGACACTAGGGCGCTTCGTCCTGTGCGCCATCGTCGCAGCTTACGCAAAGACTAACGAGGTCGGTCGAATTCGCCTTTCCTCTTGCCAAGCGCGATTACCATTGCTTTAACAAAGCTAACGAGCGCTAGCCAATGGCGCCAGGTTGGGAAGAACTTGTCTCGATCCCAAGTTTGTTAGCCCGGCGCGTGTGCGCCGGGTTTGTCTTGTCTAGTGAGCGAGAGCTATGGAACGTCCACATCACCTTCAGACGGCACAAACGTCCAACAGCAGCAAGCTGACAGGCTTTGTCATCGTTGTTCTGATTCATATCGCCGCAATCGCGGCCCTGGTCACGGCACTAGCCTCTGGCCAGATCATGAAGCAGATTGCGGAAATCAAGGCGTCAGTCGAAGCCGAAAAGACTCCGCCCAAGGCGCCGCCGCCGCCTCCGCCGGATCTGGCCAAGCCGCCGCCGCCGGCTGCTATCATTCCTACAATTTCTATTCAGCAGGAAGCTCCGCCGCCGAGTGTCACGACGGCACCGAAGGCTCCGCCCGCACCGCCCAAGAGCACGGCAGTGCAGGCAGCACCGACCGAGCTCAAGGCTATCCAACGTACGCACAGCTTGCCGCCCTATCCTACTATTTCTCAACGTTTGGGTGAGCAGGGCACTTCGCAGCTCCAGGTTTCGATCAATACCGAAGGCGCTGTCAGCGACTGCAAGGTTGCCAAATCGTCCGGGTCTGAACGCCTGGACAACGCTGCGTGCGAATATGTTAAGGGCCACTGGAAGTGGCAGCCCCCGACGCAAGAGGGCAAACCTGTTGCCGCCACCACCATGGTGGACGTCGTCTGGAACCTTAAGAACGCTCAGTAACCCCCAAACTTTAATTTATCTGCTTATCCACGGAGTGTGAAAATGAACTTCAAGACCCTGACGATTGCAGCCGCTATCGTCTTCATGACCGGCCTGGGCGCTGTTGCTCCGGCTTCTGCCCAGAACGCCGCTCCCGCGGCGCCTGCCGCTTCTGCACCGGCGACACCCGATGCCAATGCCCAACCGGCCGCTCCGGCGCCAGACGCCAACGCCAATGCTGCGGCCCCGGCTCCGGCCCCCGCCGATAAGCCGTCTGCGGCTGCTGCGGCTGCCGATCAGTCCACGCCTTATGGCCTCAGCCACATCTGGGCTACTGGCAGCATCGTTTCGCGCGGTATCCTGGTCGTTCTGGCGATTATGTCACTGGGCACCTGGTACATCTTCTTCACCAAGTGGATCGATCAGCAGCGTATCCTGGGTCAGGTCAAGACCGTCGAAAAGAAGTTCTGGACCTCCGCCACCCTCAATGAAGGCATCGACAAGCTGCCCAAGACTTCGATCTTCCGCGGTATCGCCGAAGCCGGCGTCAACGCGTCCAACGGCGGCACCAGCCTGGTTGGCATGAATGACTGGATCGGCATGTCGCTGACCCGTCAGCTGGAAGACGCCAATGGCAAGCTTCAAGGCGGCGTTACATTCCTCGCCTCGGTCGGTTCGGTCTCTCCGTTCGTCGGTCTGTTCGGTACCGTCATGGGCATTCTGAACGCCCTGATCGGCATCGGCGTCGCCGGCCAGGCTTCGATCGACAAGGTCGCAGGTCCGGTGGGTGAGGCGCTCATCATGACCGCGCTCGGTCTGGCCGTCGCCGTTCCGGCGGTGCTGCTCTATAACTACCTGGTTCGCCGCAACAAGGTCATTACCGAGAAGCTGCGCGCGTTCGCGGGCGACCTGCAGGCCTATCTGATCACCAAGAGCAAGTAGGCTTTAGTAACTAACACGTGGAGAGTCTTGTCATGTCCATCGACGTCCAACACGCACTCGCGGACGATGAGGCGCAATTAAACACCGACATCAACACCACCCCGCTGGTGGACGTGATGCTGGTGATGCTGATCATCTTCCTGGTCACCATTCCGGTGATTGTGAAGAGCATCCCCGTGCAGTTGCCGACGTATCGCAATATTGTCACGGTGACGAAGCCGGAAAATATTGTGATCGCGGTGGACAAGGACGAGAACATCTTCTGGAACAATGTCGAGACCCCGATCACACCAGCGGAGCTGCGGGATCGCTTTATCGCGGCACTCAAGACCGCCATCGCGGCGCACAAAAGTTTCCCGGAAGTGCATATCCGCGGCGACAAGAATGTGCGCTTCGAGGCGGTGGGCCGGGTTGTCTTGGCTGCCCAGCAGGCGGGCATCCTGAAGGTGGGCTTCATCACTGAGCCCCACCCGCTGGACGCTTCCAGTTATTGATCATCTCGTTATTTGGAAGGTAACTCACCATGTCAATGAATGTAGGACCTGGGGCTGGCGAAGGTGAGCCGATGGTGGAAATGAACACCACGCCGCTGATCGACGTGATGCTCGTTCTCCTGACCCTGCTCATTATTACCCTGCCGATCCAGACGCACGCGGTGAAACTGGACATGCCCACACCTAACCAGACCCCACCGACCGTCATTCCGGAGACGGTGGATCTGGGCGTGGACTTTGACGGCACCGTGACCTGGAACGGCACGGCGGTGGACCGCCCAACGATGGACTCCTATTTCGAAGATGCCGCGCGCAAGGACCCACAGCCGGAAATCCATATCAATCCCAACCGCCTCGCCAAGTATGACGCGGTGGCCAAGGTGCTCGCCGACGCCCAGCGTTTGGGCGCGACGCATATTGGTTTTACCGGGATTGACCAGTATAACTAAGCGGTGAGGCATCGCCGCTTGAAAAGCGTGCGGCGTGTCCGCACGCTTTCCTTTTTATGAAGATCGAAGCGAGGTCTTGTTATGACTGCCAATAAGTTGCGTGCCGTTGCTACGGCGTTCCTTCTCGGCACCGCCGTGATTTCTGGCGGTGTGCTGATTGCTTCTATGCCGGCCCAAGCCGCCGTAAGCGCGAAGGTGGGTAAGCCTCTCCAGGAAGCGCAGGCGCTCGCCGAGCAGGGCAACTACAAGGCGGCAATGGCCAAGGTGAACGAGGCTGAGGCTGTGCCCAATAAGACAGCCGAAGAAAGCAAGATCATCGCCCAGATGAAGGAATACATCGCCGTGAAGTCCGGCGATACCTCGACGCCCTCCGGCGCCAAGGCGAAATTCGCCAATGACTACAACGCCCGCAAATACAAGGAAGTGATCGAAGATTCCGAGGCGTTGAAGAAGAATAATGTACTGGATGCCGCCTCCATGCAGGTCGTGGCTCAGGCTTATTATCTGTCGGGCGACAAGCAGGGCTGCCTGAAATACATCAAGAGCAATTTCGGCGCCAATCCTTCCAGCGATGCAACGCTCCAATTGCAGATGAGCTGCGCCCATGACTCCGGGGACGATGCCGCCGAGCGCGCGGCGTTGGAAGCTCTCGTCGCTCATACCGGCAAGACTGAGTATTGGAACAACCTGCTCAAGATGAGCGAACGCGGTCAGGGCATGCGCGATCATGACACGCTGGATGTCTATCGCCTCAAGCTGCTCACGGGCACCATCAGCGGTGCGGATGAGTATACCACCCTGGCACAGCTTGCCCTGCAATTGGGCTTCCCCGCGGAAGCTGCGGCCGTGATCGAGAAGGGTCAGGCCGCCAAGGTGATGACCGGTGATCGCGTCACCAAGCTTCTGACGTTGGCTAAGACCCAGGCCGCCGCCGATGAGGCGAATATGGCCAAGAATCTCGCGGCCGCGCAGGCTGCCCCCAAGGGCGATGCGCTGGTCAAGATTGGCGAAGATCAGTGGGGTCAGGGCAAGGCCAAGGACGCTGTCGCGACCATCAAGGCCGGTATCGCCAAGGGCGTCGACGACAAGAATAATGCCCAAATCCGTCTGGGCATGGCGCTAATCGGTGCTGGCCAGAAGGCCGATGCGCAGAAGGCGCTCGACGTCGTGAAGGGCCCTGACACAGACAAGTCGGCGATGGTCGCCCATCTCTGGTCGCTCTACGCGCGCCACTGATCACAAGTGTTTTGCAGCGAAACGGCCGCCCATCGAGCGGCCGTTTTGTTTTTTTTAGGTCGGCCTCCACGCTATAAACAGAGGGGAGGTCCGATGCCGTTTCTCACACCTGACGAGAGCGAGGCGCTGCTCCTCAGCTTGAAAATCTCCTCCGTTGCGGTGGCGGTTAGTCTGCCATTCGCGGCGGCTACGGCCCTGATTTTGTCGCGTAGTTTTCGCGGGCGGACGTTGCTCGACGGGATCGTGCATCTGCCTTTGGTGCTGCCGCCGGTGGCGATGGGCTTTATTCTTCTGACGATTTTCGGCACCCGGGGCGGCGTGGGCGCCTTTCTCAAGGATCAATTCGGTATCGTACTGGTATTCCGCTGGACCGGCGCGGTCCTGGCCAGCATCATCTTCACCTTTCCGTTCCAGGTGCGTGCCATAAGGTTGGCGCTGGAGGCCCGGGATCAAGGCCTTGATGAGGCCGCGCGCACGCTGGGTGCAGGCTTTCTCGACCGCTTGATCAATGTATCTTTGCCGCTGGCCATACCCGGTCTGGTGGCAGGGGCGATTACCGCCTTCGCCGCGTCACTGGGAGAATTCGGCGCCATCATTACCTTCGTTTCCAATATTCCGGGTGAGACCAGGACCTTGCCGCTGGCAATCTATACGGCGCTGCAGACCCCCGGTGGCGCTGCCGAGGCGGCACGACTCTCCGCGCTTTCCATCGCAATCGCGTTCATTTTCTTGCTGGCTGCCCAAACCATCATGCGCCGCGCAACGAGGATAAACGAGGGATGAGCGCTGAGGTCGCCATTCGTCATCGCCAGGGAACGTTCCTGCTGGATGTGACATTCACGGCAGGAAGGGGCGTGACAGCTTTGTTCGGGCCGTCAGGCGCGGGCAAGTCCAGCATCGTACATGTTTTGGCGGGGTTGACGCGGCCCGATCAGGGCCGCGTGGTGCTGGAAAATCGCACCGTGCTGGATACGGAAAAAGGCATTTTTGTACCACCTGAGAAGCGCCATGCCGGGTTGGTGTTCCAGGACGCGCGGCTCTTTCCCCATATGAACGTTGAGACAAACCTCCTTTTTGGCTGGCGCCGCAGGGGAAAACGCGCCGATTTAGCCGAGGTCGCGCGCGTGATCAGGATCCTGGGGCTGGAGTCGCTTCTGAACAGGGCTCCCAAACATTTGTCGGGCGGAGAAAAGAGCCGCGTCGCGCTGGGACGCGCGCTTCTCGCGACGCCGGATATCCTGCTTCTGGATGAGCCGCTGGCGAACCTGGATCAAGCTCGCCGCGCCGAGATTTTGCCTTGGTTGGAACGCCTGCGCGACATAGCGCGTGTGCCGATCTTCTATGTGAGCCACTCGCTCGATGAAGTGGCGCAACTAGCAGACCAGGTAGTGCTCTTGGACAACGGTAAAATCACAGGTTTTGGCAGCGTGTTCGAGGTGCTGGCAGGCCAGGGCGCGGAAAAGCCCCTCGGAGCGGTGCTGGATGCGACGATAGGGGATGATGAAGGTGGGCTGACCGCGCTCTTTTTCGATGGCGGCAAGATTCTGGTCGCGGAGGCCGGCAAAAAGGGAAAGAAGGTTCGCATTCAGATCGGAGCCGATGAGATATTGATTGCGCGCCAAGCGCCCCAAGCCATCAGCGCCAACAATATTCTTCCCGTGGTCATCTCGGACATTCGTATGGAAGGCTCGCGCGCCGAAATCACCATGCGCTGCGGCGGTGCCCGTCTGGTGGCGCGCGTGACCGCGGCCTCAGTCCGGCGGCTGGAACTCGCGGAAGGACTTGAAGTCTTCGCCGTAATCAAATCGGTAATCGTGGAATCGCCGGACGTCAGATCGGGCCCTTGAACACCATGGTCTTGGACAAGGTGAAATTGAAAATCAGTCCCGCCAGCACGCCAAGGATCAACGCCACATAAAGATTGTTGACCGGCGGGGGGGCAAACCGCACCAGGGTCGAATAGAGCCCCACATTGACCAACCCGCCGACCGCGTTGGCGGTGAGAAATCGCAACCACTCCTTTGCCGTAGCCAATAGCCCGCGCGCCCGGTTGGCACGGAACGTGAAATAGCGGTTGCCGATCCAGGTGAAGCTGGCGGCGGAAAGCCAAGAGATGACCCGGCCGGAATAGGGATCAAGACCGACGCGATGGGTCATGAGCCACAGCACCCCGGCATCCACGGGCAGCCCCAAAGCGCCGATCACGGCAAAGCGCAGCAGGGAAAGGCGCGAGAGTTTAGCGAGCAGGTTCATTTTAGGCGCGGGCGTGCCGCGACGCGGGCCGCGTCGGGTTCGTGGGGTCCGGGTATGGCGAGATATGCCACGCGCTTCAATTCCCATCGTCCCCTTGTCACTGTGTCCAGGATGAGGCCGCAGGTGAGCGAAAGGAAGGCCAGCAGCATCAGCCCTGTCGCCAACACAGCGGTGGGCAAACGCGGCACCTGACCCGTCTGAAGGTATTCGGTCACGACGGGCGTACCCGTGATCAGCGACAGTGCCACCAGCACCAGAAAAAAGAACGAGAAAAAGACCAAGGGCCGTTCCTCGCGCACCAGATAGCCGATGGTCGTAAGGATGCGGAATCCATCCCGCCAGGTATTCAATTTGGAGACGGATCCTACAGGCCGTTCCTTGTAGCGCGTATCCATCTCCATCATGGGCATCATCAGCCTGACCGCGTGGATAGTAAGTTCGGTCTCGATGCCGAAGCCTTGCGCGGTCAAGGGAAAGGATTTCACGAAGCGGCGGGACATGATTCGGTAACCCGACAGCATATCGTTGAGCTTTACGTCGAATAGAAGGGCGGCAAGGCCAGTGAGCAGGCGGTTGCCCATTACATGACCGGGCCGATAGGCGGCCGCCTCGGTATGGATGCGCCGGGCGGTCAGGATATCGGCACCGGCGGCGACGAGACTCGCCACCATGCCCGGTGCTGCTCCCGCGTCATACGTGTCATCACCATCCACCAACACATAAATATCGGCCTCGATGTCGGCAAACATACGGCGAACCACATTGCCTTTGCCCTGCCGCGGTTCGCTGCGGACAATGGCGCCCATTTCTCGCGCCCGCGCCATGGTCTGGTCGCGGGAATTATTGTCGTAGACGTAAATGGCGGAATCGGGGAGCACTTCGTGAAAGTCACTCACGACTTTGGCGATCGTGGCTTCTTCATTGTAGCAGGGCACCAGGACGGCGACGCGCGAGCTCATCATCTCTCAAGTTTTTTTGTCAGCGGGCACCACTGATAGATACCCGCGATATTGGTGTCGAATTGCTGGCATTCCGTCCAGCGGATGGCAAGGCCATAATCGGCCAATGCGTCACGGGCACGTCCCATGTCGGTGGCATCAGCGATCAGGTAAAGTTCGCCGCCGGCAAGCAAATGCGCGGCCACGCGCCGGCGCATATCGCCGGTCAGCAAGGTGCCATCCTTGGGCTGCACCATCCAGCCATCGATGCGCAAGATTGGGATTTGGTGCGGCAGCGATGGGGCAATGAAGCCCATCGGAGCGTCGCCCGTCATCAGCACCATGGTCTCGTCTGGGTGGGGGATCGGGGGAAGCGCCACCTGGATGTAGGGATCTTCCACGGGCGCCCGCTCAAGAAAGTCGCTGCGCGCCGTGACCAGGATGGCGAAGCAAAGTGCGGCGAGAATGAGGTAGCGATTTCGCCGTGTCAGCGGATAAAGGCCGACGGCCGCCACGATCGAGGTGGGGGCCAGCATCTCCAGTACGATAATGTAACGATAGATCGCGAACAGACGCAGCCACACGAAATAGCTCACGGCCGCGAATGCGAATAAGGGCATGGTCACGCCCTTGTCGAACAGCGCGTCATCGCTTTCACGGCGCAGAAGCCAGATTATGCCCGCCGGGATCACGGTGACATAGGCCAGCAGCACTCGGATGTCCTGAAAGCCCAAATCGTCAGCCACATGCCAATCGATCGAGAACAGGAAGGGAAACAGAATCTGGCGCCAGAAATGGGTGGGTATAAACCGCATGTCCCGATAAGGCGAAGCCAGCGCCAGCGGCGAGCGCCAATACTCGTTGAAATAGGGGAAGAGCGGGTTTCCTGTCAGCGCCTTCATGTGGAGCATCCACCAGCCGCTGAAGAGCAGGAAGCCCAACACACCCCCGATGCCGCCGGCGAAGAGCCGCACGCTCTGATGTTTGAGCTTGCCACCAAGTGAGAGCAGCGCGGCCGCGAAGCCCATGCAAAACGGCATTTCCGGCAATTTAAGTCCGAAGGCACAACCCGTGATGAAACCGGCAAGGCCCGCGATCATCGCCGCCTGACCCAGCGGACCGGCGCGCAAAGTTTCGCGGTTCAGGATCAGAACGGCGAGGCCCGACAGGATGAACACGCTCATCACATTGTCGTAGTAAGTGGTGCCGAACATGGACAGCGTCAGCGCGCCGGCTTGGCCCAATAACGCAAGCGCTCCTGCGCCGATCTGGCGATCGCCGATCCGGAGCCCCTCACGCGCGATCAGATAGAGCGGCACCACGTTGGCGCCTTGCACGGCGCCCAATATGCCCAAAGCGATCCAGGCGTGGGTATGGACCGCCAGCCAATAGAAGGGGGTATCGAGCAAAGGGTTGTAGTAACTCGCCTGATGGGCGACGACGACATCCAGTGCCTCGCGATGATTGAGAAAGGCGTAAGGCGCGTACCAATGATAGTTGCGGAAGTCCCAGCTCGTGTCCTTGCCCAGAACGATCACGAACCCTGCCCAGAACAGGGTAACAAGCAACAGGAATGCCGCCTCTTTGGCCGAAAGCAGGTTTGCGCGGGACGAAGCGGCGCGGGGCGGCGGCGTCATGGAGGAGCTAAGGGCCTGACTTTGGTTTGAGCTTTGGTTCTAACCCGTGCGCCGGGGAGGGGAAAGGTCCACCGTCCCACAGCCGCGATAAAAGTCTTTCAGGTTAAGAACTTAACTCTGAGGCGTCAGGGCTCGTCAGGCTCGACGATGATATTGCGCAGGAATTGCAGGGTGCATGCCCGCCAGGAATGGTCTTCGGCAAAGCGGCGAGGAGAAGGGCTGCCAGGATGGTGGGCAATCTCCAGGGCTTTCAGGCAGGCCGCCTGCAAATCCTGGGCAAGGGCTCCCACCGGCGCGTCCCCCACCACGTCCAGGGGCCCCTGGACCGGATAAGCGGCCACCGGTATGCCGCAGGCCAGCGCCTCCAACAAGACCAGACCGAAAGTGTCGGTACGGCTGGGAAAGACGAAGACATCGCTCGCCGCATAGGCCTCGACCAGGGCCTGGCCGGCGAGGGCGCCCAGGAAGCGCGATTCAGGGTAGCGGGCTTCCAGCTCCGGCCGAGCAGGGCCGTCGCCTACCACCACCTTGGTGCCTGGAAGGTCCAGCCTTAGAAAAGCTTCGATATTCTTCTCGACGGCGACGCGGCCCACATAGAGCCATATGGGGCCGTCATAAGGCAGTCGAGCACCCGCGACAGGGTGGAAATGATCGACATCCACGCCCCGCGACCAGATCCGCAGATTGGTGAAGCCATGCGCTTGAAGCTCTCGCCTGAGGCTTTCGGTGGCCACCATCATGGCCGTGGCGGGGCCGTGAAACCAGCGCAGCCAGCGATAGACCAATTCTTCCGGAATCAGGGGAAGGCGCGCCCGCACATATTCGGGGAAGCGTGTATGGAATGAGGTGGAGAATGCAATGCCGTGCTTGAGGCAGATCGAGCGCGCGCTCATCCCGAGCGTGCCTTCGGTCGCGATATGCACCGCGTCGGGCGCAAAATCGCGTATCTCTTTTTCCAATTGCCGGCGCGGAAACACCGCCAGGCGAATCTCGCGATAGGTGGGCAGCCCAAGGGTAAAACGCCCCTCGGGCGTGGCATAGCGTACCTTATGGCCCAACGCGATCAGGTCTTGACCAAGAACTTCCAGGGTCCGCACCACGCCATTGACCTGGGGTTTCCAGGCATCGGTGACGATGAGGATTTTGAGATGGGCGGCGATGCCGGGAATGGGTCCCGGCATCAAACGTTTGGTCCTACGCGGGAATAAGCGCGGGCGTTGCCGCTTCGGCGGCGCCCAAGGCCGCGTTTCTTTGAGAAGGACTGGCCCAGCGAAGAATCTCCAGATTTCCGCGGGCATCTTCGACAAGGGCGCTGCAGCTTTCAACCCAGTCTCCGTCGTTCAGATAAAGCACGCCACCGATTTGGCGGATTTCGGCATGATGGATATGTCCGCACACCACCCCGTCCACGCCTCGCTTTTCTGCTTCCGCCGCTACGGTTTCTTCGAAGCGCGAGATATATTCGACCGCATTCTTGACCTTGTGCTTCAGCCAGGCAGACAGAGACCAATAAGGCAGGCCCAACTGCTTGCGGACCTGGAATAGAACGTCATTCCAGCAAAGGGCCACGCCATAGGCCCAGTCCCCCACATGCGCCAGCCACTTGGCGCACGCGATCACGCCATCGAAGCGGTCGCCATGTAGCACCAGCAGACGGCGGCCGTCGGCGGTCTCATGGATGGTTTCGAACGCCACTTCGACGCCGGCGAACAGGCGGCCCGCATAGGCACGGGCAAATTCGTCGTGATTGCCCGGGACGAAGATCACCCGCGCGCCATTGTCCACCTTGGCGAGAATCTCTGCCACGACACGGCTCTGCGCTGAGTTCCAATACCAGCGGCGCTTGAGTTGCCAGCCATCCACGATATCGCCCACCAGAAACAGGGTGGAGCATTCATTATGGGCCAGGAAATCGGCGAGCGCCTCGGCCTTGCAGCCGCGCGTGCCCAAATGCGTGTCGGAAATGAAGATGGTGCGGTGATTACGGCAAGGCCGGAGCGTCCGCCCGGTTGTGGAGCGAGCGTGCTGGGCGAGAACGCCTTGGGCACTCTCGAACCAGGCGCCTCCACGGAAAGGCGAGTCGAAAACAGACCGTGTCATCTTGGTCTCCCGCTTTCGTCCGGGTGCGTCCTATTCGCGCTCCCGCGGGGGAAGTAGCTGACCCGCGCGAATCTTTTGTTGCGGCTGAACGACGGACTGATGAATCTGCTGGGACGAATGCTCGCGTGCCTGGCACGTTTACAAATTTTTCAGAGTTGTTGCGCCGCACAATTGCCGTAATCCGGCGCAGACGCACGGAAATCCATGGTCTGTCATGTAAAATATGCAGGGTTTACCACGGAATACTTGGATTCGAACCGATTTCTGGGCTTGCCGAAGCAGATGAGTTTCATCATATTGCTGCAGCGCGGTATTGCGGATCCGTTCTGCGAAGCCGCCGCCCTTTCTGGGCGTTTCCTCCCTGAACTTGGCCGCTTTGGTTTGCCAAAGCGGCCTTTTTCTTTTGGCCAGACCCGCTTTCAGTGCCGGAACCAGCACTGATTCGTAATGAAGGGGCGAAGTGGCGTCTTATTCCGCGGCCAGCGGAAACTTGTGACCGCCCAGCAGCGCCGGATCAATCGCGGTCAATCGCGCCAAAGTTTCGGTCAAGCGTTTTTTAAGACCTTCGAAGCCGGACTTGCGTTGGATGCGGACCTCATCGAGATAAAGCGCGCGATTAATCTCGATCTGAAGGCCGAAGAAACCGCTGCTGCCACGAGCGTAAAGCAACGTGGTGTAGCCGCCCGCATAGGGCGCGTTGCGCGCGATCGAAAAGCGCGTACCTACGAATGCATTCTCCGCCCAGCCGGTGAGAAGCAACGGAGCCGAAGTGCCATAGCGGTCCCCGAGCACGATATCGGGCACAGAGAGTGCCGAAGGCATGGAGTGGCAATCCACCACCACGGCAACGCCGAACCGCTTGACAGTCTCAGCGGCCAATTCCGCCAGCGCCGCATGATAGGGTCGGTAAAGGCCCGAAAGCCGTATCTTTGCCTCGCGGTGGGACAATTTGCCCGCATAGATTTCGGCTCCGTCGCGCACGATACGGGGAATGACGCCAAGGCCGGCAACAACGCGCGGGCTGGGCGCGTCGATGGCGATATCGAGAGCCGCGTCGAACATGCCGCTATCGAGCTCGCTGCTGGCGCGGTTGACATCGCAATAGGCGCGAGGAAATTCCGCCGCGATCAGGGGCGCTCCCAAACCCGCTACGCCCGAAAAGAGTTCGTCCACAAAGGCGTCCTCGGATCGGCGCAACGTCAAAGGATCAAGCCGGCTTTGTGCGATCAGGCTTTCCGGATAGCGGCGACCAGAATGGCCGGAGGAAAACACGAACGGCACAGTCTGGATCTGAGGCCGGATCACTCGGAACGGCTCGGCCAAAAGCTCGGCGAGAATGGGGTCCTTGGCCACTGTGCCTGGCTTCTCAGCCGCGGAGTGCTGGTTCCCTTCAGGGCCGGAAGGCGGGCGCGCCATGGTCTGTTCTCGTGTCGGGATGGATAGGGGAGCCCAAAGGGTCGCCCGTTTCAAGTATGGACACTTGTTTACGGTTCCACGGATATGGTTTTTACTGGGGACAGGCGAGGGCCGGTCAGGCGATGGCGCATATCCTTTTGGCGGAAGACGACGAATCCTTGCGCAAGTTCCTTGCGGCTGCGCTGGCCAAGGCCGGCCATGCCGTGACCGATTTTGGTGATGGCAGCGACGCATATGAATGCCTCAAGGGGTTCAACTTCGACCTGCTGCTCACTGATATCGTGATGCCAGGCATGGATGGGATTGAACTGGCCAAGCGGGCCGCGGAGCTGAATGACGGCCTCAAGATTATGTTCATCACCGGCTTTGCCGCCGTAGCGCTGCATCCGGCGGCGGGCGCCCCCAGGCAGGCGAAAGTCCTGTCAAAACCCTTCCATCTCCGGGAAATTGTGGCCGAGGTGGAACGAATGATCGCGGCGTGACGAGCTCACACTTTTCTTTGCCGCTCCGGGCGGCTATAGAAGCCCCCCGCCAAGAGATGAATATTGGGGCGCGTAGCTCAGCGGGAGAGCACTACCTTGACATGGTAGGGGTCACAGGTTCGATCCCTGTCGCGCCCACCATCTCTAGTCTCGCCACCAGCGGCAGGACCTTTCCGACATGAGCCCCCTTTTTTACGCGACAGGGATCGTTTTTTTGTTTTGCGCGCTTCGCGCGCGGGGCCCTGTTGCGCCCACCATCTCTAGCCTCGCCACCAGCGGCAGGACCTTTCCGACATGAGCCCCTTTTTTTACGCGACAGGGATCGTTTTTTTGTTTTGGGCGCTTCGCGCGCGGGTTTTTTTTGCGCCAACTAAATTGAGCGCGGCCACAGCGCCGCCGCGTGGCCGAATGCATCGCTTGGCGATATGAGCCCGCTCGAACTTCTCGCTCGCTTTAAGGATGCGCGCTTGTTGGTGGTGGGCGACGTGATGCTCGACCGCTTTGTTTACGCCCGTGTGTCACGCATCTCGCCCGAGGCGCCCGTTCCGGTCCTGGCGGTGGACCGCGAAGCCATCAGCCTGGGCGGAGCGGGCAATGTGGCCCGCAACATAGCGTCTTTGGGTGGCAGGGCGACTTTGATCGGCGGCAAAAGCAAGGATGGTCCCGGCGCGCGCATGGAAGAGCTTCTCTCCAGGAATTCGCGCATTCACGACGGCCTGTTCACATTTGGCCACGGGCGGACCACGGAAAAAATCCGCTACATCGCCGATCAGCAGCAGGTGATGCGCGCGGATTATGAAACGGTCTGGCGGGACCTCGACTATGACAGGATTCTCGATGCGGTTCGTTATGCCATCCGCTCGCATGACGTGCTGGTGATCTCGGACTATGCCAAGGGGTTTCTGTCGCCCGCGCTGGTGAGAGGGCTGATCGCACTTGCGAGCGCGGAGTCGAAGCCCGTGGTCGTCGATCCTAAGGGTGCGGAGTTGGCCCATTATGACGGCGCCACCGTGATCACGCCCAACCAGCACGAAGCGGCAGTCGCGACCGGAGGCGAGGCGGAGACTGACGCGGGAGCAGAGGCGTGCGCGCGAAGCATCCTCACCGGCCTTCCTGAGTTATCGGCCGTCATCATCACAAGGGGCGCCGCCGGTCTTTCACTGATGAAACGCAGCTCCGACATCACCCACATCGCCGCGCGCCCGCGCGAGGTCTTCGATGTCTCGGGCGCCGGCGATACGGTGGTGGCCGCGTTGGCGCTGTCGCTGGCGGCGGGAAGCGATCTTGCGGACGCTGCCAGGCTGGCCAATATCGCTGCCGGCATCGCGGTGACGATGGTGGGAACCGCCGCCGTCACCGTCGACGAATTGGCCAGCGAACTTCACACCCAACAGCTCGAAATTGTCGAAAAGAAAATTGTTTCGCCGGATCGCGCGCAGGAATTGCTCACGCTCTGGCGCGCCAAAGGCCGCCGCATCGGATTCACAAATGGCTGTTTCGATCTCATTCACCCCGGACATATCTCGTTGCTGCGACAGGCGCGCGCCAGATGCGACCGGCTGGTGGTGGGGTTGAATTCGGATGCATCCGTCAAGCGCTTGAAAGGTGCGGGCAGACCCATGCAGGACGAGTTGGCGCGTGCGACCGTGCTGGCGTCCCTCGCGATGGTAGATCTGGTCGTGATTTTCGGCGAGGACACACCAGAAAAATTGATCCAAGCGTTGAAACCAGATGTTTTAGTCAAGGGCGCCGACTATAAGCGCGAGGATATCGTCGGCGCGGACTTCGTTTCATCCTATGGCGGCGAGGTCGTTCTAGCCGAGCTAGTGCCAGAGCACAGCACCAGCAGCTTGATCAGGCGCGCGCGCGAATGATGGCACTAAAGCAAGCGGCTTTTTTCGACCGCGACGGCGTGATCAATATCGACCGTGGCTATGTGGAAAATCCCGACCAATTTGATCTGGTGGACGGCGTGGGCCGCGCCATCCGGCTTTGTCGCGACGCCGGTTATCTGGTCTTCGTGGTGACCAACCAGGCGGGGGTGGCGCATGGCTATTTCGATGAGGACGCTGTGCGAAAGCTCCACGTTCACATGCGCGAGCGTCTTGCCGTGGAAGGCGCGCTCGTGGACGATGTGCGCTACTGCCCCCATCATCCGGAGGCGAAGCGCGCCGAATATCGCAAACACTGTTCCTGGCGAAAGCCGGGCGCCGGCATGATCCTGGATCTCGCCAAATTCTGGCCGGTCGATCTCAGCCGCTCCTTCCTGGTCGGCGACAAAGAGAGCGATCTGGAAGCCGCGCGCTCAGTCCGTATGCAGGGTTTTCTCTATAGCGAAGGCCCGATGGACCGTTTTGT
>DATFSP010000004.1:0-8313 GCA_035262545.1 Rhizomicrobium sp. | reverse complement strand
CAATTACTCGGGCGATCCCAAAGAGGAATATTTCTCCGACGGCATGACCGAGGAGATCACTTCGGCGCTCGCAAAAATTCCTCACCTGGCAGTCGTGGGCCGTACCTCGGCCTTTCAGTTCAAGGGGAAAGCCGCGGATTTACGGGCCATTGGAAAGACGTTGAACGCGGCCTATCTGCTGGAGGGCTCCGTGCGCAAAGCTGACGCCCGCGTTCGGGTCACGGCACAGTTGATCCGTGCGGATACGGGCGACCATTTATGGACCGACAGCTACGACCGGGACCTCAAGGACGTGTTCGCCGTTCAAGAAGACATCGCCCGCGCCATCGCGACTGCAATGCAGGTGCCTCTGGGGCTGAAGGAAGGCGAGAATCTCGTCTCCAACCGGACCAGCGATACGGCCGCCTATGAGGACTATCTGCGCGCCATCGCGCTCGCCTATAACAATGGAGATATCAAGCAGTCGATCGCCATCCTCGAATCGGTGGTCGCGCGCGATCCTGGATACGCGCCGGCTTGGGCGTTTCTCGCCACGGTCTACCCGGATGTTGACGAGCTCAAAAAGCAGACCGCAAAACCGACATCGCCGTTGGACGAACTGCGCGCGGACTATCAGTCCGCTCTTTCGAAGACAAATACGGCCGTCGAGAATGCCCTGAGACTTGATCCCAGCAGCGCGCTCGCCTATGCGGCGCTTGGAAATCTCGGAAACCTCCGCGGCCACTGGGCCGCGGCAGACGATGATTTTGCCAGGGCCCTCGCCCTGGACCCAACCGACCCGCTCATCCTCGACCACTATGGCAACCTGCTCGAATCCGAAGGACGCCTCAGGCAGGCGCTCAAAGTGTACACAAGATTGCAACAAGACGAGCCCCTGGTCTCGAACTATAAAGCCACCGCCGGAGAGGCGATGCTGGTTAGCGGCGATGTCAATGGAGCAGTCGCTATGCTCGAGCAAGTCTCAACGGAGTTTGGACAACGGTCAGGGGATTTTCGCAGTACGCTCGCCTTTGCTTATGCAAGCACCGGCCAGTATCGGCGCGCCGCCCAGACCATAGGCTCCATTTCTCCGGATCTAGTCCCATATCGAGTTGCGGACATCGCGGCTGCGGGTAACATTATTCGTACGGCACCGGCCAAAAGCGCCTCCAGCTCTCTTTCCTACGTTAGTCCGCTTGTGTGGGTTTATCTCTTCGTCGGAGAGCCGCAGCGGTTCATTGATGCCCTAGAGTACCAGTGGACTGCTGTCAGTTTTGCTTTCCCTTTCATAGAAGAGATATGGCATCCGGCAATGGCTGACGCCCGCAAGACGCAACGGTTCAAGCAACTTGTCCGCAAATTTGGTCTTGTCGATTACTGGCGCGAAAGAGGGTGGCCAGACATGTGCCATCCAGTTGGCGCCGACGATTTCGAGTGCAGCTGACAACCGCTTCTGACGCCAAGCGGATGCTTAGCCGCCAAAGCCAGCCCACACGGTTTGTCGATGTATCATTTCGCGCGCGTGTTCAAGCGATCAGAGGGCGTGCCCCCCATGACTATCTCGTGCTGTGCCGCGTGCGTCGCGTCCAAGAGCTTCTTTGCACATCGGAAATATCGCTTGGCGCGATTGCGCGCGCCGCGGGGTTTTCCGGCCAGAGTCATTGCACGCGGCGATTTCGCGAGCATACTGGCCTGACCCCGAGCCCGGTATCGGTGGTTCATCCGCTAAAACAGGTGTGGTGATGCCAAACGACAGAGCCAGCCGCCTCTACCGTCTCACCTTCGTGCTGATACTGTCGGCTACGGTATCGGCCGTTTTCCTTTTCATGATTCGCGATTTTTTGATTGATGTGACCCTTGGAGGAATATTTGCCGGTTTGCTTTATCCGATATTCCAGAAAAGCCTGCCGCTTTTCGGAAATCGGCCAGCGATTGCCGCCATCGCGATTACGATCCTGTCCGTCATAGCGGTTGCTTTGCCCTTCGTGGCAATCTCCCAGGCAGTCCGCTCCGATGCGA
This sequence comes from Rhizomicrobium sp., assembly GCA_035262545.1. Classification (GTDB taxonomy): domain Bacteria; phylum Pseudomonadota; class Alphaproteobacteria; order Micropepsales; family Micropepsaceae; genus Rhizomicrobium. Next base: position 6,315 of record DATFSP010000004.1, on the reverse strand, counting down.
TTCAGTTGATCAATTCGGCGCATTCGTTGGTTGATTCAATTTCCGGTCATCCTGAGCGCCTTCTAACGCTGCTTCCGCAAGGGTTGGAGGAAACAAGTCTTGGCCGAAAATTGGCCACGTACCTTTCTAGTGGACCGACTAACTATACCGATGCGATGGCGAGCTTTCTCGTGCGAGCCTTGCAGCAGGCCGCGCTCGGAATAATACGCCTCTTTTTTGATCTGTTCGTGATCTGCTTCTCGCTCGTCTGCTTACTGCAATCAGGACCTGCCTTGGTATCCCGGATAGCGGAACGGATCCCTCTGGAGAGGTCACAGGCCCGCAAGATTGCCGGCAATACCCTGGACATCATGGCAGCGACATTGAAAAGCATCGTGATTATTGGTGCGACGCAGGGAGTGCTAATCGGAGGGGGATTTTTCCTCGCCGGCATTGGCCGGCCCTGGTTCTGGGGCGCAGCTGCCGCCATAGCATCAGCGATCATCCCGGGGCTTGGTTCGGCAATAGTATGGGCTCCGGCCGCGGTCTATCTGATGCTGACGGGTCATTTCATCCCGGGATTTGGGCTGGCGATATGGGGCCAGCTGTCGGTGTTCTTTGGGGACAATTTGCTGCGCATCCGTATCATTCGGGGTAGCAGCGAGATGCCAAGTCTTTTGGTATTCTTGAGTACCCTGGGCGGCATAGCCACATTTGGGCCGGCTGGCCTCCTGATTGGACCGATGCTCGCGGGACTATTTCTTGGTGTCCTCGATTTATATAATTCGGTGCTGCACTCTTCCGGCCTTCTGGCGGGCTCGAAGGCCGGCGGGTCCGCAACAGACGTAGACGGATATCCACCATTGTGAGAAAGCTCAATTAACCAGAAGGAGGGGGCATTGATGAAGCGGGTTATCGAAGGCACCACACGAAATCTAAACCTGGCACTGCGGCTGGCCTTAAGTCTCGCGGGAATTTTGTGGGCGGTGACGGCTCACGCCCAGGGCACAATGCAGGACAAACCACCCATCCGCGCCGTGACCGCCTTCGTCACACTCGACAAGGACAATTATGCCGCGCGCATGGACGAAGCGGCCCAATTCCTGGCCCAGGCCAAGACCGCGCTCAACCAGGCCGGATTCCCCGGCGCGGGTGGGCGCGTCACCACTGAGCCGTTCCCGCAATACATCAAGGGCATGACGCGGGAGCAGGCGCTGGCCCTGATCGGCGCCATCAAGAAGGTGGCGGCCAACGATCATGTGGCCCTGAACGTCGGGCCCGCCATGATGAACGACGATGACGACACCGCGGCCGCCGACCTGCTGCCTTCGATCCTGGCCGACAACGGCACCAATGCCAACATCATCGTGGCCGACGACAAGGGCTTGCACTGGCGCGCCATCGCCGCGGCCGCCCACGCGATCCACGAGATCGCCGCCCAAAGTCCCAACGGCAACGGCAATTTCGGGTTCGCGGCCATCGGCATGATGAAACCCTATGGCCCCTACTATCCGGGCTCCTGGCATAATGGGCCGGGCAAGCACTTCGCCATCGCCATGGAGACGGCGAATGTCGTCAATCATGTGTTCGAGAAATATCAAGATCCGGTGGAAGCCCAGGCCCACCTGACCGAGGAGCTGTCGCAATACACCAAGGAGGCCGAAGCCGTGGCGATGAAGCTCGCTGCCGACACCGGCTGGACCTATGAAGGGATCGATGCCACGCCGGCACCGGGCCGCGCCTCCATCGCCACGGCATTCGAATCCTTCCTGGGTGCGCCGATCGGCAGCTCTGGCTCGATGACGGCCGCGGGGATCATCACCCGCGCCGTACAGGCAACCCCCGTCAAACGCACCGGCTATTCAGGGCTGATGATCCCGGTGATGGAAGACAAGGTGCTGGCCCAGCGCTGGGCGGAGGGGACCTTCTCGCTGGATTCAATCCTGGCCTGGTCGGCGGTGTGCGCGGGCGGGGTCGACACCGTGCCCCTGGCGGGTTCGACCAGCGAACAGCAAATCGCCCGCATCATCGGTGACGTGTCTTGGCTGGCCTACAGGTGGAACAAGCCGCTGGGCTCGCGCCTGATGCCCTCGCCGGGCCGCTCGGCCGGAGAGATGACCGCATTCACCGCCGGGGGGCTTGTGAACACGCGGATACATTGACGGGCTAGATAGCCGGCAGGGATCATCGATGGTCCGGACGCCGATGCGTCAGAGAAGTGCGCGACTGCGCCGCGAGTTGTCGGCATTTGGCGGCGCTGCCTGCATTTGATTTTGCGGAACATCGAAACAAAGGGGAGCACACCAATGAACATAACGGCCCGCTCTGGGAAGGCTCGCTCTGGGAAGGGCAGTGTGGCATTTGCGCTGTTGGTGGCGCTGTTGGTGGCAGGCTTGTCGCTGTCATCGGCGCACGCGGCGCCTATCGACAATGTGGCCGCGCAAGGTGCGGGAGCTGCAATTGACGCGGCGACGATCAACAGCACCGTAAAGCGTGATATCGCGCGCCTGGGCGCGCCCAGCGCCTCGGTGGCGGTGGTTGCGGATGGGCGCATTGTTTATGCCGGTGCCGCCGGTGAGGCGAGCCTCGATCCGGCCCGCGCGGCAACGCCGACTGCGCGTTATGGCGTTGGTTCGATCAGCAAGGAGTTTCTCGCGGCGGGCATCCTGCTACTGCAACAGGATGGCAAACTCAGCCTCGACGATCGGGCGGGTAAGTACATTGCGGATCTCGGACCTGCGTCGGATGTAACGATCCGCCAGCTCCTGTCGCATACGTCGGGTGTACGTGACTACTGGCCCCAGGATTACGTCTTCACGCAAATGCTTTCGCCCATAACGGCAGACCGCATCGTATCCCAATGGGCGCGCCAGCCGCTCGATTTCGCGCCGGGAGAGCGCTGGCAATACAGCAATACGGGTTATGTGAGCGCCGGCATGATCTTGGAGAAGGTAAGCGGCCAACCGGTATTTTCATTCCTCAAGGATCGGATCTTTCAACCGTTGAAAATGACCAGCGTGGTCAATTTCGACGAAGGCGGCCTGGGATCCAGCGACGCGGCCGGTTACACGCGCTATGCGTTGGGGCCTTGGCACCCTGCGCCCTCGGCAGGCAAAGGCTGGGCGTTTGCGGCCGGCGAGCTGGCGATGACCGCCGAAGATCTGGCGCGCTGGGACCTGTCGATCATCAACCGGACTCTTCTGAAACCCGAATCATACCGGGAGCTGGAAACCGAGATACTACTGAATAATGGTGCGGGCACAGGTTACGCGCTCGGCCTTGATGTGAGCCTGTCCAATGAGCGGCGGGTGTTGGCACATGGTGGCGAAGTGTCCGGCTTCCTCAGCCAAAACACGATATTTCCCGATCAGCGCGCCGCCGTCGTGGTTCTCACAAACACCGACGCGAGCACCGCAGTGGGTACGATAGCGGACGATCTAAAAGACCTCGTTCTGGGCAGCGTCAGCCCTGTCGATCGAGAGCGCGCCAATCAGATGCGCGACATCTTCGATCACTTGCGGAACGGGCAGATTGACCGCGCGCTTTTGAGCGCCAATGCCAATGCTTACTTCACCGACGCTGCCGTTCGAGAAATTGCAGCCAGCCTTGCCCCGCTAGGGGCGGTCAAAACATTCAAGCTCGTGAACAGCGGCACCCGCGGCGGCATGGATTTTCACGTGTACGATGTTGCCTTGGAAAAGGGCCGGCTCGAGCTTGTGACCCGCGCACTTCCGAACGGCAAACTGGAGCAATTCATGGCGATGCCAAAATGACAAACCATTGAACCGCTTTCCAATCGCTTCGCCGGAAAAATGTGTGATGACGAGGTTGCGACGACTTCCCGCAAGAAGACGCGGTAGCTTAGACTGTGTGGCGACCTTGACGAGTCCCCTGGTGCAGGAAAGCCCGACCGATGAAGCTGCTGCTAAACCCGTTCGCTAGGCGCGATGGCTACACACCGGAGGAGGCGCAAGTCACTACGCGTTCCTTGGCGGAGGAGGCGCGTCGCGAAATTTCTCAATGGCCAGGCTACGGGACCACGCCACTTCGTTCCCTTGAGGGCATAGCTGCCGAACTCGGCGTTGCCCAGATCCTCCTCAAAGATGAGTCTGGCCGCCTGGGGCAAGGAAGCTTTAAGAGCTTAGGTGGCGCATATGCCGCTGCCATGAAGCTACGCGAGCTCTCGCCGGGCGGCCGGGTGACGCTCGCTTGCGCTACGGATGGTAATCACGGCCGCTCCGTCGCTTTCGCCGCCAACCGGCTCGGGTGCGACGCGGTCGTCTACATGCATGAGAACGCGCTGGAGTATAAGGCTGAGGCGATCCGGAAATTGGGAGCGCGGGTGGTTCGTACGCCAGGCGTCTACGACGACTCCGTCCGGATGGTGAAGGCCGACGCTAAGCGCGAGGGGTGGCTCCTGATCTCCGACACGAATGACCCTGATGACCTGACGGTGATGCGGGTAATGCGTGGCTACGGTGTGATGGTGCTGGAGATCCTTGAGCAACTGGATGGCAAGGCGATGCCCACTCACGTCTTCACTCAAGGCGGGGTCGGCGGACTCACTGCGGGTGTTGTCGGCGTATTGGCAGACATCTTTGGTCCGAACCGGCCCACTTTCATCGTAGTCGAGCCCGAAACCGCTGCCTGCCTGATGGAGAGCGCGCTGCGCTTCCAGCCTTCCGCCGTGAGTGGAGATCTTCGCACGGAGATGCGCTTGCTGGCCGCGGGTGAGGCATCCCCGGCTGCATGGCCGGTCTTACAGCGCCGGATTGACGCTTTTATGGCCATCGAAGATGGACCGGCGCTTAGAGCGACGGCTCGCCTCAATGCGAGCGAAGGCCCTCGCGTCGCCTTGGATATCGGGGTTACCGGAGCTGCCAGCCTCGCTGGCGCCATGGAGCTCCTCAAGCGACCGGACTTGGCCGCGCTGGTCGGTCTAGATGCAGAGTCTCGTGTGTTGGTCTTTGGAACCGAAGCGGGGCCGCCACGCCCTGTCGCAAACTAGGCGGCAGGCGAATGACATCCGGCCGCGGGCACGACCGCCTCGAGCGAAAGCTGCTAAGCCGGCACGTTCAACTGATCGCCATCGGCGGGACTATCGGCGTAGGTCTTTTTCTAGGCTCGGCGCATGCAATACAATTGTCGGGGCCAGGGCTGTTGTTGGGGTATGCAATTGGCGGCGCCGTCATCTTTTTCATCATGCGCGCCCTGGGCGAGCTACTCACCTACCGACCTGTGAGTGGAGCATTTGCGGCTTATGCTCACGAGTTCATCGGGCCCTTTGCGGGCTACGTCACCGGCTGGTCATACTGGTTGATGTGGGTGTCCGACGGGATGGCAGAAGTCACCGCGATCGGCATCTATTCCCACTTCTGGTTTCCAGAAACCCCACAATGGATTCCCGCGGTGATTGCACTGGCGATATTCTATGGAGTCAATCTTTTCTCGGTAAGAGTTTTTGGTGAACTTGAGTTCTGGTTTGCCAGCCTGAAAGTGCTGACCATCGTCACACTAATCATCGTGGGCCTGACAGTTATCGTTTTCCACATCGGTCATCTTGGGGCAACCGCGGGCTTCGATAACCTCTGGAATCACGGCGGTTTCCTGCCCTTTGGTCTTTTTGGAGTACTTCTGACGCTGCAGACGGTCATGTTTTCTTATGGGGGGGTTGAGATGGTCGGGGTTGCCGCCGGTGAGGCCGAGACGCCGGAAAAGACGCTTCCGCGCGCGACCAACGCCGTAATGACGAGGATCCTGATCTTCTACCTGGGCGCACTGACCGTCATCATGTCTCTGGTGCCGTGGAATACACTCCGCACGTCCGACAGCCCGTTTGTAATCGTGTTCCAGCGACTGGGTTTCCACGGGGCGGCAGATGTCGTCAATCTCGTCGTGATTTCCGCCGCCGCCTCGGCGCTCAACAGCGGCCTTTATACCAGCGGCCGCATGCTTTTCTCATTAGCCTCCGAGGGCCAGGCATGGCCCGGCTTCGCACGTCTGACGCCGCGTCACGTTCCTGCCATTGCCGTGCATGTCTCGGCATTCGTAGTGCTCGCCGGCGTGCTCCTCAACTACGTGGTGCCGGCGCGGGTTTTTGTATGGGTGACTAGCATCTCGCTGATGGCGACGCTTTGGACGTGGTGGGTGATCGTGGTTTCACATTACAACTATCGACGAGCCGTGCGAGCTGGACTTCGACCCGCGGTTAAATTCCGAATGCCGGGCGCCCCGGTAGCGAACTTCGCGGTGCTGGCGTTCCTGATCCTTGTAGTGGTCTTACTCGGTGTGGACCACGAAACACGAATTGCACTCTATGTCGCGCCTGTGTGGTTC
>DATFSP010000003.1:0-5019 GCA_035262545.1 Rhizomicrobium sp. | reverse complement strand
CTCCGCGTGGAAACGGACCGCCTTGTGTTTTGGCGTGCGCGAGGTGCAATTGACAAGCGAGACTTGCCACGGTGCTATAACGATAAAGTACGAGGATTGTGCATGTCCGCCTGGGGGCTGACCATCGAGCGCGCCAGCCGGTCGCGGCTTTTCCAGGTCCCGAGCCTGATTGCCTTGCTGGCCCTGGTGATTCTGGCGGCGCTGGTTTCGCCCACCGCCTCGGACGGCACGCGCATTTTTTTCGAGCTGGGCAATCTCACCGACATACTGCGGCAAGTCTCGGTGATCGGGATCATCTCGCTCGGCATGACGTTGGTGATCCTCACCGGCGGCATTGATCTCAGCGTGGGGAGCGTGCTGGCGCTTTCGACCGCGCTGGTCGCGACTATCTTGACGCAGGCCTGGGCGCCGGGCGCGCCTCTGACGCACATGATCTTGGCCATTGCGATCGCAGTGTTGGCCTGCGGCGCGGTTGGCGCGCTCAACGGTCTGGTGGTGGCGCGGCTTCAGGTTCAGCCCTTTATCGTCACCCTCGCCTCGATGATCGGAATCCGTGGCCTCGCCAAATGGTTCACCGCGAATGAAAATATCGATATCGGTTTCGGCAAAGACCTGGCCGCGCAATTCGCCGACATCTTCCGCGACAAGACGGTGGTGATCGGAAGCTATGTGGCCGCGTCATTCCTGTTCTGGTTGCTGTTGTCCAAGACTGTGTTCGGGCGCCATGTCCGCGCCATCGGCGACAATCCCACGGCCGCCATTTACGCCGGGCTTCCCATCCTGAGAACACAATTATGGGTCTATAGCCTGACCGGCCTGCTGGCCGGTTTCGCCGGCGTGCTATATGCGGCGGAAAATCACCAGGGCAATCCCAACGCCGGCGTGGCTTATGAATTGGACGCCATCGCAGCTGTCGTGATCGGCGGCACGCGGCTTTCGGGCGGGCAAGGGACCATCACCGGGACCATCATCGGCACACTGATCATGGGCGTGCTCACCAACATACTGCGATTGAACGACATCGACAGCAATGTGGAGATGATGATCAAGGCAGTGATCATAGTGCTGGCGGTGGCGGTACAGCGAAGGGGAAGGCAATGAAGGTTTGGAAGATCATCGCGCTGGCGGCGGGGCTTGCACTCGCGGGTTGCGGGCAGCACGGATCGCAGCAGAAATTGGTCGCCTTTTCCCAGGCCAATAATGCCGAACCCTATCGCGCGGCTCAGAAGGCCCTGATGGAGAAGCTCTTCGGGGACACACCGGACGTGAAGCTAGTGACCTCCGACGCGCAGCAGGACAACAGCAAACAGATCGCCCAAATCGAGACTTTCATCCGCCAGAAGCCGGCCGTGCTGATCGTGGCACCCAACGAGCGTGCGGCGCTGACCGCGGTAATGGGCAAGGCGATGGAAGCCGGCATTCCCACCATTTGTTTGGAACGCGACATCGTCGAGCCCAACTACACCACCTATATCCGGATGGATAACCGCGCCATCGGCCGCATGGCGGGCCAGTTCATCGTGGATCAACTCACCAAGAAATATGGCCGGCCTACGGGCAATGTGGTGTTCCTGCGCGGACTTCTGGGTGTGGAGGCCGAGATCAACCGCGACGGCGGAGCCCGTGATGTCTTAAGCCGCTATCCAGACATCCATATCGTCGCCGACCCCGTGGCCAATTGGATCCAGGCCGAGGCCCATGACCGCATGACCGAAGTGCTCAGGGTCCAGCCCAAGATCGATATGGTTTACGGCCATAACGATCCCATGGCGATCGGCGCCTATCTCGCGGCCAAGGAGCTTGGCCGCGACAAGGAAATGATCTTCACCGGCGTTGACGGACTGGGCGGCCCCTCCGGCGGTATCAAGAAAGTGATGGACGGCGTGCTGGCCGCCACTTTCGTCTATCCCCTGGGCGTGAAGGAAGCGGTGGACGTGAGCCAAAGAATTCTGCGCGATCCCGCTTACAAAGCGCCCAAGGTGATCACGCTCGATTCCATCATGGTGACGCCGGACAATGCGGCTGATCTCTACAAGAAACTGACAGTGGCGGGCGAGTAAGGAGCACACGCGATGAGCAAGACGATTTTCCTGGTGTCCAACGGCGATCTGAGGCTTTCCGCCAACCAGAAATGCTGGCCGGTTCAGGCCGAAGTAGAAGCGGCGGTGATGGCTGCCATCCGCGCCGAAGGCCATGAGGTAACCCGTGGCCACGACTATGATGCCGCGAAGAAGCACGGCTTCATCGACAGCCAGAAGCGTGGCATCGAAGTTTTCCGCACGATTCCCGCGGACGCGCCTTTGGTGGTGGTGGAAGCGGTCTGGCAGTATAGCCAGCATCTCCTGCCGGGCCTGCTGCATCACAAGGGCCCCATCCTCACCGTCGCCAATTGGAGCGGGCAATGGCCCGGACTGGTGGGACTGCTCAACTTGAACGCCTCGCTGCGCAAGGCGGGCAAGGTGTTCGACACACTGTGGAGTGTGGATTTCACGGACGATTTCTTCCTCGACGGTCTCGAGACGTGGCTCAAGGGCGGCCCGGTCCATCACGACCGCAGCCATGTGCGGCCGGTGGCGAAATCTTCCCTCCCGGCCGAGAGCCAGAGGTTGGGCAAAGAACTGGCCGACCGTCTCAAGCGCGACAAGGCGCTGCTGGGTGTATTCGATGAAGGCTGCATGGGAATGTACAACGCCATCATCCCCGACGAGTTGCTGGCACCCATGGGCGTGTTCAAGGAGCGTCTCAGCCAATCGGCGCTCTATGCCGAGATGCTGGCGACCTCGGACGAAGAGGCGCGCGCCGTGTATGAGTGGCTGGTCAAGAAGGGCATGACCTTCAAATACGGGAACAATTGGGAGACCGACCTCACCGAGGCGCAGGTGCTGGAACAGTGCAAAATGTATATCGCCGCCTTGCGCATTTCCGATGCTTTCGGCTGCGATGCGGTGGGAATTCAATACCAGCAAGGATTGAAAGACCTCACTCCCGCTTCGGACCTCGCCGAAGGCCTGCTCAACAATGTGGATCGTCCGCCCGTGAAGGACAGCCAGGGCAAAATTCTTTACGACGGCGCACCGCTTCCGCATTTCAACGAAGTGGATGAAGGCGTGGCGCTGGATGCGCTGGTCACCAACCGGGTTTGGACCGCGCTGGGCCTTTCGCCCGAGACCACCTTGCATGACGTGCGCTACGGTGAAGACTATGATGGCCGCTTCATCTGGACCCTGGAAATCTCAGGCTCGGTGCCGCCTGCACACTTCGCCAACGGTTACGCCGAAGCGGTGAGCGAGCGGCAGCCGCCGATGTATTTCCGATTGGGCGGCGGCACCATCAAGGGCATCAGCAAGCCGGGTCATGTCGTGTGGAGCAGAGTTTATATCGAAGCTGGAAAGTTGAAAGTGGATATGGGCCTGGCGGAATCGGTGGCGCTTCCCCACGAAGAGACCGAACGGCGCTGGTCGATCACCACCCCGCAATGGCCCATGATGCATACGCTGTTTCCCGGCATCAGCCGCAACCAGTTCATGGCGCAACATTGCTCAAACCATATCCAGGTCGCCTATGCGCCGGACAAGGCGAATGCCGCCAAGGCGCTCGCCACCAAGGCAGCGATGTTCGCGGAGATGGGATTGGCGTTGAATTTCTGCGGCCAAGTGGAAATCTAGAAACAGCGGGGGCTATGATGACGGGGTCCATTCTCAATCGCAGAGGCTTTCTCCACGGCGCGGCTACCATGGGCGCGCTGGCCACGACGCCAGCCGTGGCGCAACAGTTGAATAAATCAGTTGGGGGCAACGAGACCAAGACACCGGGCCTTACCACCGACATGCTGAAACAGGTGCGCCCGCCCTTCCGGGTAGGCTTCCAGCATGTCTTCGATCCCTCGGTGGGCGAGAAAGAGCCGTGGTACATCAACGATCATTGCTTCATCCTGGCAGGTGACGGGACCTGGCATCTCTTTGGCATCACCCATCAGGAGCCGGCCAATCCCGATCGTGAATCGTTTTTTCTGCACGCGACGGCCAAGGACGTGAAAGGTCCATGGGCGAAGCAGGCGCCCGTGATGCAGGCCGACGCCAATTTCGGCGAGTCGGTGGTGTGGGCGCCCCATGTGGTGGCGCATGACGGCAAATATTGGATGTTCTATTGCGCGGGCGGCAAAAGCCATGAGCAATTCCACATCCACATGGCGACCTCGACCGATCTCACGAACTGGACGCGCCACCCCGCCAATCCGATGGTGGTGGATGGATATGACGCCCGCGATCCGATGGTGCTGCGCGTGGGCGATCAATGGGTGCTCTATTATTGCGCCACAGACACGCCCGAAGGCGGCCATCATGTGGTGAAAGCCATGACCAGCCCGGACCTCATCCATTGGGGGAATCGGCGCATCGTCTTCCGCTCGCCGGAAACGGGCACCTTCGGAGGCCCCACCGAGTCGCCCTTCGTGGTGGCGCGGAACGGCAAATATTATCTCTTCGTCTGCACCAACGCGCCCTACAACACCAGCGCCGCCTATATGAGCGACGATCCCTTCGCGTTCGACATCGCGAACACGGTGATGACTTTTCCGGCTCATGGTGCCGAGGTCGTACATGCGGGCGACCGCTGGTATGTTTCGAGTTGCGGCTGGGAGCAAGGCGGACTCTATCTCGCCGACCTCAATTGGGATGACCGTGCATAAGCCATGACTATCGTCGCGGGCGTCGATTTTGGCACCGAAAGCGTCAGGGTCTCGATCCTGCATAGCGAACGGGGACGACTGGGCTTCGGCACCGCGCCCTATCCGGTGTTGCGCCGGCGCGACGACGCCGACTTCGCCGCCCAGCGTCACGAAGACCATTGCCGCGCGCTGGAGGCCGCGTTCGCCGCGGCTCTATCAGCAGCGAGCATCAATGGCGTGGAAGTCAGGGCGCTGGCAGTCGACACCACGGGTTCGACCGTCGTAGCGGTGGACGAGAATTTGCGACCCTTGAGCGATTACTATCTCTGGTGCGATCACCGCGCCTGGCGCGA
>DATFSP010000002.1:0-17225 GCA_035262545.1 Rhizomicrobium sp. | reverse complement strand
TCGTCGATTGTCCTCTTTAATAAGATCCATTTTCCCATTCTCGCCTCCGGGTTGAAGGTGTCACGTGTGCCTTCAGACCAACGTACATCGGCAAGCCCGGGCAAGAAAAGATTGCCCGCCGACACCTCCATGCCGGATGTGCCAGCCGTTCTCAGGCCCGAGTGAGTTTCAGACTGCCAGTGTCGCCCGGCGCCCGCACTACACACGCCTTCGTCCGCCGCCCGTTCTCGTCCTCAAACATGACGATCACTCGAACGCCATCCTTGCTGGCGCGCACGGCTTCGCGACATGCGCTCCCGATTGTCCGGTTGCGGCTCACGTCTGTGCCCAACAAATTGCCGTCCTCATCGAGGGCGATGAACTTGGCGCGGCCCGGGTCCCAACGCACCAGATATGTCTTGTCAGGGATTTTCTGCTTCACGCTTGCTCTTCCCAGCATGGATCAGGATCATTGCCCTTCAGAATATCAGCGTCGCGCCAGCTCGCATAAAGGACGTTCAATAAGTGGAGCTACGGTCGGTTGTGTGCACCGTACGAAAAAAAAGGGCCGCAATGTGGCGGCGGGCCCTGTTTTGTTACACAGATCGGAGCCGCGATATTAGTGCGGCTCAGATTTTTTGCTCCACCCGTGCGTCTCGCGAGCTTTACTCACAGGCGGATGGCCGGCGCGCAACGACCCGGTCAGCCTCAAAGATCTGAGCGAGTTGGACAAAGGTCCAATTTCCCTCTGTCGCAGCTTCAGGCACTATCACGCATACGGATGCGGGGAGGCCGCATTGATCCCCGCAAACCCTCGTCCGTATATCGCGGGCGACATCAGTTCGATGCCTCGGTGGCAGCAATGCCTACATATTCCTTCTACTTACTGAAGCCTGAGGGGAAACTCGAAAGCGCTGGACGTCACGAATACTCCGACGATCATGACGCATTGAGTCATGTGAAATCGGTCGTGGGCAGTAGCACTATCGAAGTATGGGAGGGCATACGGATGGCATTTCGGGTGCACCCTGACGGTGCAATAACAGGGTGAATTCGGGTCAGTCCTTTTGCAAGCGACTTTTTTGCTTTTTGATCGTCCGCGCCAAGCCTTCTCCGGCCACCTCGCGCGTAAATTATTCGATGTCATGCTGCGAGTTGGTTGTTCGGCCGGCTTTTGAAGTTGGGCCGGCCCAACAGCGACCCCTTGCGGCACGGCATCAACATCGAGCGCCTCGATCTGCGCTGCCCAGGCGGTTGGTGGCCGCGCCCGCTTCTTCGGCAGAATTTCTCGACACTATTTGCCGGTTTACTGATTCAGCGCCTCGCGCTTCATTTCCAGCGCCAACCAGAGCTCCTCCTGGGCGTCACGCGAGGCCATACGCTCAGCAAGCCGTTCCGACAAAAGCGCGAATTTCTCAGGATCGCGGCCGTACAATGACGGCTCGGAAAGGTCGCCCTGGAGCGCGGCGATTTCCCGATTCAGGCCTTCGATCCGCTCTGGCAAGGTGTTCAGCACGTGCTGATCGGAAAATGAGAGTTTTGCGGCAGTCTCGCGGATGGGGCGAGGCTTCGGCGCACCTCCCTTGCGCTCCTGCCTTGGCAGGGCTTTGACCACGCCCTCGCCTCGCTGGGCCACCATGTCGGAATAACCTCCCGCATAGATCGCAAAAAGTCCGCCGCCTTCGGCCATCACTGTCATGGTGGCGACACGGTCCAGGAAATCGCGATCGTGGCTCACCACCAGAACGGTACCGGGATAGTCGCCCACCGTCTCTTCCAAGAGATCCAGCGTTTCCAGGTCCAGATCGTTTGTGGGCTCGTCCAGCACCAGAAGGTTGGACGGAACGGCAAACAGCCTGGCCAGAAGGAGCCGCGCCCGCTCGCCGCCCGACAGCACCTTGACCGGGGTTCGCGCCTGCGCAGGCGCGAACAGAAAATCCTGCATATAACTCACCACATGGCGGGGCTTTCCGCCCACAAAGACAGTGTCGCTCCCGCCGCCGGTTAGAGAATTGGCGAGACTGTCTTCGGGATGAAGCTCCGCCCGGTTCTGATCCAGCCGCGCCAACTCGAGCCCCGTGCCCATTTTCACATTACCGGCATCGGGCTTGGCAACGCCGGTCAAGAGATTGAGCAAGGTGGTCTTGCCTGCGCCGTTGGGACCTACGATGCCCACCCGATCGCCACGATGGATGCGCAAGGTGAAATCGCGGATCACCTGTTTTTCGCCAAAGCTTTTCGCCACGCCCTTTGCATCGATCACCTTCGTGCCGGCCGGGCCGCCTTCGATCGCCTCCATCGTCACACTGCCCATGCGCTTCAATTCCTGGCGTCGCCCTTCGCGCAAAGTATTGAGCCTGGTCAGACGCCCCTGGTTGCGTTTCCTCCGCGCGCTGCGACCATGGGTGAGCCAGTCAAACTCATTGGCGATCTTGCGGTCGCGCTTGTGGCGCTCGATTTCTTCCTGCTCCAGAAGCGCGTCGCGCCAATCCTCGAATGCCGAAAATCCGCGATCCAACCGTTTGGTCCGGCCGCGATCCAGCCACACAACGGCGCGGGAAAGATTTTCCAGGAACCGCCGGTCGTGGCTGATCAGGACCAGCGCCGCGCGCATGGATTTAAGTTCGCTTTCCAGCCATTCGATGGCGGGTAGGTCCAGGTGGTTGGTGGGCTCGTCCAGAAGAAGAATATCGGGGCGCGGCGCCAGCACTCGCGCGAGCGCCGCGCGGCGCCCCTCGCCGCCCGACAGCGCGGCCGGCGTCTCCGCTCCCGTTAGGCCCAGATTGCCGAGGAGATAGAAAGCGCGATTGGGATCGTCGCCCGGCTGCAGCCCTGCCTCCACATATTCGCGCGTGGTCGCATAGCCGGAGAGATTGGGTTCCTGGGGCAGGTAGCGGATGGTCGCGCCGGGTTGGGCAAAGCGCTGACCCGAATCCGCTTCGATCAGTCCCGCCGCGATCTTCAGCAGCGTGGATTTGCCGGAGCCGTTTCGCCCCACCAGACAGAGCCGCGCGCCTTCGCCCACGCTCAGTTCCGCGCCGTCCAAGAGCAGCGTGTTCCCGAAGCGGATATGGATGTCGTTCAGAAAAAGCAGCGGGGCCATGGGGGCTTTTCGTATGTCTCGATTCTTCGATCAAGCGCTAAAATCGTTCTATCGTTATGCATAGTGGAATATCACGAGAAGACAACTAACCCCTATTCCCGCTTCATGAAATGGAAACAGGGCGGCGATAGAACTCGGCATGCCTTGAAAAAACCTCGCGGCAATCTCAAAATCGCCAGCCATGACCAGCAAAACCAGCCGCCGCAAATTCCTCAAAACCGCTCTAGTCGGCGGCGCCGGTGTGGCGACCGCCATACCCGCACGCGCCGACGAATACATCACGCAGGCGATGACTACGCCGGGCAGGCCCTTCACGGCCTACGGCATGCCGTCGCCGCACGAAGCCGACGTCAAGCGCCTGCTCCGGCCGCCGGGAATTTCGCCCGGTTCCGGTGCGTCGCAAACGCCGCTGGAGCATCTGGAGGGCATCATCACGCCCAACGGACTGCATTACGAGCGCCATCATAATGGCGTGCCCGATATCGATCCCGCGACCCACAAGCTTCTGATCCATGGCTTAGTGAAAACACCGCTGGAATTCAGCGTGGACGCGCTATTGCGCTATCCCCGCGTCAGCGCCATCCATTTTCTGGAGTGCGGCGGCAATAGCGGTGCCCTCGCCACTCCGCAGCCTGTGCAGGCGACGGCGGGCGGTCTTCATGGGCTCTTGTCATGCGCCGAATGGAGCGGCGTGAATCTGGGCATGCTCTTGGACGAAGCCGGCGTTGAGCCCGAGGGCAAATGGATATTGGCGGAAAGTGGTGACGCCGCGAGTCTCTCGCGTTCCATCCCGCTGGCCGAAGCGCATGAGCAGGGCATCCTTGCCCTGTTCCAGAATGGCGAGCGCATCCGCCCGGAACAGGGTTATCCCGTGCGTCTGCTCATGCCGGGTTGGGAAGGCAATCTCAACATCAAATGGCTGCACCGGATCAAGGTCACGCCGGGTCCTACCATGGCCAAGGACGAGACCTCCAAATACAGCCAGTCGCTGAAGGACGGCAAAGCGCGTCAATTCAATTTCATCCAGCCGGTCAAGTCGGTGATAACTCGGCCTTCCGGCAACATGACCATGAACGGACCTGGCTATTACGAGATCTCAGGCCTCGCCTGGTCGGGCCATGGCAAGATCACCAAGGTGGAAATCTCCATGGACAATGGGGCGACCTGGGTTGAGGCCGAAATGCCTGGACCCATTCTGCCCAAATGCCTGACCCGCTTCCGCCTGCCCTGGCAATGGGACGGCAAGGCGGTGGTGCTGCAAAGCCGCTCCACCGACGACCAGGGTAATGTTCAGCCCACCCGCGATCAGTGGAAGGCGCCCTACTCCTCGGCGCAATTCTATCAATGCAATGCCATTCAGTGCTGGCAGGTGGGGGCCGACAATACGGTGAAGAATGTCTATGCTTAAGCCGCTTCTGTTCCTGCTGGCGGCTGCCGCGCCGCATTTCGGCCAGCCCGCCGATCCTGCCCTGATAAAAGCTTGGGACGTTTCCATCCCGCCGGATGGAAAGGGGTTGCCGCCTGGACAAGGTTCGGTCGCCGAGGGTTCGGGGATCTATGCCGAGAAATGCGTGATGTGCCACGGCGTGAACGGCGCGGGAAAACCAGCCGATCAGCTCACCGGCGGCATCGGCACGCTGGCTTCGGATCATCCAGTCAAGACGGTTTCCAGCTATTGGCCCTACGCCACCACGTTATTCGATTATATCCGCCGCGCCATGCCGGTGACGCATCCCCGTTCGCTCACTGACCATGAAACCTATGCGCTGGTGGCCTATATTCTCTCCATCGACGGCATCGTAAAAAAAGACGCCGTGCTGGATGCGAAAAGCCTGCCCAAGATAAAAATGCCCAATCGCGACGGTTTCATCGACGCCTATGGCGCCACCAAGCGTTAAGGCACTCGCCGCCACGGCACCAGAAGATTGTTCTGCTCGCCCAGGCCGTCGACCGCCATCCTGAGCCGGTCGCCAGGCTTGAGATATTGCGGCGGCTTCATCCCCATGCCAACGCCGGGCGGTGTGCCGGTGGCGATGACATCCCCCGGCAGCAGGGTCATGAAATGGCTGATGTAGCTCACCAAGGTGCGGACCCCGAATATCATGGTCCGGGTCGAGCCATCCTGGCGGCGCACACCGTTCACCTCGGTCCATAATTTCAAGACTTGCGGATCGGCGACTTCATCCTTGGTCACCAGCCAGGGTCCCATCGGCGCGAAGCTGTCGCAGCCTTTGCCCTTGTCCCATTGACCTCCGCGTTCGGTCTGATATTCGCGTTCTGACACATCGTTGATCACACAATAGCCGGCGACATGCGCCATCGCGTCCTGTTCGCCCACATAGGACGCGCGGGTGCCGATCACCACGCCAAGTTCCACTTCCCAATCGGTCTTCATCGAGCCGCGCGGCACGATGATGTCGTCGTTCGGTCCCGTGAGCGCACTCAAGGCCTTCAGGAACAGGATCGGCTCCTTGGGGATTTTTGCGCCGGTCTCGGCAGCGTGATCGGCATAGTTGAGGCCCACGCAGACGACCTTGGAGATGCCCGTCAGCGGAACCCCCAGGCGCGCGGCATGCGGCACCTTGGGCAGGCTGGCCACGCCGATCCCCGCCAGACGTTTCAGACCTTCAGGAGAAAGAAGATCAGGCGTAATGTCGCCAATCACGCCGGAGAGATCGCGCGCCGTTCCATCCTTATCCGCCAATCCCGGCTTTTCGTCACCCTTGGCGCCCCATCGTATCAGTCTCATGTTCCTCTCCGCTCAACGCGAAATCTCTTCCAGCCCCCGGTTCAGGGTGCGAGGACCCCATAGCGCGATCACAGACACCATCACCACCATGGCGGCACCGATGAACAGCGCCACCGCCATGGCGCCACCTTCGCGCAGGAAGAAGCCGATCATCAATCCCGCCAGAGCCGCGGACACCCGGCTCCAGGAATAAACGAAACCCACCGCGCGGGCCCGGATGCGGGTGGGAAATTGTTCCGCCTGGTAGCCATGCAAGGTGAAAGACAGCCAATTGTTGGCCAAGGTGACCAGCACACCGAACAGGATCACAGCCGCAGCCAGATCCTGGCGGGCGAAGAGGAAGATGCAAACCCCGGAGATTGCACCTGCCACCACGATCTGCCATTTGCGCTCGAAGCGATCAGCCACGATGTAACCCAGAAACGGACCCACTGGATTGGCGAGCGCGATGATGAATGCATACTGCAGGCTGGTGGTGACCTGGATGCCCTTTGCGATCAGCAAAGTCGGCACCCAGGAGCCGAAGCCGTAAAAGGCGATGGTCTGCATGGCATTGAACACGGACATCGCGAGAGTGCGCGTAAGATAGGGCGGCCGGAACAAGTCACGAAAGCGGCCCTTCCCTTCGATAGTTTCGTGCCGGGACGCAGGGGCAGACAGTGGCCTTCCCAGATCGCTCTCCGCCCCCGTCTCCAGCTTGCGCAACACCGCTTCAGCCTCCCGGTCGTGACCATGCAGCGCCAACCAGCGCGGGCTTTCTGGCACTGCCAGCCGGAACCACCAAGCCAATAGCGCGCCGGATGCGCCAATCAACGCCACCCAACGCCAGCCATCCAGACCTAAAGGATGGAGGGGCTGAAGTAGCCAAGCCAGCAGGGCAACAATTGGCACGACTGCGAATTCGATGCCCTGGTTGATGGCAAAGACCCGCCCGCGTTGCAGTGGGGGCACCAATTCCGGCAGCAGCGTGTCGATGGTGATCTGCTCCAACCCCACGCCGATGGCGGCAATGAACCGCCAGAGATTGATCCCAACGGCACTGTGCTGTAACGCCATCACGGCCGTCGCCAACGAGTACCAGACCAGCGAAACCGTGAAGATCGAGCGCCGCCCTAGCCGGTCGGCGATGAAGCCGAAGCCCATCGCGCCCAGCCACATGCCTGCGAAAGTGCAGAAGACGAAAAAGCCCACGCCATCCACGGCGAAGAAGCCGGCCGGGCGCGCCGTGAACAGTCCACTGGCCACAAGGCCAGGCGCGACATAGGCGGTCATCAACAGGTCGTAGAATTCGAACGCACCACCCAGCGAGATCAGGATTACCAGGCGCCACAGGCTGCGCGTCAAAGGCAGCCGATCGAGCCTTGCTGCGACGTCCCCCGCATATGGACTCATGTCTCAGAATCTTGTCTTGGTTGCTGACGTGGCAGGCGCAATGACTTACGGTTTGATCCGATGGCTCTTCGACCCTAATCGCGGCCGCAGAAGGCGGCAACAGTCTGAAGGAACCGGACATGGCCGAACCGAATTCGATCGACACGCTCCCCACGCCGTCGCTGCTGTTGGACCGGGCGAGGCTGGAACGCAATGTGCTGCGCATGCGCGAAAGAGCAAGTGCGCTCGGCATATCTCTGCGGCCTCACCTGAAGACCGCGAAGTCGGTCGACGCCGCTCGCTTCGTTCTGGGTGGCGCGCCAGGGCCCGCCACAGTCTCTACCCTCAGGGAAGCGGACATATTCGGCAAGGCCGGCATCACGGATCTGCTGTATGCGGTCTCAATTGCGCCACAAAAGCTGCGCAAGGTGAGCGAGTTGCGCGAGAGCGGCACAGACCTGAAGATCATTCTAGATTCGGTGGAAGCCGCCCATCTGGTGGCGGCGCACGCGCGGCGACATCAAGGCGACATATCGGTGATGATTGAAGTGGATGTGGACGGCCATCGCTCCGGCGTGCGCTGGGACGATCACGAAACACTGATCGCTATCGCGCGGATTTTGAACAAGGATGCAAAGCTTCATGGCATCCTCTGCCATGCCGGCGACTCTTATCACCTTCACGATCCCGTCGCGCTTGAAGATGCCGCAAGTCGGGAGCGCAGCCGCATCGCCGCGGCAGCCGATGCCCTGAGAGCAGCAGGCATCGCTTGTCCCGTGGTCAGCGTGGGCGCCACGCCCACGGCTCTTTCATCGCGCTCGTATGAAGGCGTCACCGAGCTTCGGGCTGGCGTCTATATGTTCTTCGATATGGTCCAGGCGGGAATCGGTGTATGCGGCGTGGACGATATCGCGCTCTCCGTGCTTGCTACCGTGATCGGTCATCGCGAGGACAGGGACTGGATCATCACGGATGCGGGTTGGATGGCACTATCCTCCGACCACGGCCGAGGCGAGCATTACGGCCTGGTGTGCGATGCAAAAGGCCAGCCCTTTCCTGACCTGGTCGTACTGGGCACCAACCAGGAGCACGGCATTGTAGGCATCAGGCCGGGATCATCCGCGCGGTTGCCGCAGCTTGCCATCGGCACGCGAATCCGCGTCCTGCCCAACCATGCCTGCGCAACCGCCGCGCAGCATGATCAATATTATCTGCTGGATGTGAACAACCATGTCACCGGAACATGGCCCCGTTTCCGGGGCTGGGATTGAAAGCCACCATTAGTTGCGTTCCAATTCTACAGCTGGACCACGAGGACTTCCCATGCACCGCCTCCTTCTCGCTTACGCCGCAACACTTTGCCTCGCCGCGCCTCTTTGCCTGACTGCCTCTGGCGCGCTTGCCGATGAAGGCATGTGGACCTTCGACAACTTCCCCATCGCCGCGGTCAATCAGGAGTTTGGCCTCCATATCGACCAGGCGTGGCTGGATCGCTTGCGCGGCGCCGCGGTACGCTTGTCGAGCGGCTGCTCGGCCTCGGTGGTCTCGGCCGACGGCTTGATCCTCACCAATCATCATTGCGTGCGCGACTGCGCTCAAGAACTTTCCAACTCAAGCAAGGATTATGTGAAGGACGGCTTCCAGGTCGCCAAGCGGGAGGATGAAAAGCTATGCCCCGGCATGCAGGCGGAGATCCTCACCGCCATCTCAGATGTCACCGACCGTGTGACCAAGGCGGCGGCTGGAAAGACAGGGCAGGATTTCATCAAGGCCCGTGACGCCGAAATCGCCGCGGTGGAGAAGGAAGGCTGCGCGGGAAGGGAGGACAAATTCCGGTGCCAAGTGATCACGCTCTATGAAGGCGGCCAATACAAGCTTTACACCTACCGCAAATATTCCGACGTCCGCCTGGTATTCGCGCCGGAGGGCCAGGCCGCGTTTTTCGGCGGCGATCCCGATAATTTCAACTTTCCCCGCTACGATGTCGATGTTTCCTTCGTGCGGCTCTACGAGGGCGGTAAGCCCGTCAGTACGCCGGATCATCTAATCTGGAGTTCCGCCCCGCCCAAGGAAGGCGAGCCTATCTTCGTGGCTGGCAATCCGGGTTCGACCCAGCGGCTCTTGACCGCGGATCAGCTGCAGAGCCTGCGCGATCTGGCTTTGCCGGAGACGCTGATCTATATGTCGGAACTGCGCGGCCGCCTAATCCGCTTTACCGAGGAAAGCGCCGAACACAACCGCATCGCCAACGATCTTCTGTTCGGCATCGAAAACAGCTTCAAGGCCTTTCATGGCGAAGAAAAGTCCCTGGTCGATCCGGCGCTGATCACCGCCAAGCGCGCGGCGGACGCGGACCTCAAGGCCCAGCTGGCGAAAAGCGGCGCATTGGCGGCCGACATCGGCGATCCCTGGAGCGACATCGCCAAAGTCCAGGCGGATTATCACGCCCTGTATATGCCTTACGGCATGATGGAGACCCGCGCCGGCCTGGGCTCTGACCTGTTCCGCTTTGCCCGCACCCTGGTCCGGGCGGCAGAGGAGAAAACCAAGCCAAACACCGAGCGGCTACCGGAATATACCGACAGCCGGCTGGCGCTCTTGGGCAAAACCATCCTCGATCCCCAGCCGGTTTATCCGGAACTGGAACAAGTAACGCTGGAATTCTGGCTGTCGAAACTTAGGGAAAATCTTACCGCCGATGCGCAGGGCACCAAGATTTTCCTGGGCAAGGACTCCCCCGAAACGCTGTCGGCGCGTCTTGTGCAGTCCAAGTTGGGCGACCCTGCCGTGCGAAAGGCGCTGTGGGATGGAGGCCAAGCCGCGATCCGGGCCTCGGACGATCCCATGATTAAATTTGTCCTGGCCACCGACCAGGCCTCGCGCGACATCCGCAAGCAATATGAGGACAAGGTCTCAGGACCCACCGCCCGCGCGGCCCAGAAAATCGCGCGCGCGCGTTTTGCCATCTATGGCACCCATGTCTATCCCGATGCGACCTTTTCCCTGCGCCTTTCCGACGGCAAGGTCGGAGGTTGGACCGACAATGGCGCGACGGTGGGTCCCTTCACCTATTACAAGGGCCTGTGGGAAAGGGCGACGGGCCAATACCCCTTTGAATTGGCTCCGCGCTGGCAGGCGGCCCAGGGCAAGGTCCATCCCGATACAGTGTTGGATTTTGTCACCGACAATGACGTAGTGGGCGGCAATTCCGGCTCGCCTGCCGTAAACGCCAAGAGCGAAGTGGTGGGAGCGGTGTTTGACGGGAATATCGAGAGCCTGGGGGGCGCCTTCGGGTTCGACGACCGGGTCAATCGCACGGTGATCGTCTCAACGGCAGCGATCAGCGACGCGTTGCGCAATGTCTATGGCAACCAGAATTTGGCGGACGAACTGGAGGGGCACCGGCTTTAAGCGAGCGCTCCAGGCGGGCCTAGTGTGGAAAGGGTCGGATCGAGGAATTATGCGTGTCGCTCTCGACCGGGATCATGCCTGAAGCCGTATCTAAATCCATGCCGGCGGCCTGGTGATAGGGCGGCACGGCCTGTGCAATCGAATTCTGAAGCGTCGCGGGATATTCGGTGCAGCCCGCCAGGGACACCAGCGCGAGGATCCCTACAATCGTCAATCTCATATATCCGCCCTGTCTCTAGATGGAAGGGCGATTTATCTCCCGTAGACGGATTTTATCAAGGGGATGGGCGACCTAGGGAGCGTTGACATTGGCCAGACGGTCGCGGAGTGCGCGTCCCCATCGGCCAAAGGCGTATTTGGCCTGCGCCATATTGGTCGTCGCGTTATTGATCTGCCAGACATCGTTGGGCACGTGCTGGTCCGCCATCATCGCGATCACCTGGTTGGTGGTGCCGTCGGCTATGACCATGCCCAGCGCGATCGTGCCGGCGGTCCTGCTGTAGGTGCGCCCTGCACTCGCGTACGTTCGGCGCGTACTTTCGACCGGCGCGGTAAGCGTGATGTCAAGGATTTCGCCGTTGATGATCATCGTGTCCGGGCCGGGCGTGGTGACGAAGGTGTAACTCTTGCCGAGGGCATCCTTCATCGCGTCGGCATATGCGCTCTGCAGCGCGGCCACTTCCTTGTCGCCGAGCACGTAACTTTCTCCGAAGGAGGGCCTAGTCCCTTTGGGCTTCGCGTCGCGGACTTCGGCAGGCACGCGCAGATTGGAGAGCGCTATCGTCTTGTACTTGGACCAGTCGGTGCCGGGCCGGATCTTCGCAAATTTCACTTTGGCACTAGCCAAAGGCACCATATCGCTGGCGCCTTGTTGGTCCGATTGGGACTTTGCGGGGAGACCGCCAAACCCAATGACGATGGAGATCGAAGTGATCAGGGCAAGGAGGGTCTTGTTCATGGCGCGGAGTTGAACTCTGCCGAACGCAAGGCCTCAATTGGACCTTGGTCCCATAGGCTTTGTAGCGGCTATGCTGCGTTCAATTTCCTCGATTTTTCTGCGTTCTCGAGAGTCCCAGAAGCCCAAGGCTCGCTCGAGTCCCTGCTTGGCACCCTGCCGATGCCCAGAACAGCCTAGGATTGCGAACAAGGAGACGAGGTCGAACTCCGATTCCTTGATTTCCTTGGCCTTGGCGGGTTCGAAGCGTACGCGGTGGCTCGGACCGAGCGCCTAGGCGTGACGGCTGGCTTTGAATCGCGCCAGTTGGGAGGCTTAAGAATTGGCAATCTTCCGCACACGCACAATGTAATGGTGTGGAAGGCTGGCCAATTCCCAAGCGTCTTTCTGGCAATCAGCGGCGGGTTGCAGGAATTTGAAGCAGAGTTTCGAAAAGATATTTTGAAACTCAACTGATCGATTTCATTAAGTGTCGCCTTCGACCGGCTATGATGGGGAGCTTATTCCTCTTAAGAGAGGCGTCCATGGACGAACTAAAAATGGCCACGGAAGGATATGGAGACGGCTTTATTGACGGCTGGAAATCCGTAGCCGGGACCAGCCCCATTCCGTCACACATCGGCATAGTCCCCGCCCACGAAGTGCCGATAGACATGACTTACTATGAGTATGGATATCAAAAGGGCTGCGAGGAAGCAGGAAGAGTCAAACTTCACTAAGGCTTCGGGCGGTTTGTGCCTTCTTCAGCAACTTTGGTCGCCAGTTCGAACAATTATAGCCGCAAGACCGAGGGCGCAAAGCCGTGGCCCAAGAGAATGCCGAGTTCAGCGGCGCTTGGTGCTGGCTCAATTATTATCAAATAGCTCTCCTTATTGCGAAACGGATTTCGTTCGTTTTCCCGCGTGCTTTTGGCTCTTACCGAGAGAAGCATCAATTTTCGCGCAGAGCTTGACCAACTCCTCAATGACGATCCTGTTCTCCTTCGCTTTGAGATTCACGATGCTGGCGCACTCACGGCACACAACCATGTAGCGTCCGTGAAACCGAGTGAGCGCCTCGAGGCTGTTGTGACCGCAATGGTCGCACGCAACAATGAGTTTGATCCGTTTAGCAGTGGTGGAATCGTTAACAGTGGCCAGGATCATGTTGGAATATCCCTAGGTATGTCGCGCTCCTAGGATACCGGCTGGCGGCGGGAGAGTCATTTCCTGCCCGACGCTCAGTAGAGGGACCGATACCAGTGCTTACCGCTAACCGACCGCGTCCCAAAGTGCGCCGCTCTCGGTTAGAGCCCATCCCCCGGGCCCTCGGATTATGAGCCTCGTTTCGATAAGGCGTCGGCGGGTTTCATTATCAACCGCGAACCCGTGTTTTACCATTTTGAGGGCAGTTAGTTCGTTTGCGCTGGGCTTCGGGCCCGAGGGTATTGAACTCTGCTCCATTTGCCATCTCCAACGATCGGAGA
Organism: Rhizomicrobium sp.; assembly: GCA_035262545.1. Taxonomy (GTDB): domain Bacteria; phylum Pseudomonadota; class Alphaproteobacteria; order Micropepsales; family Micropepsaceae; genus Rhizomicrobium. The sequence continues at coordinate 4,192 of DATFSP010000002.1, read as the reverse complement.
CTTTTAAGTCTCTCACGCCCCCTCAGGGTTACAAGTGTATCGGCCGACTTCTAAAAGCTTCGGTAAGCAGGCCGAGTTTGTTTTTAACGAAATTCCGTCAAGAGGATCTCTGGCGATGGGCAGCAGGGTCGCCCCACGCTGGGTTCGGCAGAGCCGCACGCCCAAGCTGATATATTCAGCGGGATTTCGTGTCCGCTGCCGCCGTGTGTCACAATCCGCTCCAATAATGGACTTAACACCAGTGGCGGAAACACTGGCAAAAAGTGAAATTCGCTCACTTACTTTTGATTGTCCGCTTCAACTTGTTTTTTCCGCTGGCTGAGATCTGGTTCCAAGATCAGCCTTCGGGATCCGATTAAACCGGGTAAATCGGCCCCTTCGCCCAAGGCCATTCATTCTTTAGCAATTATCGCAATATCCCGCCGACATCATCAGGAAACAATTACGCGCCTCTAATCGCGCTAGGTGGCTCGTTGAGAACGTGCCCAACCACAATGATAAAGTTCCCTCCCATGAAAGTGATTAGACTTTCGAGTTGACCGGCCTAGTTTGAAGGTTGGTGATCAAAGCAAGATGGCTTGTTCGGGCTCTCATCGCTCACGAGCCCGACGTGAAGAGCGCGATGACAACCGCGACCGACTCGACCAGAATCGGTTCACGACGCGGCGAGGATATCAGCAGCCCTGCGGAGAAGCGACTTTCCTATCGGGTCAGCCTTTTGATCAATTTGATCGCTTCACTAGTTCTGTACGGGCTGGCTTTTCTCGCTATCAGAGCCGCCATACATTTGGTCGAAAATCTACGGCTGTGATGCCCACCCACGCCGCACAGCGCGCCGACAACTTAGCTTGATCAGGACGATGTAGAAGGAGTTTGGGATCTGGCGTCCATAACGACTTCAATCAATTCGCTCGACCGCGAAGTCTTTCTTAGATCGTAAGAGGCCAGCACATCCTCCGGCAGATCTGCGAGCGGTTTGAGATGATGTGCTTCGATGAACTGTCGCTAAACATCGAGGCGCGGCGTCCTCTCAGTCCCATCCGCCCAAAGGGCAACCATTAAGTCGGCTCAGCTAAGGAACGGCTAGAAAATGCAAAGTGCGGCACATCCACCCCTGGCGTGGCCGAGCTGGGTCTTCGGGCTCGACTTCAACAGCCGCTATGGGTTGATCACGGCTCGCCCCAAGGGTCGCCCAGACCAGCGCCGCGAACCAGAAGACGATCGTCCAGCCAAGGAAGGCATTCAGGGCGGCGATAGCCACGGCTGACCGTCTCCGTTCAGAGAAGGCAAGCGCCGTTGGCGAAAAATACATCGCTAGGACTAAGAGGGTGGCGCAGATATCGGCTACGAGAGTCATGGAGCCCCCTGTTTCAGCCAAGCGCAGGCTAACGGGGGCGAACCGGTGGTCGCCACTGAATCGGTTCTTTGTAGCTAACTCACTCCTAAAGGCTCGCCAACGAATTTAGTTTACTGCGCGCTGTGGTTGTAACGGGCGCACGCGTATCGCCCATCAGTGGCCCCTGCATTGCCTAAACTGGCATGCTCTGGTAACATTGTTCGCATCAGGGGTCGGGGGACTTCCATTTTTTGAGACATCCAAAACGGCTTCGACGAGTCGCACCGTCATCGCGCGGCGATGGCGTTTGCACAGCTATTTCAAAAGCATAAAGGCAAAACACGCACTGATTTAAATAACCAAAACAGAGGGGACATCACATGCTTAGTCTTAAGAATTCCTTGCTGGCAGGCATTTCGGTTTCTGCTTTTGCGGCGCTCGCGAGCCCAGCATTTGCCCAAGCGCAAAACGAGGCGGAAACGGTGATTGTCACCGGCACCCGCGTTCAAGGCATGACGGCCGCCGACTCGGCCGCGCCTATCGTGGTTTTGGGCACCGACGCACTGACACGGGGCACCGGCTCACCCGATCTCCGGCAGCAACTGGGCCAAAGCGTCCCCTCTTTCACTGCAGAGCAACAAGCCTTCGATACCGCCAATCTCACGCTGTCGGCGGCGCTGCGCGGCCTCTCCCCCAATGACACGCTGGTTCTGGTGAATGGCCACCGCCGCCATTACTCAGGAAACCTGCATGTGGACGGGGGCAGCCTTGGCTCGGCCAGCGACGCGGCTGACATCTCATTGATCCCATCCGCGGCCATCGATCATGTGGAGGTGCTCCTGGACGGCGCTGCGGCCCAATACGGCACCGATGCAGTGGCGGGCGTGGTCAACATCATTCTCAAGAATAAGTCCTCGGGTGGGACCTTCAGCGCGCAGGCAGGCGAATATTTCAACAATGGCGGCATCCCGACCGTCAATGGGCTGAAGCGTGCGGGCACCAGGTATGACCTCTCCTACAATATGGGCCTGCCCTTGTTCGACAAGGGCTTCGTCAACTTCACGATAGACAAGCAGTATGGCAACTACACGCAGCAAGCTGGAGCCGATGTGCGTGTGGCTGGTCAGGGGCCCAATGGCGAAGGTCTGCAAACCGGCCCGCTGGTAAACCCGGCCAGCAACACCGGCAGCCCGGACCTTCCTCTCTCCGTGGCACAGAAAATGCCGGGCTATCCCAGGATCAACCCCATTATCGGCCTCCCCCAATACCAGCTCACCCAGGGCGAGCTGAATGCCGCCTACGACTTCAGCGACAATCTCCAGCTATATGCCTTCGGCACCATCGCTCACAGGTTCGGCAAGTCCTATCAAAATGTCCGCCTGCCGGATCAGAACATCGCCACGCCCGGATCAAGCCAACCTTGCAGTGCCGCAAATCCGGATGGCTATAACACGGCCTCCAGCACGCCCGACGGGCTTACATTCGCATGCACTGGTGCCTATCCCATGGCAACGGCCGCCGGCTTTAGCGCCGCGCCGGGCACGCCAGGCGCGGGCCTCAATCCCGTCACGGGCCAAGTGATCTCATCCGGCAATGCCGGCAGTTTCACCGCGCCTGGCGAGCTGATCCAATATCCCGAAGGCATGCGGCCCCAAGAAGTGCTGAAGGAAGACGACTACCAGTACAATGTAGGTGAGAAATTCAACGTTGCAGGCTGGGCCGTGGATGCCGACGTGGGCTACGGCAAGGATATCGACAACATCTACACCTGGAACTCGGGCAACCGCTCGTTGTGGATCGACACCCACACCTCGCCGACCAATTTCTACGACGGTACGTTCACCGCCAGTCAGTTCACCGGCACCATTGACGCCACGCACCCGTTCAATGTGGGCCTGGCCTCACCTCTGACGGTGGCGATCGGCGCCGAAGCGCGCGAGGACACCTACAGCATCGGCGCTGGCGAACCGCTCTCTTATTATAAGGAGGGTCCGCAATCCTTCCCCGGATACCCGATGACCGCCGCAGGAAATCACAGCCGCAAGAACTATGCGGGCTATATCGATCTCGCTGTGGCGCCGATCGAGGCTCTCCAGCTCGACATCGCGGGTCGCGCCGAGCACTACACCGATTTCGGCGATACCCAGATCGGCAAGATCACGGCCCGCTATGACATCACCCCGCAATGGGCGGTTCGCGGTACCATTTCGACTGGTTTCCGGGCACCAACCCTCGCGGAAGAATTCTACACTGCCGTCAATGTTTCGCCCAACTCGGCCACCCTCCAGCTTCCCGCCGACTCGGCAGGCGCTAAGTTGCTGGGCCTCACGAACTTGAAGCCGGAAATCTCTACCAGCTATTCCGCCGGCGTTGTCGCCCATCCGATCCAGGATCTCAGCGTCACGGTGGACGTCTATTCAACGGCGATCGGCAACCGCATCACCAGCTCTGCGACGATCTGCGCTGCTGGATGCTCCATCAACGCGCCCATCGTCTTCCAGGCGATAGCGCTCGCAGGCGTTCACCTCGATCCCACCGCCACGCAGCCCGGCGTGACTGCGTTTCTCAACGCAATCTCCAGCCTCACCCAAGGCGTGGACCTCACTGTTAACTATCCCACTGACTTCGGTGAGTACGGGCTGATCAACTGGACCTTGGCGGGCAACTACAACCAGACCTCGATCTCGAGCGTCGCGCCCACGCCCGCGGTGATCCTCGCCTCCAACCCGGGCGCCACCTTTTTCACCGAGGCCAGCAATTACAACTTCGTGCACTCTTCACCGCAGGACAGAGTCACGCTGTCCGCCGACTGGACGCTCGACCAGTTCGGGGCCACGCTGCGCTGGTCCTATTGGG
>DATFSP010000001.1:0-15007 GCA_035262545.1 Rhizomicrobium sp. | reverse complement strand
GGTGCTGGATTTTGGCTCCGGTTCGGGCCTCGTTGCGCTGGCGGCGGCAAAAGTTCGCGCCCGGCACGTGGTCGCAGCCGACATCGATCCCTTCGCAATCGCGGCAATCGCCCGCAACGCGGATGCCAACGCGCTAAGCGTCGAAGCTGTGGACAAAGACATGATCGGGAGCCGCGATCGCTTCGATCTGATCCTGATCGGCGACATGTGTTACGAGCGGCCCTTGGCGGAAAAATTGATGGCCTGGGTGAAAGGGACGCAGGCTGACATTCTCCTTGGCGATCCCGGCCGCGCCTATTTTCCCAAGACAGGCCTTACCCGACTTGCTGTGTATAACGTGCCCACCACACAGGAGCTGGAGGATCGCGACATTCGAGAGACCGGAATCTGGCGGCTGGACCGCGCCTAACTGCTCTGCCATGGTGCCATGGTCGACAGGGGGACACAGTATGGCGGACATTCCGGAAGATCCGATCGCCGAAGAAACCGAAACGGAGCTCAAGCGATCCTTGGGGCCCGTTCATCTGATCGCACTGGGCATCGGCTGCATCATCGGCGCCGGCATTTTCGTACTCACCGGACAGGCTGCTGCCATTTATGCAGGCCCGGGCGTCGTCTACTCCTTCGCGATTGCGGGTTTGGGCTGCCTCTTCGCCGGACTTTGCTATTCCGAATTCGCCAGCATGATACCCGTAGCCGGCAGCGCTTATACTTATACCTACGCTACGCTGGGTAAATTTCTAGGCTGGTTCATCGGCTGGAATCTGGTGCTGGAATACCTCGCCGCATCCTCTACCGTGGCAGTAGGCTGGTCCGGTTATTTCAACGATTTCATGCTGCATTTGGGTTTGCCGATCCCCGCCATCTTCAATGGCGCGCCGATCGCCATGCAGGGCTTCAATCACTTCACCTACACCGGTTCGGTGATCAACCTCCCGGCGGTGGCCCTGGTCGCCTTCATCACCACCATCTTGGTGATCGGCGTTACCACCTCCGCCAATTTCAACAACGCCATGGTGGCAATCAAGCTCACTATTGTGCTGGTGGTGATCTTTGCCTGTTACTCCTATATCGTGCCCGCCAACCACCATCCCTTCGTGCCGCCCAGCAGCGGTGAGATCGGCCATTTCGGCTGGACCGGCGTGTTCCGCGCTACCGGGGTCTTGTTCTTCTCCTATATCGGTTTCGACGCGGTTAGCGTGGCGGCACAAGAGGCCAAGAACCCCCAACGCGACATTCCCATAGGCATGCTGGGCTCCCTTCTTATCTGCACGGCGCTGTACATGGTCATGTCTTACGTCCTGACCGGCATTGCCAACTATACGACCCTCAACGTCGCCCATCCCGTGAGCAAGGCGGTGGAAGCACTTTCCGGCACGCAATGGCTGACGCAATATGTGAATATCGGCGCCATCGTGGGTCTGGCATCGGTCGTTCTGGTGCTGTTGTTGGCGCAGTCGCGCATCTTTTACGCCATGGGCCGCGACGGGATGATCCCATCCATCTTCCATGACGTGCATCCGCGCTTTCGCACGCCAGCCAAAAGCTCCATCATAGTCGGCATCTTTTCCGCTATACTGGCGGGCGTTCTGCCCCTCGATATATTGGGGCAATTGGTCTCCATAGGCACGCTTCTGGCCTTTGCCATCGTTTGCGTCGGCGTGATGGTGCTCCGTGTGAAAGCGCCGCACATGAAGCGGCCCTTCCGGACGCCGTTCGTCTGGGTCACGGCCCCACTCGGCATAGTGATGTGCGTTTTCATGATATCCTTTCTGCCATTCGACACGTTCCTCAGGCTCGTCATTTGGACAATTATCGGGCTGGTCATTTACTTCGCCTATTCGTCCAAGCGTGCCAGGCCCAGTCCCTATGCGATGAGCAAGCTGGCGCGGGAATGAACCATTGAGCGACAGTCCGGCGTATCTCGTCCCCGATCCGGTTCTGGCTGAAGAGGTTCAGCTTCAGCGCGCGCTGGGGCCGGTGCACCTCACTTTGATCGGCGTCGGCGCCACCATCGGTGCAGGTATTTTCGTGATCGCCGGCAATGTTGCGGCCGAGCATGCGGGACCCGCGGTGCTGCTGTCTTTCCTGGTCGCGGCCACAGGCTGTTTCTTCGCCGCACTCTGCTATGCGGAACTGGCGGCGATGATTCCCCAAGCCGGCAGCGCGTACACATACACCTACGCCACCATGGGCCGCACCATGGCCTGGTTCATCGGCTGGAATATGGTGCTGGAATTCGGTGTCTCGGCCTCAACCGTGGCGGCGGGCTGGTCCGGCTATTTCCTCAATCTGCTGCACCAATTCGGTATCGACTATCCTGCTGCTTGGGCCAACGCACCGATTGCGGGCACCGGCGTTTCGGACCTGCACTTGACCGGCGCGGTGATCAACCTGCCTGCCTGCATCATGATGCTCCTGATCACCATAATCCTGGTGGTGGGCATCACCGAATCCGCCCGCTTCAACGCGGCAATGGTTGCGGTCAAGGTGGGAATCATCGCTTTGGTGATCCTGTTCGGACTGCCACACATCAATCCCGGGAATTTCCATCCCTTCATTCCGCCCAACACCGGCGAAAGGGGGCATTTCGGTTATTCGGGCGTCATGGCTGCGTCGGCCACCATCTTCTTCGCCTATGTGGGCTTCGAGACAGTGTCGGTGGGCGCGCAGGAGACTCGCAATCCCGAGCGCGACGTCTCCATTTCGATCCTTGCAGCGCTGGCGATCTGCACCTTGCTCTATGTGCTGATGTCGGCGGTGCTATTGGGGATCATCGATTTTCATCTGCTGGACGTGCCCGATCCGGTCTCCTTCGCTTTGGAGCGCGATCCATCGCTGCGCTGGCTGGTCTTCCCGGTCAATATCGCCGCGATTGCGGGTCTGATCTCGGTGGCATTCGGCTCCATGTATGGCCAGAGCCGCGTGTTCTACGGCATGGCGCGCGATGGCTTCCTGCCGCCCGCTTTCGCGGAAGTGCACCGACGCTTCCGCACCCCCCATCTCTGCACCATCATCGTCGGCGTGGTGGGCGCGGCCATCGCCGCCATCTTTCCCCTCGATATCCTGGCCGATCTGGTGTCCATCGGCACACTGCTGGCGTTCATATCGGTTTGCGTGGGAATCATGATCCTTCGTATCACCTGCCCCAATCGGCGCCGCAAATTTCGCACGCCCTATGTGTGGTTGGTGGCGCCAGCCGGTGTCATCACTTGCGGGTTGATGATGTTCTTTCTTTCCACCGGCACTTGGGTGCGCCTGGTGGTTTGGACCGCACTCGGGTTCCTGATTTATTTCGGCTATGGCATCCGGCACGCAGCGCCATCAAAATGGTCCGTCTCTGACGAAGGCTGAGCATTATGGCCTACCGGTCCTTGCGGGACTTCCTCGCCCGGCTTGAAGCCGTGGGAGAGCTTGTGCGAGTGAAGAAGCCGGTCTCGACCTTCCTGGAGATGACTGAGATCCAGACCAGGCTGATCGCGGAAAAGGGGCCCGCGGTCCTCTTCGAAAAGACGGTGAAAGAAGACGGTTCACCCTCGTCCATGCCCGTGCTGGTCAATCTGTTCGGCACGGTCAAGCGCGTGGCTATGGGCGTCACCATGGGCGATCATGAGCGGACCACGTCGCTGGATCTTCGCGAAGTGGGCGAGCTGCTGGCACAGTTGCGCCAGCCGGAGCCGCCCCGCTCGCTGCGCGAGGCCGCATCGCTCTTGCCGTTGGTAAAGACCGTGCTGGCGATGAAACCCAAGGCTGTTTCGAATCCGCCATGTCAGGAGATTGTCTGGCGCGGCTCCGAGATCGACCTGAGCCGGTTGCCGATACAAACCTGCTGGCCCGGCGAGCCGGCGCCGCTGATCACATGGCCGCTGGTAGTGACAAAGGGCCCGGGCGATGCCCGCGAGGACAATTACAATCTTGGCATCTACCGCATGCAGGTGCTTAACAAGAGCCAGACCATCGTGCGCTGGCTCAAGCATCGGGGCGGCGCCCAACATCACCAGCGTTGGGCGAAAGAGAAAACGGCACCCCTTCCTGCCGCGGCCGTGCTGGGCGCCGATCCCGGCATCATCCTGGCGGCGGTTACGCCCGTGCCGGAGACATTGTCCGAATATCAATTCGCAGGATTGCTGCGCGGCCAGGCGATGGCGCTCGCCGATTGCGTCTCGCAGCCGCTCAAGGTGCCTGCGGAAGCAGAGATCGTGATCGAGGGCGAAGTATCGCTCTCGGACTATCGCGACGAAGGTCCCTATGGCGATCACACTGGCTATTACAACTCGGTGGAGCAATTCCCCGTCTTCAACGTCACCGCCATTACCATGCGGCGCGACCCCATCTATCTTTCCACCTATACGGGCCGGCCGCCGGACGAACCGTCCATCCTGGGCGAAGCCTTGAACGAAGTCTTCGTTCCGCTGATCCGCCAGCAATTTCCTGAGATCGTGGATTTTTGGTTGCCACCGGAAGGTTGTTCCTATCGGATTGCCGTGGTCAGCATGAGGAAGGCATTTCCCGGCCACGCCAAGCGCGTGATGATGGCGGTATGGTCGTATCTGCGCCAATTCATGTACACCAAATGGGTGATCGTCGTCGATGACGACATCAATGCGCGCGACTGGAAAGATGTGATGTGGGCGGTCTCCACCCGCATGGATCCGGCGCGCGATATCACCTTGATCGAAAACACACCTATCGACTATCTGGATTTCGCCTCACCGGAGTCAGGTCTTGGCTCCAAGGTCGGACTCGACGCCACCAACAAACTCCCGCCCGAAACTCACCGCGAATGGGGCCGCAAGATCGCGATGGACGAGGAGGTGATCCGCACGGTCACCGAGAAATGGCCCAGCTTCGGCCTTCCCGGCAGCGGCAAGCCGGTCTGGCCGCGATAGATTTTTGAACCGGCAGCGGCAGTGATAGCTTACGCCGTCCCGTCTTTGCACCAGACCGCGGCCGCGCCTATGATGGCATGGTGAGGAACGCTTCCAAATTTCTGGCATACCTGTCCACGGCGGCAGCTTTGCTTCTTGCAGGGCCTGCGCGCGCCGACGACTGCATCCCCAGTTTGCGCATCCTCAATTCCGTCCAGATGCAGGCCACGACCGACCGCACCGTGATGGTCGTGCCCGTGAAGATCGACAATGCCGACAAGAAGCTCCTGCTCGATACAGGCGGCCTGGTCAGCCAGATTTCCCGCGCCACCGCTGATGGACTGGATTTGCCGCAGCACCATAGCGACCAGCGGCTGCGCGACCTGGCCGGCAATGCCTCCAGTGCCGAGGCCACGATACCAAAATTCACCCTGGGTGTTCAGAACGAACGCGAAGTGCCGATGGCGGTCGCCCCTAATCCCGACCTTGGCACCTCATTGCCCTATGACGGATTGTTGGCAACCGATCTTTTCCCCGGCGACGATATCGATATGGATTTCGGCGCCCGGCGTCTCACCACGTTTTCGCCCGACCACTGCGAAGGCAGGGTGATTTATTGGCCAGCAGATCGCATCGCGAGAGTGCCCATCACAGAAAGTCATAACCTGATCATCATTCCGGTGATGGTGGACGGACACCCATTGAATGCGGTGATGGACACTGGCTCGCAATTTACGGTGATGAACATGGGAGTGGCGAACCAGTTGTTCGGGCTCACCCCATCATCGCCCAGCGTCACCCCTTCGGTCGAGACCAATGGCGACAAAAGCATCACGCTTTATCGCCATCTCTTCGACAAGCTTACCTTCGAAGGCGTCGAGGTCTCGAATTTGCAAGTCTATCTCCTGCCCAACCAGGTGGCTGTCCATGATCGGCCGCGGTCCCTGTTGCTGCTGGCGCCATCGCACATGCCGCTGTCCGGCAGCCGCATGTTCCAATCCGCGGGCCCAATTACCGAGCCGGAATTGGAGAGCCTTTCCATACCGGATGTGATCATCGGCATGGATGTTCTGCGTCATCTGCACGTCTATTTCGCGGCCAAGGAAAAGCGGCTCTACATTACCGATGCCGTTTTGGGCGAGTCCGCCCTGTTTCGCTATAAGGAATAGCGCGGCCCGGCTTGACGGCCCTGATAGTTTGCGGCATCGGAGTGCCATGCCCACCGCCCGCGATCCCCAGACCATCCTCGACAACATCATTGCCGCCGCGAGACGGCAAGGCGCGGATGCAGCCGATGCTCTGCTCGTGGAAAATGTCTCCACCAGCGTCTCGTATCGCCTGGGAAACTTGGAGGATGTGGAGCGCAGCGAAAGCGCCGATCTGGGGCTACGCGTCTTTGTCGGCAATCGCGTGGCGATGATCTCGTCGAGCGACTTTTCTTCTGACGCGGTTGCTGCCCTACCCGAGCGCGCCATCACCATGGCCAAACTTGCGCCCGAGGACCGCTTCGCCGGACTGGCGCCGCGCGACCTTCTGGCCCGCGCCATTCCCGACCTGGATCTGGAAGACAAGGGCGAGCCCGCTGCCGAGATACTGGTCGAGCGGGCCCGTGGCGCCGAACAGGCGGCCCTGGCGGTCAAGGGCGTCACCAATTCCGAGGGCGGCGGCGCCGGCTTCTCTCGCATGAGCATCGCACTCGCGACCAGCGAAGGCTTTTTCAGCCGCTATGCCGGCACCAGCCATAGTATCGGCGTAGCTGTGCTGGCCGGTGAAGGCACCGGCATGGAGCGCGACTACGATCACGCCAGTGCCCGTCATGCCAGCGATTTGCAGAGCGCCGAAGCGATCGGCAAAAGCGCGGGTGAGAAAGCCGTGCGCCGGCTTCATCCCCGCAAAGTGAAATCCCAAAGTGCCCCCGTGGTGTTCGATCCCCGCGAAGCGGGCGGGTTGCTGGGCCATTTCGCGAACGCCATTTCCGGCACCAGCGTGGCGCGCGGCACATCGTTCCTCAAGGATCGCATGGGAGCGCAAATCTTCGCACCCCATGTGCATGTAATCGATGATCCCCATCGGCGGCGCGGTTTGCGCTCCAAGCCTTTTGATGGCGAAGGTGTGGCCAATGCCAGGCGCTCGTTGATCGACAAGGGTGTGCTGACCAGTTGGCTCTTGGATTGCGCCAGCGCCCGACAGCTCGGCCTTTCTACCACCGGGCATGCGGCTCGCGGCACGGGTGGGCCGCCGTCGCCCTCCGCCACGAATCTTTACATGGAGGCTGGGAAACTCACTCCCAAAGCCTTGATCGCGGACATCCGACAAGGCTTTTATGTCACCGAGTTGATGGGCATGGGCGTGAGTGGCGTCACAGGCGATTATAGTCGCGGCGCCGCCGGTTTCTGGATCGAGGATGGCGAGATTTCGTTTCCTGTTTCGGAAGTCACGATCGCGGGCAATCTCAAGGAGATGTTCCGTCAGTTGACGCCCGCCGACGATCTGGAATTCCGCTATAGCACGAATGCTCCCACCTGCCGCATCGAAGGCATGACGATTGCCGGATCTTGAAGGAGACCTGACCCTTCTGGAACGCCGCGTGCGCGACGCAGGCAAGATCGCGATGCAATATTTTTGCGGCAGCTACAGACGCTGGAATAAGGAAGGCGGCAGCCCGGTCACCGAAGCCGATTTGGCGATCGACAATTTCCTCAAGACGGAATTGCACCGGGGCCGGCCGGATTATGGCTGGCTGTCGGAGGAGAGCGTGGATGATCCCGCGCGGCTGAAAAAGAATCGCATCTTCGTGGTGGATCCCATCGACGGCACCGTCGCCTTCATGAAAGGCCGTCCGCAATTCACTATTTGCGCAGCCATCGTCGAGAGCGGCCGTCCCGTTGCCGGCGTTGTACTCAATCCGGCCCAGGATGAATGTTTCACCGCCGTGACGGGCGGAGGTGCGCAGCTTAACGGCCAGTCAATTCGCGTCGGATCCGTAGACACGATTCCGGGCTTGCGCCTTCTGGCCGACAAGAAATTCTTCTCGGAATGGCCACCGATGCAGATCGAGAGTTTCAGTTCGATAGCCTATCGTATTGCGCTCGTGGCTATGGCCAAGTTCGACGCCATGATCAGTCTAACGATTAAGCGTGATTGGGACTTGGCGGCAGCCGATGTGATCCTGGCTGAGGCCGGTGGCACGCTAGCGGGCGCCGACGGCGCCCAGCTGGGCTACAATGGCCCCCTGGCAATCCAAGGCCCCACTATCGCCGCTGGGCCGGGGCTGATCGGCCCCCTTCTGGCAGAACTCGCGGCAAAGAATTCGCTTAAAGCGCGCAGCGATTCCCTTTAAAGGACGCCCGTCGTTTTACCCGGGAGTAGCAATTGACCACTTCCACCCCTAAGCAATTGCTTCATTTGGTGTTTGGGGGCGAGCTTGCCTCTCCCGACGGCATCGAGTTCAAGGATCTTTCCAAGCTGGACATTGTTGGCATCTATCCCAATTTCGCCGAAGCTCGCCGGGCCTGGGCCGCCAAGGCGCAGGGAACCGTTGACAATGCCCAGATGCGCTATTTTGTCGTCCATATTCACAGACTGATGGAGCCGGACTTCGCCGACAGGCAATAAGCCTTTGACGGATCAGGCATTTGCCACTCGCCGGAGCGCGGAACCCGTGCTAAAGGGCGGCCCATGACCCACCCTGCCTTGCGAGACGCCGGTACAGCCGCCGCCATCCGCCGACTGCTCGCGGATTATGTGAAGGGCCAGTGGGGCGTTCTGCTGCTCGCGATCCTCTGTATGTTTTTCACTTCGGCGATGGGCGGAGGCATCCCCTGGCTGCTCAACAGCGTCACCAAGCAAGTCTTCTTGCGGCACCAGGCGGGACTTTTGCTGCCGCTTTCGCTCATGGCTTTTGGCATCCTGACGCTACGCGGCGCGAGCTTCTTCTTTGGCCGCATGCTGATCGACTCGGTGGCGGAACGCGCGGTGGCCCGGGCGCAAAGCGATATGTTCGGGCGGCTGATCCGGCGCGACCTGGCCGATCTCAATGCGGTGCATTCCGGCCAGTTCGTGTCGAACTTCCTTTATGACGCCACCTTGATGCGCGACGCCTTAACCCAGGGCGTGGCCGCCATCTTTCTCGAGCTCGTGCAGCTTCTCGTCTATATCGCCATCGTACTCGCCAGCGACTGGCAATTGGGATTGATATCCCTCTTGGCGCTGCCAGCGGTGGCTTGGGTGATGGAGCGGCTGGGCGGCTCCATGCGGCGCGCGGCGACGCGCGGCATGAGCGAGACCGGCGATCTCTCGGTCACCCTGTCCGAAGCGATGGATGGACGGCGCATCATCAAGGCCTACGGCCTCGAAGCACACAGCGTCGCCCGGGTGGACTCACGGTTGAAAGCACGGCTCAAGACCCTGCTGAAGGCGGTTAGGCTGCGGGCGGCCGCGGCGCCGCTGACAGATATTTTCACCGGCGTCGTGATCGCCATCGTGCTTTTTTTCGCCGGCTGGCAGATGCTGCATGGCGAACTTACCTTGAATACCTTCGTGGGTTTCATCGCTGCATTGCTGCTGGCCCAGCAGCCGGTTCGCAATCTCAGTCAGCTCTGGCCCACCGCCTCGGCGGGCATTGCTGCGGCCCACCGCATGTTCGCCGCCATCGACGCCAGGCCCGCTATCGTGAACCGTCCCGGCGCCCGGGCGCTCCATGTGCAGCGTAATGGGGGTCAAGTCAGTTTTGAGAGTGTGCGCTTCGGCTATGACGGGGATGCCGCCATTTTGGACGAGGTCACGTTCCACATCCCGCCCGGCAGCAAAGTCGCGTTGGTGGGGCCTTCCGGGGCGGGCAAGACCACCATCTTCAATCTTTTGTTGCGTTTCTACGATCGCGATGGCGGGCGCATCGCCATCGACGGCCAGGATGTCCAGGATGTGACCTTGGAGTCATTGCGCGCCGCCATCGGTGTGGTGACGCAGGAGGCGGTGCTGTTCGACGAAAGCGTGCTGGACAATATCGCACTGGGGCGGCCCGGCGCCACCCAGGCCGAAATCGAACGCGCCGCGCGCGATGCGGCCGCCCATGATTTCATTTCCGAACTGCCGGAAGGATATCAAACGCGCGTGGGCGAAGGCGGTCTCAAATTGTCGGGCGGCCAGCGCCAACGCATCGCGATCGCCCGGGCAATGTTGCGCAACGCTCCTATCTTGCTTCTGGACGAAGCCACATCGGCGCTCGACGCGGAAAGCGAACGCCAAGTGCAGGATGCCCTGGCACGGCTCTCGAAGGGACGCACAACCATCGTGATCGCCCATCGGCTGTCCACCGTGCGCGACGCCGATCAGATTTTCGTGCTGGACAAAGGCCGGGTAGCGGAGTCGGGCAGGCACCAGGCGTTGCTGACCAAGGGTGGGCTCTATGCGTTGCTCTACCGCCATAATCTCGCCGACGAAGGCGTGAGTTGATGGCGTCAGTGCCGCTGACAATTCGCGCATGGCGATGGCTGGGCGCGGCGGCCACGCCGTTGGCGCCGCTTCTTCTCTCTGAACGAGCCGCGCGGGGTAAAGAAGAACGAGCTCGGATGCATGAGCGCCTAGGCGCCGCCAGCAGGTCACGGCCCCAGGGACGCCTGATTTGGATTCACGGCGCCAGCGTGGGGGAGAGCCTGGCGGCCCTGCCCCTGATCGAAAAGTTGTTGTCAAGAGGGCATCCCGTTCTGGTGACCAGCGGCACCGTCACCAGCGCCGCCATAATGGCCGCGCGCTTGCCCGTTGGCGCCATCCATCAATATGTGCCGTTGGATATGCCCCGCGCTGTCGCGCGCTTTCTGGATCACTGGCGGCCTGTGGCCGGCCTGTTTGTGGAGTCGGACCTCTGGCCCACGCTCCTCCTGGAGGCCAAGGCCCGTGACGTTAAGTTGGCCCTGATCAATGCACGCATTTCGGAACGTTCGGCAGTGCGCTGGCAATGGGCACCGAGAATGGCGCAGGCGCTTCTAGGCGCCTTCGACGTCGTGTTGGCCCAGGACGAGAAATTCGCCGCTCGTTTTGACGCGTTGGGCGCACCCAGGGTGATGGTCGCGGGAAGCCTCAAGGCCGACGCCGCGCCGCTCGGCTGTGATCCGGCTCAGCTGCAAGCGATGAAAAACGCGATCGGCACCCGTCCGGTGCTGCTGGCGGCCCAGACCCACCCGGGCGAGGATGAGACCATACTGCCCGCCCATGATCTTCTGCGTAGCGATTTCCTGGATCTTCTCACCATCATTGTGCCGCGCCATGTGGAACGGGGCCGCAACATCGCCATGCTGTGCGGCGACCGGCCGGTGGCACGCCGGGCCGCGGGTGAAGCCCTGACGGCCGGCACATCGATCTACATCGCCGATACTTTGAACGAACTTGGCCTCTTCTACCGACTAGCGCCGTTCTGCTTTTTAGGCGGCAGCCTGGTGCCGATGGGCGGCCATAATCCGCTGGAGCCCGCTTGCCTTCATTGCGCCGTCCTGACGGGACCGTCGCGGGCCAACTCGGCCCAGGCGTTCGACGCGGTGCTCGGCGCGCAAAATTTCGGCAGCGTCAATAATGTGAGCGACATTGCACGCGAGGCCAAGCGGCTCTTTCTGAATCCGGAAAGCGCTCGCGCCGCCGGTCAGGCTGCGGCCAGCGGCGCGGCGACACTGGCCGGCGCAGTGGAAAAGACGATTGCCGCCCTCGACACGCTTCTCGGTCAAGATGCGCGCGCCTGAGTTTTGGAGCCGCGACAGCGCCGCAGCTCAATTGCTCACGCCTTTAGGCGCGCTCTATGGTTTGAGCGTCGCCTGGAAAGCGCGCCATGCGCGACCCTATCGCGCTGCGGCGCGTGTCATCTGCGTAGGCAATCTCACGGCTGGAGGAAGCGGTAAGACCCCCATCGCGCTGGCTATCGGCGCCAAGCTCAAAACGAAAGGACAAAACGTCTTTTTCCTCACCCGCGGCTATGGCGGCAGTGAGACGGGACCGGTTGAGGTCAAGGCGAATGATAGCGCGGAACGGGTAGGTGACGAGGCATTGCTCCTGGCGCAGATGGCGCCTTCCATTGTGGCGCGCGACCGCGCCAAAGGTGCCAGGCTCGCCACGGCGCGTGGCGCCGGCGTGATCGTAATGGATGACGGACACCAGAATTTCGCTCTGGCCAAGGATCTCTCCCTGGTGGTTGTGGATGGGGAGACAGGCTTCGGCAATGGGCGGATGATTCCGGCGGGCCCGCTGCGCGAAGGGGTGCGACAGGGCTTGGACCGCGCCGACGCGGTAATCGTGGTCGGCCACGGCGAACCCAATTTTGGATCCTTTATCGGTCCCGTCTTGCGCGCGCGGCTTATTGCGGACGATATGACCCTGAGGGACCGGCCAGTTTTTGCCTTTGCCGGCATCGGGCGGCCGGATAAATTCGTGGCCACGCTGGAAGCCACGGGCGCAATCGTGACGGGCGCGCAATTCTTCGCCGACCATTACCCCTTCCGGCACGGCGAGTTGGCCGCTTTGAAGGCGCGGGCCGGCGGCGCGCAACTGGTCACTACGGAGAAGGATTTCGTTCGTCTGAAGCGGCAAGACCGCGCCGGCATCGCGGTGTTGAAAGTGCGCGCCGAGTTCGAAGAGCCTGCAACGCTGGATAACCTGCTCGACCGGATTGCTTGACAGGTCCAATTGCCCGGGTTAGCGCCAACAGATCATGGCCAAGCCCTCCCTGCCCTTGCCTCTCAAGCTGCGCTACCGCGCGGAGGCGGCGCTTTTTTTAGCCTTCATGGGGCTTTTTCGCGCCATGGGGCTGGACGCAGCTTCGGCGCTGGGCGGCTTCATCGGCCGCAACATTTTCGCCCGCACACGCGTGACGCAAACGGCGCGGGAGAATCTCACCAACGCCTTTCCGGAAAAATCCTCTGTCCAGGTCGACGCCATTCTCAGGGACATGTGGGATAATTTGGGGCGCACGGTGGCGGAATATGCGCATCTTGATAAATTCGACCTTTATGGGGCCGATCCCCGCATCATGATAAAGAATGACGAAGTGGCGGAGAAAATGCGCGGCAAGCCCGTGTTGATTTTATCCGGCCATTTCGCCAACTGGGAGGTCGGGGGAATCGCCGCCGCGCGGTTCGGATTGGATGGCGCCATCGTTTACCGGCCGCCCAACAATCCCTATGTGGACCGCTATATTGCGCGGGCACGGGCCAAGAAGGGCTTGGCCGATCACATCAGCAAGTTCAATGGCGCCAGACGCATCTTCTCGTCGCTGCGGGCCGGCAAAGCCATCCTGCTTCTGGTAGACCAGAAAACCAACGAGGGGGTGGCAGCGCCCTTCTTCGGCCGCGACGCCATGACCACGCCAACGCCTGCAATGCTTGCGCTCAAGCTAAAAGTGCCGATCGTGTTCGCGTCCATCACAAGATTGGGCGGCGCCCGCTTTCGCGTCACCATGCATCCGCCGCTGGAATTCACGCCCAGTGGAGACCATCGGGACGATGTGATGGCCATGACGGCGGCAATCAATTTGCGGCTCGAGGAAATGGTGCGCGCCGATCCCTCGCAATGGCTATGGATTCACCGGCGTTGGCCGACTGAGCGCGATTTGGCCAAAGCCAAAGCTATTGCCGATTGAGGGCGTGCCAAGCCGCAAAAAAAACACTCGCCAATTCGATGGACTGTAAGGCGAGGGCCGCGCGAGCGGATAGCCCGAACCCCGCACTAAACCGGATCTGGTTTGGGCTTCCGTGTTGAGCGCGACGGGTCCAGCTTCACTTCAAACCAGTTCATCGCCCAATGGAGATGCGGGCCGGTGGCACGGCCAGTCTGGCCGATGGCACCGATCAATTGTCCGCGTTTTACAACGTCGCCGGCGGCCACCAGTCTTTTGGATTGATGGAGATAGCAGGTGGAAACGCCGTGTCCATGATCAATCAGGGTAAAACCGCCATCCAAGTAGTAATCGTCGGAGATGGCGACCATTCCATCGGCCGGCGCATGGATGGACGTTCCGGTCGGCGCCGCCATGTCCACGCCGAAATGGGGCGCCATGGGGACACCATTGTCGATGCGTTGGCTGCCGAATACGCCGCTTTCGACGCCAGGCGCAGGCCAGTCGAAACCGGAGAGGAAATCATCGTTGCCCGCCGTGTCGCGCTGGCGCGCGATATAAATATTCTCAGCTTCCTTCTTGATGCGGGCCAGGACTTCGGGCGGCGGCGTGACGGTTTCCTGCGGCAGGCCGTTGACGCGCTGTATCTCATATTGCCGTACCGTGGGCGCATAGGATTGGGTTTCTCTACCGCCATCTTTCCAGGTAACGGAGATCTCGCAGGGCTTGGTCTGGTCATAGGCGAAGCCGAACGCGAACACCCCTTCGGGCGACATGCGCAACTTTTCCCCGTCCACGGTGGCGGTGGCGCCAGGTTCGGCATAGCCCAGAGCCAAGGTGCCCTGCTCCATCGTGCCCTTGATCACCAGCCGACCGCCCGAAGCCCATACGGGCACGGCAACCAAGGCCAATCCGGTGGCCACGAAACGGCGGCGAGAGATCAAGGAACGAAACCCTTTTCCTGCATCCGCTTGGTGGCGATGGCGGGGCTTGCATAGGCTTCCTGCAAATCCACGCTCCAGTAACGCAAAGCGTCCAAGGGGATTTGCGCGCCCGTCACCGCGCACACGACATAGGCGCCGGGCTGCAGAACCTCGAAGTCGCCATCCAGAAAGCGCAATTTCGCTTCGCCTTTTTCGCGTTCCACGCGGTTCATAATTCGGTCCTCAACTATTTTAACCTTAGAATAGGCTCCCTTGATCGCCACCCGGCGTTTTGCCGCGAGGTTTGGGCGCGGCTTCAGCCAACACACCTCTTTCGCCATCCGCGAAGGTCAAGCGCAGAGATTCTCCTGGTTTGATCTGCGCAGCACGGCGGCGAAGCTTGCCGTCCGCACCCTTGACCAACGCAAAGCCGCGCTCCAGCACGGCGCGATAAGAAATGCTTTCCAATATCCGGGCCAAGGCGTCCACGCGCGCCCGGTCCTTGGTAAGATGAACGCGCCCGCACCGTGACGTCCGATCCTCTAAATTGGTCAATCTCTCGCGCGCACGGGCAATACGGTCCGTGATCGGGCGCGGCCTGAGCAACGCCGCCGCCTTGA